>JACCXC010000028.1 GCA_013697275.1 Actinomycetota bacterium | reverse complement strand
ACGTCCGCGTCCTTCTCGACGCCGTAGTAGTGGCCCGTCTCGAGGTACTGGATAAAGCGGATCCCGCCGCGAAGCGGCCCGCAGCCGACGTCGAGCAAGTAGTGCTCGGGCTCGAGGCCGCGCTCCTTCAGGTACTCGAACTGGAGGTCGCCGACGAGCTCCCACCGCGGGACGTTCCCGATCGTCCGCCGGTGCCAGTCGGGGTCGAAGAGGCGGTGGTAGCGGCGGGGGATGACGCGCTTGATCGGCCGCTTGACGCCGGCGGGCACGAGCGGCTTGACCTTGTTCATGAGGCCTTTCGCGTTCGCCATGAAGTCAGCTTCCCGTCGGGCTCAGGCGGCCGACCTGCGTCTGGACGCCGAGCCGGCTTGCGATACGCCCGGCGAACCGACCGGCCTGGACGAGCGAGGGGCCAGGGTCGTCGAGCGCGAAGACGCCGTCCGTGTACGGGGGTCGCTGGAGCGCGTGCGTCTGACCCGGCATGAAGGCGATCGCCCAGCGCTTGCCGTCGCCTGACATGCGGGCGGGCGGGCGGCGCTTGCCCACGAGGTCGCAATAGGCGGCCCAGGTGAAGTCGACGCCGCAGGCCGCGCCGAGCCCGTGCCACTGCCAGAGCCGCGGATTGACCTCGATCAGCTTGAAGCGCCCGTCACGCGGATCGAGCTTCGTCTCCACCTGGGCGATCCCGTGGAAGTCGAGCGCGTGGAGGAGGCGCAGGCCCTCGTCGACGATCTCGTCCACCCAGAGCGACTCGCCGACGCGGCAGCTCCCCATGAACGGAAGCGTCTGGCGAAGCTTGCGGCCCGAGAAGACCGCGAGGTCGGAGCCGTCCTCGGCGATGTACGCGCCCAGTGTGTAGAGACCCTCGTCGCCGCCCGGGACGAACTCCTGCACCATCGGTCCGAAGTCGGCCATGCGCGCGTAGGCGGTCTCGAGCTCCGCCGGCGTCTCGCAGCGGAAGGCCTGGCGGTTGTAGAGCCGCTTGAACCCGAGGGGCTCGGCCGGCTTGACGAAGACGGGGTAGCCGAGCTCCTCGCCGGCCGCGCGGGCCTCCTCGGCCCTCGTGGGGTGGATCGTGCGAGGGATTGCGAGACCAGCCGCCTCCGCCTGCTCGAGTTGATAGCGCTTGTTCTGAACGCGCTCGAGCACCTCCCAGGACGGAAACGGGAAGCGGTAGGCGGTGCGCAGCTCGTCCGCGTGGCGCGCCATGGCGTTCAGGTGCTCGTCGTGTGTCGGGAAGATCGGGACGGGCTCGTCGAAGCGCTCGCCGAGATGCCTGAGCGCGGCGATGAAGCCCTCCTCGTCCTCCAGCACGCCCGGAGCGAGCACCGGCTCTGCGTAGCGCGAGCGAAACCCGAGCGCCCAGGGCCGGTGGTCGACGGCGAGCACCCGCACGCCGTTTCGCGCGAGCGACCGAATCGCGCCGAGCCCGTTGACCCAGCCGACCTCGACGACGACCGCAACGCCTTGTCCGTTCCGCGACACGCGCAGGAGTCTAGATGCGCCGAACCAAGCCCTCGACGGTTCCGCCACCCGTAGTAAATCCTTGGAGTCATATACCTGACACATTTTTCGCATAAGCTTCCTTTATGGGTCTGCTTGCGGCAGCGAGGGCCGAGAAATAGACCCCTGGTACGACTACCTGGCGCTTCCTGCGGCCCCGCTCGTGCTGGTTCTCCAGGGTCTGGGTCTCGCGCTACCTCGCCCGTGGCGGCAGGTGACCTCGGCCTTTGGTGCACTCACCATCGCCGGGATGCTGATCGCCGTCGTGACCATCGATACGGCCGCCGAGGGCGCGAACATCGGCGCCGGAATCATCGGCCTCTGGCTCGCGGTCTCACTCGCCATCCTCGTACCAGCTTTCAATCGGAAGGAGGCCTAGGGAGCCGAACTTGGGTTCGGCAAGTACGTAACTCCCCGAATGCTTATGGACACGCGTCAATTGGCGGCCTTTTGCGCGGTCGTGGAGCGGCGGAGCTTCTCCCACGCGGCTGAGCGGCTCGGCGTGACTCAGCCTGCCGTCAGTCTTCAGATTCGGGCCCTCGAAGAGCGGCTCGGACAGAAGCTCCTCGACCGGTCCGGACGCCGCGTCGAGCCGACCGAGGCCGGGTTGCGCCTCTACCGAAACGCGCAGCGGGTGCTCGCTGCCGAAGAGCAGCTCCTCGCCGAGCTGGCCGAGGACGGCTCTGGCGAGGTACGCGGCAGGCTTGCGATCGGGGCGTCCACCGGGCCGGGCGCGCACCTCGTGCCGCTTCTCCTCGGCGAGTTCGGGCGCGACCACCCCGCCGTGCGAATCTTGCTCAAGATCGCCGACACGCAGGCCGTGATCGACGAGGTCGCGGAGCGCCAGCTCGAACTTGGCGTGGTCGGAGCGCTTCGACGCCACCGCTCGCTCGAGTTCGAGCCGCTCGCGCGCGACGAGATCGCCCTGGCAGTCCCACCCGGCCACGGGTTCGCCGGGCGCGCCGTCCCACTCGAGGAGCTGCGCGGCGAGCAGCTGATCGTGATGCAGGAGGGCGCGGGGGTGCGCCAGGTGATCGAGGACGAGCTTCGCCGGGCGGGCCTCCGTCTGCGCGACCTCGAGCCGAGGCTCGAGCTGGGCCTCCAGGAGTCTGTGAAGAGCGCGGTGGCCGCAGGCTACGGAGTCGCGTTCATCTCGAGGACGGCGATCGAGGCCGAGCTTGCGGCCGGGACGCTCGAGACGGCGCGGGTCGCCGGAGTCGAGCCGGCCCGCCAGATCTACGTCGTCCGCCCCCGAGGCCGCGTGCTCACCCGGGCGGCCGAGGCGTTCCTCGCCTTCGCGCGGGAGCGCACGACGTGATCGTCCGCTGGGGGCTCGAGAGGCTGCCCGGCGTGCTCGCCGAAGCCGGCGTCGAGCGGCCGCTCGCGGTGACGACCCCACGCTGGGCCGGGCTCGAGCTCGGCGTGGCTGGTCTCTTCGACGGAGTCCGCGCGCACGTCCCCACCGAGACCGTGGAGGCAGCGGCACGCGCTGCGGAGGGTCACGATGGGCTACTCGCCGTCGGGGGCGGAAGCGCGATCGACACGGCGAAGGCGGTCTCCGCGCGCACCGGGCTTGCCGTCGTCTCGGTACCGACTACCTACTCCGGGGCCGAATGGACGACCTCTTTCGGCATCCGCGACGAAGTGCGGGGCATGAAAGGCGGCGGTGGTGGTGCTCTCCTCGCGGGAATCGTCTACGCCCCGGAGCTGACGCTCTCCCTCCCGCGTGGGGAGACGGCGGGAACGGCCTTGAACGCGCTCGCGCATTGCGCCGAGGCGCTCTACGTCGAGGGCAGAAACGACCAGGCCGACCGGCACGCCCTGGCAGGTGCAGCGGCCGTCTCCCGCGCGCTGCCGCTCGTGCTCGAGGATGGTGCAAACCGGACTGCGCGCAAGGAGCTTCTCGAAGGGGCGATGCACGCGGGCGCAGCGCTGGCAGGCGCCGGTCTCGGGCTCGCCCATGCGATGGCGCAGGCGCTCGGCGGGCGCTTCGGCGTCCCGCACGGCGCGCTGAATGCCCTTTGCCTCCCTCCGGCGCTTCGATTCAACGAGCCGGCCGCGTCTGCCGCGCTTGCCCGCCTGGCGGGGGCTCTGGGTGCGACCGACCCCGCTGCGAAGGCCGAGGAGCTCGCCGGGCTCGGCGGCTTCCGGCGCCTCCGCGACCTAGGCATACCCGAGGAAGAGCTCGCAGAGGTGGCAGAAGCGGTCGTCGCCCGCCCGGGTGCGCGTGTCAACCCGCGGCGGGCGAGCGCCGCCGAGGTCGCCAATCTCCTACTGGAGGCCTGGTAGTTCCTAGAATGGCCGCGCGATGGCCCCGATCCCCGAGTTACGGAAGCGCCTGGACGACCTGCCCGGCTGGCTCTCCTACGAGGAGGGCGAGACGCTCTACAGGCTGGCCAGGGGCTGCACGGGCCGCGGCGTGATCGTCGAGATCGGCTCGTGGCGCGGCAAGTCCACGACCTGCCTCGGCCTCGGCTCGAAGGCGGGGAACGAGGTCAAGATCTTCGCCGTCGACCGCCACACGGACGGCACCTTTCCCGACTGGCAGCAAAACGTCGAGGCGGCTGGGATCGACGACCTCGTGACGCCGATCAAGGGCCGCTCGCAGGAACTCGCTGCCGAGTTCTACGAGCCGATCGAGCTCCTCTTCATCGACGGCGCCCACCAGTACGAGCTCGTGCGCCAGGACTTCGAGCGCTGGGTCCCCAAGGTCGTCGACCGTGGCGTCGTCGCCCTCCACGACACGACCGGCTTCGAGGGGCCCAGTCGCGTGGCTGACGAGCTCCTGTACAAGTCGCACCGCTTCAAGGACGGGCGCTTCGTCTTCTCGACGATGGCGCTCGCGACCAAGGTGGACGAGAACACTGCGGCGGATCGTGTCCGCAACCGCTACGCCATGGGCGTAAAGCGCTCCGTGCAGCTCGTGCGCAAGCTCGGAGGCCAGAAGCGCCTGCCGCCGCCGGTGCAGCGTCTGGGCCGCCGCCTCCTGAGGACGATTCAATGACGCGCGACGACTGGCGCCTGACCGTCGTGCTCGGCGACGAGGGTGAGGCCCGCGAGCTGGCCGGGTGGCTCGTCGACGTGCGCGTGGAGGGCGACGAGCGCGAGCGGTTAGGGGATCGCGTGATCGTGAGCCGGGACGGCGCGCGGGTCTTGCTCTACGCCGATACCGAGGAGCGGGCGCGCGAGGTCGAGCGGATGGTGCTCGCCCGCCTCGGCCATCCCGCCGCCGGCGAGGTGGAGCTCGAGCGCTGGCATCCCGTCGAGCAGCGCTGGGAAGACCTTTCCGTCCCGCTCCCCCGCACGGAGGCCGAGTGGCAGGTCGAACACGAGCGATTGCAGGAGCGCGAAGCTGCGGACTCGCGCCGAAGCGGGCACGGCGAGTGGGAGGTGCGCGTCGAGCTCGGCTCGCACGGCGAGACAGTCGAGCTGGCCGACCGGCTCGAGCGAGAGGGCGTCCCCGTCGTCCGCCGCTACACGTTCCTCCTCGTCGGGGCCGAGAACGAAGATCAGGCTCGGGAGCTTGCGAAGCGGCTCGAGCGCGAAGCACCCGAAGGCGCGCGCATCGAAGTCGAGCCCGGCGGCCAGATGGTCTGGGAGGTCGCTCCGGCCAACCCGTTCGCCGTGTTCGGCGGCTTCGGTGCGTGACACCGTCCCGGTGCGGGGCTAGGCTCTGAGCGCACCGTTCCGCGACGAAAGGAGGCAGAGAGATGCCCACTGCATTGCGCCCTGCCTTCCGTCGCGGCTTGACCCCTCGCGGCTAGACGCCTCGGATCGAAGTCGTGCGGCCGCGCTGGGTGCGGCCCGATCTCGCCCCTGAGCACGAGGAGGAAACCGGTGTCGCTCGAGCCTTTTGGCTGGAACGAGGAAGTCGAAGAGAACTGGCGGGCGCTTGCCGAACCCGAGCTCGCACCCGCCCGCGTTCTGGCCCAGCACCGGGGCGTCTACGCCGTCCGGACCGCGGGCGAGGAGCGAGACGCAGAAGTGAGTGGACGCCTACAGCGGTCTGCCTCGCGCGGAGGGTTGCCTGTCACGGGCGACTGGGTGGCGCTCCGTCTTCCGGCGGGCGACGGGACCGCGCTGGTCGAGCACGTTCTCCCACGTCGGACGGCGTTCGTCCGCAAAGCTGCGGGCGAGGCGGACGTCGAGCAGGTACTCGCGGCGAATCTGGACGTCGCGTTTCTGGTCGGAGCTCTCCCCGAATTGAACCCCCGCCGCCTGGAGCGGTTCCTTGCGGCGGTGTGGGAGAGCGGTGCCGACCCGGTCGTCGTGCTCACGAAGCGCGACCTTGCCGAGGACGTCGCCGGACCCGTCCTGGAGACGGAGGCGGTCGCGCTCGGCGTCCCGGTGCACGCGATCAGTTCCGTCACCGGTGAAGGCGTGGACGAGCTGCGGGCCTATCTGCGGCCCAACCGAACGGCGGCGCTCCTCGGAATCTCCGGCGCCGGGAAGTCCTCGCTCGTCAACCACCTGCTCACGCTCGACCGGCAGGTGGTCGCCGAGCTGCGAAGCGACGGGCGGGGACGGCACACGACGAGCCATCGGGAGCTCTTCCTCGTACCCGGCGGCGGCCTCGTCCTCGACACCCCCGGAATTCGCGAGTTGGCCCTCTGGGACGCAGATGAAGGGGTGGAGGACGCATTCGACGACGTGGCCGAGCTCGCCGCCGGCTGCCGCTTCCGAGATTGCAAGCACGAAAGCGAGCCGGGTTGTGCGGTTCGCGAGGCGATCGCGGCCGGGACGCTCGCCCCGGAGCGGCTCGCTAGCTACCGCAAGCTGGTTGGCGAGCTCGGTGAGCGCGAGCGCCGGCGCCCGGGCCGCGGCCCGCGGAGGTCGAGCTGAGCCGGCCGCGCGTCTCGTCCCGCGACCGTCTGGGGCGAGTGGGCGTCCTCCGTCCGCTGCGCATCCGGGATTTCGCTCTCCTCTGGACTGGGATGAGCGTGTCGCTTCTCGGCGACGGGATCTACTTCGTCGCGATCGCCTGGCAGGTCTACGAGCTCTCGAACACGCCGACGGCGCTCTCGGTGGTCGGGGTCGCCTGGGCGGTGCCGGCCGTCATCTTCCTCCTCGTCGGCGGCGTCCTGAGCGACCGCTTCGACCGCCGGAAGGTGCTGATTGCTTCTGATCTGATCCGCGGGCTAGCAGTCGCAGGGATCGGAGTGCTCTCGCTCGCGGGCGCGCTCGAGCTCTGGCACGTAATCGCGCTGGTCGCGGTCTGGGGTATTGGAGAGTCGCTCTTCGGCCCGGCATTCGGCGCGCTCGTGCCGGACATCGTCCCGAGCGAGCAGATCGTCCAGGCGAACTCGCTCGACATGCTCATGCGGCCGCTCGGGGCGCAGCTCGCTGGCCCGGCGCTCGGCGGGCTGGCGATCGACACGATCGGGCTCGGAGCGGCGTTCATGCTCGACGCTGCCTCGTTCGGTGTTTCCGCGATCTGCCTGCTTGCCATGTCCTCGAGGCCGCTTGTCCGCGAGCTCGGCCAACCGGCCTCCTACTTCGCCGAGATCGGTGAGGGCTTCCGCTTCGTCCGCTCCCAGACCTGGCTCTGGGGGAGCCTCGTCGCGGCATCGATCTTCCTGCTCGTCTTCTACGGGCCGTGGGAGGTGCTCGTCCCGTACGTGGTGAAGAACGACCTCGGCGGAAGCGCTGGCGACGTCGGTCTCGTCTACGCGGCCGCGGGGCTCGGGGCCATCCTGGCGGCGCTCTTCATGGGCCAGCGCTTGCTTCCGCGCCGCCACATCACGGCCATGTACGCCTCGTGGACGGCCGGAGCACTCCTCCTCGGCGCATACGGCCTCGCCGCGAACGTCTGGCAGGCGATGGTCGCGGGGCTCTTCCGGGGGATGGCCTCGACCTGCGGAATGATCATCTGGATGTCGCTCATGCAGACGCGCGTGCCGCGGCACCTCCTCGGCCGCGTGACCTCGGTCGACTGGTTCATGTCGATCGGACTCGTTCCGATCTCGTTCGCCCTGACAGGCCCGATCGCGGAGTCGATCGGCGCCCAGGAGACGCTGATGGCGGCCGGCGTCCTCGGGGCCGT
>JACCXC010000018.1 GCA_013697275.1 Actinomycetota bacterium | reverse complement strand
GCTCGAGCTCGTCGGCGTGCTGCACGACGTACTCGGCCGCGAGCGCCTGGTTCGCGAAGCTCATGTCCATGACCGACGCGGGGTGGCCCTCGGCCGCGGCCAGGTTGACGAGGCGCCCGTCGGCGATGAGGTACGCCTTGCGGCCATCGGAGAACTCGAACTCCTCGACGTTCTCGCGGGCGCGCCGCCGCGAGACCGAGAGCTCCTCGAGTGCCGGGATGTCGATCTCGACGTTGAAGTGGCCCGTGTTGGAGAGGATCGCGCCGTCCTTCAGGCGCTCGATCGCCGCGCGCGAGATCACGTTCTTGTCGCCCGTCGCGCTGCAGAAGATGTCGCCAACCTCGGCCGCGCGCTCCATGGTCATCACCTCGAACCCGTCCATGGCGGCCTCGAGGGCGCGCATGGGATCGACCTCCGTCACGATCACATGGGAGCCCATCCCGCGCGCGCGAAGCGCGACGCCGCGGCCCGTCCAGCCATATCCGGCGACGACGAAGCGGCGTCCTGCGAGAAGGACGTTGGTCGCGCGGATGATCCCGTCGATCGTGGACTGCCCGGTTCCGTAGCGGTTGTCGAACAGGTGCTTCGTCTTCGCCTCGTTCACGGCGACGATCGGGAAGCCGAGGTCGCCCTGGGCCTCGAGCGCCTTGAGGCGGATCACGCCCGTGGTCGTCTCCTCCATCCCGCCGATGATCTCGGGGATCTGCTCCTGCCGCTCTTTGTGGAGGACGCCGATCACGTCGGCTCCGTCGTCCATGGTCAGGTGCGGGTGATGGTCGACTGCAGCGTAGATGTGCGAGTAATAGGTGTCGTCGTCCTCGCCTCGAATGGCGAAGACGGGCACGCCGTACTCGGCCACGAGAGCCGCCGCGACGTCGTCCTGGGTCGAGAGCGGGTTCGAAGCGCAAAGGACGACGTCGGCTCCGCCCGCCTTCAGCGTGCGGGCGAGGTTCGCCGTCTCGGACGTGACGTGCAGGCAGGCAGAGAGCCGGTAGCCGTCCAGGGGCCGCTCGCGCTCGAAGCGCTCGCGGATCGCGGCCAGGACGGGCATCTGCCGGTCGGCCCACTCGATTCGCTCGACGCCCACGGCCGCGAGGCCGAGATCCTTGACGTCGTGATGAGGAGTGGTTGTCGCCATGCCGCGCGGCAGTGTAGCGACGGCCCTTCGCAACTGCTTCAGTCGTCCCGGGGCTCGGCGCGGCCGTAGTTGTCCTCGAGCCGCACGACGTCGTCGATGTGCGGGGTCGAGGACTCGAGCACGACGGCGTCCTCGAGCGCGCGCCAGCGGTGCACCACCCCGGGCCTGAGACGAAAGGCCTGCCCGGCGCCCGCGACCACGCTCTGCATGGAGCCGCCGGTTTCGCCGATCTCGAGCTCGATCGTGCCCTCGTGCACGTAGATCGTCTCATCCTTCTCGCGGTGGAACTGGAGCGACAGCTGCTCGCCCTTGCGGATCACGAGCACCTTGCCGCAGTAGTCCTCCGTCAGGGCGAAGACGATCTCGTAGCCCCACGGCTTCTCGACGCGCTCGACCTCCGAGGCGGCACGGGCGAGGACGACGTCGGGCGAGAGCTCGGTCATCGGACGGCCGCCGGCTCGAGCTCTCCGCCGAGCACCTCTTCGGCTCGACGCAAGTCCTTCGGAGTGTTCACCGTCAGCCAGAGGCCCTCGTGGCGATAGGCGGCAAGCCGGCCTTCGGCGGCGAGCTGGGGGAAGGTCAGTGTCTCGTGGTCGCCCCGCTCGGGCAGCCGCCCGAGCGCGTCATCTCCGAGGACGTAGAGGCCGGCGTTGACCCAGTGCGGGAGGCGCGGAGCCTCCATGAACGCCGTGACGCGGTCGTCCACACCGAGTTCTACGACCCCGAAGGCGGAGGGCATCGGTGCGACCACGATCGTCGCTGCGGCGGCGCTTTCGCCATGAGCCGCGAGCAGCGCGCCGAGCTCGACGTCGAGGATCTCGTCGCCGTTCGCGGCGAGCACGGGCCCGTCTTCCAAACGCGCCGACGCCGCGAGCCGCAGCCCCCCGCCGCGCCCGAGAGGCGCCTGCTCCCCTACCGCCACGATCTCTGGCCCATACCCGGCCAGCTCGCGCTCGAAGTCGCCCTCGAGCCCGGCCGCGCACGCGACGATCACGCGGTCGACGCCGGCGGCCGCGAGCCGCGAGAGCGCATAGGACGCAAGTGGGCGGCCCGCAACCGGGACGAGCGGCTTGGGCAGCCCGCCGGCCGCCTCGCCGAGACGCTCGCCCTTCCCGCCTGCGAGGAGGAGCGCCTCCATCAAGCCTGCAGGTCCGGCTCGCGTTCCTCGGCCTCGGCGAGGGCCCTGAGCGAGGACGACGCACGGCCGATGCCTTCGTAGCGAAAGCCCGCGGCGCGCACGGTCTCGGGGTCGAGCATGTTCCTACCGTCGATGATGAGCGGGTTCGCCATCGCCGTACGTACCTCGGGAGCCGTTGCGTCCCGGATCTCGTCCCATTCCGTGACGATGACCGCGGCGTCGGCGCCCTCGACCGCCTCGAGGAGCGAGTCGGTGAGCTGAACGCCGCGCAGAAGCGCGCGTGCCTCGTCCATCGCGACCGGGTCCCAGGCGCGTACGCGTGCGCCCTCAGCGAGCAGGCGCGAGGCGAGCACGAGGCTCGACGCCTCGCGCATGTCGTTCGTGTTCGGCTTGAAGGCGAGTCCGAGGAGGGCGATCGTCCTGCCGCGGAGCGGGCCGAGGTACTTCACGAGCTTCGCGACGACCCGTCGCTTCTGCAGCTCGTTCACCTCGATCACGGCGTTCAAGAGCTGGAAGTGGTAGCCGGAGTTCCCTGCGAGCTGCTTGAGCGCCTGCACGTCCTTCGGGAAGCACGAGCCGCCGTAGCCGAGACCGGCGTTCAAGAAGTGGCGGCCGAGCCGATGGTCGAGGCCCATCCCGCGCGCGACGTCCACGACGTCGGCACCCGTCATCTCGCAGACGTTCGCGATCTCGTTGATGAAGGAGATCCGCGTGGCGAGGAACGCGTTGGAAGCGAGCTTGATCATCTCGGCCGACGCGATGTCGGTCCGCACGACGGGCGCCTCGAGCGGCTCGTAGAGCGTCGCGACAGCGTCGCCGTCGGCCTGGGCGAAGCTCCCGACGACCACGCGATCGGGATGGAGGAAGTTCGCGACGGCCGTTCCCTCGGCCAGGAACTCGGGGTTCGCGACGTAGCCGACGTGCGCCAGGCCGCGGGCGTCGAGCTCGTGGCGCACCTTCTCCCCCGTCCCGACCGGGACGGTGCTCTTCATGACGAGGATGGCGCGCTCCTCGAACTCAGGCAGCTCCTCCAGCACCTGCGAGACGGCCGAGAGGTCGGCGTCGCCCGAATACGTCGAAGGTGTCCCGACACACACGAAGGCGACGGCCGCGTCGCGGAAGACGTCCTCGATCTCGAGGGTGAACTGGAGCCGCTCGCGGTTGCGCTCCAGGAGCGCGTCGAGGCCGGGCTCGTGGATCGGCACGCGGCCGGCCTGCAGCTCGGCGACGCGCTCAGGGACGACGTCCCGCACCGTCACTCGATGCCCGAGCTCGGCAAAACACGCGGCCGTGACGAGACCGACCCAGCCGGCCCCGATCACCCCGATCGGCTCGCGTTCCATCATCGAATTGTAGACCGGAGCCGCATTTACTGGCCTTTCGGCGGCCGGAGCCCCTTCGCAATCGCCAGCATCGTCTCGTTCGAAAGGGTGTCGAGCAGCGTGTTCACGACCCAGTACGTCCCACTGTTTTCCTCGAAGGCGACCATGTGGAGCTTGGGGCCGTTGAAGTAGAGGCGGTAGTCCCGCTTGCCGATCTTCCGCGTCAGCGTCGGCCCCTCGAGGATCGGCGCATCGGTCCAGCTCGTCTGCTGAATCCCCCAATAGTCGGTCCCGGACGGGCCGTTGTAGACGAAGCGGACGGCGCGATCGCCCTTGCGGATCGGGTAGACGCGCATCGGCTCGAGTGTCGAGAGCGCCGACCCCGACTCGTGCACCGTCGGGACGAGCAGCGGGAAGTCGACCTTTCGCCGCGCCTGGCGGACGAGCGGCGCCACCGCCGAGGGATCGGTCACGACCCTGGGCGGCTGCCGCTTGGGAGTGGTGTCGCGAGGCGCCGGCGCGAGCGTTCCCTGGAACGTCCGGCCTACCACGACCCGCAGCATCGTCTCGAGGCGGTCCTCCGGTGTCGCCTCCTGAGCCTCCGCGTCACCGAAGAGCTTCACCATGTCCGCGGCGGCCTCTTCCGCGCCAGCGCGAGCCGGGTCGAAGAGGACGACGGTCCTGAAGTAGTCGAAGTTGTCGGCATTTCCGCCGTCGACGGACTTGTAGCCGCGCTGGGTGAGGAGGTACGTGGCGTCGTCGGCGGCGCCCGCGACGCCGTTCCCGTTCGTGACCTCGACGTTCACGCTGGTCGCGGGCGGGCCGCGCCGGATCTTCGATTTCGGCTTCTCCCCGACGGCGACGCTCGTCGCCTTCTCGCCCGCCTCGGGGTCGGGGTTCAGAAACTCGTCGGTCACCCGCTCGATCTCTTCGTCAGAGGCGGTCAGCGAAAACGAGAAGGAGTCCTCGGCGAGGCGCTCGGGGGCCAGACGCGCCTGGAAGAGGTTCCCGCTCGGGAGCTCGTAGGCGAGCTTCGCGTACGAGAGCACCGTCTCGGGCTCGAGCTCGCGGCCCCCGCCCACGCCCACCGTCACGTGCGACGTGATCGAGTTCACGATCCCGCGGAGTTTCCAGGCCGCCGAGAGCCCGCTCACCTGTTGCTTGACGGCCTTGACGAACTCCTGCTGCCGCGCGTTCCGCACGAAATCGTTGTCCGTGTGCCGATAGCGCACGAATGCAAGGGCCTTCTCGCCGAAGAGGCGCTGGTAGCCCGAATGGACGTCGATCGCCGAGTACGTCGCATCACTGTTGTTCAGGTAGCGGCGGTCGACGTCGAGATATACGCCCCCGAGGTCGTTGACCACCTTGATGAAGCTGCGGAAGTCGACCGTGATGAAGTAGTTGATCGGGATCCCGGTCAGGTTCCTGATCGTTTCCACGGTGCCCTTCGTCCCGCAATCGGTGAACGCCTCGTTGATCTTCGCGATGCGCGGCGCGCTGTCCTTGCAGCCGGCCAGCTCGACCCGCAGGTCGCGTGGGAACGAGAGCATCGAAATCGTCTTCAGCCGCGGATCGGCGCGAATCAGCATGATCGTGTCCGAGCGCGACTCGCCGCCCTGCTCCTTGCCGTACCGGCGGTCGTATCCGATCACGATCGCGACGGCGGGCTGGTCGGCCGCCGGGACGCTGTCGAGGACTCTCTGGGCCTCGCGCTCCTCCGCCGTCTTCGGCGCGGTCGCGGCCAGGCTGTGCTCCCACCAGAGCCAGACCCCGCCGCCGAGACCGCCCGCGGCCACGAGCAGGGTGAGGGCGAGCCAGACGACGATCCGCCCGACCAGGCGGAATGGCCCGCGGCGCGGCTTCGCGTAGACCGTGACGGGCGCGAGTGGGTTCGGCGGAAGAGCGGCGACGCCGTTCGTCGAGCCGTTCCGCGTCGCGCCTCTCTTCAGCGTGGTGCGCATAGAGAAAGTCGCCCCGGCGGCGACCCGAGGAGGATAGCCGAGCAGCCGGGTGCTACTTCGCCGAGGCGGAGACCGTTCCTGGCTCGGCCGCGCGGGCCTCGTCGGCCAGGTTCGGGCGAAGCCAGCGCTCCGCTTCCTCGAGGTCCCACCCCTTGCGCCGGGCGTAGTCCTCGAGCTGGTCGCGTCCGACTCTTCCGACCGAGAAATAACGCGTTTCCGGGTGTCCCAGGTAGATCCCGGCCACGCTGGCGGCGGGAGTCATCGCAAAACTCTCGGTCAGCCCGATGCCCGCCTCGCGGGCCCCGAGGAGGTCGAAGAGCGTGCGCTTCTCCGAGTGGTCCGGACAGGCCGGGTAGCCGAAGGCCGGACGGATGCCGCGGAAGCGCTCGGCAAGGAGCTCCTCCTTCGGGAGCGGCGCGCCCGTCTCGTACCACTCGCGTCTCGCCTGTTCGTGCAGGTGCTCGGCGAAGGCCTCCGCCAGACGGTCGGCCAGAGCCTTCACGATGATCGAGCGGTAGGGATCGTGCTCGGCGTCGAAGCGCGCCGCGAGGTCGTCTGCGCCGAGCCCCGCCGTGAGGGCAAAGGCGCCTACATAGTCCTCGATCCCGCTCGCGGCCGGCGCGACAAAGTCCGCGAGCGATCGGTTCGGGCGAGAGTCGCCGTAGGCCGTCTGCTGGCGGAGCATCGGGAAGCGCGTGCCGTCTTCGAGGACGAGGTCGTCGCCCTCGGCACAGGCGCGCCAGAACCCGTAGACGCCGCGGGCCTGGAGAAGCTCGCCCGCGACGATCTGGTCCAGGAGCTCGGTCGCCTGGGCGAACAGGTCCCGCGCGGCGGCACCCTTCTCCGGGTCGTCGAGGATCGCGGGGAACTTGCCCTTGAGCTCCCACGCGTGGAAGAAGAACTGCCAGTCGATGTACTCGCGAAGCGTGGCGAGCTTGGGCTCGACGACGCGCGTGCCCGTGAAGGCCGGCCGGGCGACCTCGTCGGCGCGCCACTCGATCGGCGTTCGGTTGGCGCGCGCGGCCTCGAGCGGGGCGAGGGGCTTGCGCTCGCGCTCGCCGTGCTGCTCCCGCAATCGCTCCTGCAGCTCGCGGTTCTCGGTGTCGAGCGAGGCGCGGCGGTCGGGATCGAGCAGGTTCGAGACCACGCGGACGACGCGCGAGGCATCGAGCACATGGACGGTCGGCTGGCTGTAGGCGGGCGCGATCCGTACGGCCGTGTGCTGCTTGGATGTCGTCGCCCCGCCGATCAGGAGCGGGAGTGTCATCCCGCGGCGCTCCATCTCCTTCGCCACGTTGACCATCTCGTCGAGCGACGGCGTGATGAGCCCCGAGAGCCCGACGAAGTCGCATCCCTCCGCCTCAGCCGTGTCGAGGATCCGGTCGGCCGGCACCATCACGCCGAGGTCGAGGACCTCGTAGCTGTTGCACCCGAGGACGACGCCGACGATGTTCTTGCCGATGTCGTGGACGTCGCCCTTCACCGTCGCCATCACGACCTTCCCCTGGGCGCGCCCGTTTCCGGCCGCCTTCTCGGCTTCCATGTACGGCTCGAGATAGGCGACGGCGCGCTTCATCGCCCGGGCGCTCTTCACTACCTGCGGCAGGAACATCTTTCCGGCTCCGAAGAGGTCGCCGACGATCGACATCCCGTCCATGAGAGGCCCCTCGATCACCTCGAGCGGGCGCGCGTGGGCCTGTCGCGCCTCCTCCGTGTCCGCCTCGATGAAGTCGACGATCCCGTGAACGAGGGCATAGGACAGGCGCTGGCCGACCGGGGCCTCGCGCCATGAGAGGTCGAGCTCGCGCTTCGAGCCCTCACCGCGGACGGACTCGGCGAGGGTGACCATCCGCTCGGTCGCGTCTGACCGGCGGTTGAAGATGATGTCCTCGACGTGCTCGAGGAGGTCGGGCGCGATGTCCTCGTAGACGACCAGCTGGCCGGCGTTCACGATCCCCATGTCGAGGCCGGCCCGGATTGCATGGAAGAGGAAGGCCGAGTGGATCGCCTCGCGGACGGCGTCGTTCCCGCGGAAGGAGAAGGAGAGGTTCGAGACGCCGCCGGAGGTCTTCACGCCCGGGCAGCGCTCCTTGATCAGCGGGAGGGCCTCGATGAAGGCTTTTGCGAACTCGTTGTGCTCCTCCATCCCGGTCGCGACGGCGAGGATGTTCGGGTCGAACATGATGTCCTCGGGCGCGAAGCCGGCCTCGCGGATGAGCAGGTCATAGGCACGGCCGCAGATCTCGACTTTCCGCTCGACCGTGTCGGCCTGGCCCTGCTCGTCGAACGCCATGACGACCACCGCCGCGCCGTAGCGGCGCGCCTCGCGGGCCTTGGCGAGAAAGTCTTCCTCTCCCTCCTTGAGGCTGATCGAGTTGACGATCGACTTGCCCTGCACGCAGCGCAGGCCCGCCTGAATGGCAGACCAGCGCGAGGAGTCGATCATGATCGGGAGGCGGGCGACCTCGGGCTCCGTGGCGACGATGTTCAGGAAGGTCGTCATGGCCGCCTCCGACTCGAGGAGATCGGCGTCCATGTTCACGTCGAGGACGTTCGCGCCGCCGCGCACCTGCTCGAGCGCCACGTCAACGGCGCCCTGGAAGTCGCCTGCCTCGATCAGCGTGCGGAAGCGGGCCGAGCCGGTCACGTTCGTCCGTTCGCCGACCATGACGAAGTTCGACTCCGGGTAGATGGAGAACGGCTCGAGGCCGGCGAAGCGCGTCTCGCGCTTGTGCTCCGGCACCGCGCGCGGCGGGAGACCCTCGACCGCCGCCGCGATCGCGCGTGTGTGCTCGGGGGTCGTGCCGCAGCAGCCGCCGACGATGTTGACGAGCCCGGCCTCGGCGAACTCCCGCAGGAGGCGGCTCGTGTCGGGCGGCTCCTCGTCGTAGCCGCCGAACGCGTTCGGGAGGCCGGCGTTCGGGTGCGCGCTCGTGAAGGTGTCCGCTAGGCGCGAGAGCTCCTCGACGTGCGGGCGAAGCTCCTTGGCGCCGAGAGAGCAGTTAACGCCGACGACGAGGGGATGCGCATGCTCGATCGACGCCCAGAACGCCTCGATCGTCTGGCCGGAGAGCGTGCGGCCGCTCAGGTCGACGATCGTGACCGAGATCCAGAGCGGAAGCTCGGGAGCCGCCTCCTGCGCGGCGACGATCGCCGCCTTCGCGTTCAGGGTGTCGAAGATCGTCTCGAGGAGGAGGAAGTCGACCCCGCCGTCGCGCAGGCCGCGCATCTGTTCGGCGTACGAATCGACGACTTGGTCGAAGGTGACGTTCCGAAACGACGGGTCGTCGACCTTCGGCGAGAGCGAGAGCGTCTGGTTCAGCGGCCCGACCGACCCTGCGACGAACCGGTCGCCGAGCTCGTCCGCCGCCTCGCGCGCGAGCCTGGCACCCGCGACGTTCATGTCGCGAACCGCGTCCTCGAGGCCGTAGTCGGCCTGGCCGATGGACGTGGCCGTGAAGGTGTTGGTCGTCGTGATGTCGGCCCCGGCCTCGAGGTAGGCCCGGTGGATCCCGAGGATCACGTCGGGCCGCGTCAGGTTGAGGATGTCCGGGTCACCGGTCACGTCACGCGGGTGCCCGCGGAAGCGCTCGCCGCGGTAGTCCTCCGGCGTCAGGCCCTGCTGTTGCAGCATCGTCCCCCAGGCGCCGTCGAGGACCCCGATGCGCTCGGCCAGGAGCGCGCGTAGCCGGGTCTCGGCCGATCGTGCAGTCGCCGTCGCCATGCGCGCATTGTGCCGTTTAACGAGAAAAACCCCCGCCGTGGCGGAGGCCTCCCCGTGCAATGCGGGTACCGCTAGGCCGCGCAGGGGCGGCAGACGGTCTCGCTCATCGCGAAGTGGTCGTGCCGGTTGATCGGCTCCATGCAGACGCGGCATTCGCGCCCGCCGTAGCTTCCGACGAGAGCCCTCAGAAGATCGAAGATCATGCGTTCACCTCCCCCCGGACGTCGTTGTGACAACGAGCTCAACGTACCGAGAATGCAGGCCGAGCAAGGCCCTCTGCACGCGGTTAACACCGCTCTAACGTGGGAGCCGAAGCAAGGTCTTCTCGCCGCCACGGCGGGCTCGGCCCGGCGCGGGCTCACGACGCCTCCGAGGCGAAATGATCCGATGCGACGATTCGCATCGGCTACCGGCCGGAGACTGCGATCTTGTTCTCGGCGTGGCGGAGGCGCTGTTCGGCCTGCCAGCGGTCGACGCCCTCCTCGCCCGACTCGGCTCGCTCGAGGAGGGCACGGGCCTCCTCGACCTCGCGCCGCGCCTGCTCCACGTCGATCTCCTCGGCCCGGACGGCGTCGTCCACGAGAACGATCGCGCGATCGCGCTGCACCTTGAAATAGCCGGGCCCCGCCGCGAAGCTCTGCCACTCGCCGCCGGAGCGGATGCGGATCTCGCCGGCCTTCAGCATCGCGACGAGCGGGGCGTGACGGGCGAGGACGCCGATCTCGCCGCTCGCCCCGGGGACGACGAGCCGCTCCGCCTCGCCCTCGTAGGCCGCCCCTTCGGGCGTCACGACCGAGAGGGAGAAGGTTCTCGCTTCGCCGTCGGCCACCGGCTACGCCGGAACGGGCTCGGGCTCGGGCTCGGCTTCGGCCGCAGGCTCTTCAACCTCGTCCGGCTCGCCTTCTTCCGTTCCGCCGCCTTCCTCGCCGGCCATCTCACGGCCTCGTTCGACGGCCTCGTCGATCGTGCCGACCATGTAGAAGGCGCCCTCGGGGAGGTCGTCGTGCTTGCCTTCGATGATCTCGACGAAGCCCCGCACGGTGTCTTCGAGCTTGACGTACTTCCCCGGGCTCCCGGTGAAGGCCTCGGCGACGAAGAACGGCTGCGAGAGGAAGCGCTGGATCTTTCGGGCACGCTGGACGACGACCTTGTCCTCGTCGGAGAGCTCCTCCATCCCGAGGATGGCGATGATGTCCTGCAGCTCCTTGTAGCGCTGAAGGATCTCCTGCACGGCCGTGGCCGTTCGGTAGTGCTCCTCCCCTACGATGTCCGGCTGGAGCGCGCGGGAGAACGAGTCCAGCGGGTCGACGGCCGGGTAGAGGCCCTGCTCGGCGATCGAGCGCGAGAGGACCGTCGTCGCGTCGAGGTGCGCGAATGAGGCCGCCGGCGCCGGGTCGGTCAGGTCATCAGCGGGAACGTAGATCGCCTGCACCGAGGTGACGGAGCCCTTGCGCGTCGACGTGATCCGCTCCTGGAGCTGGCCCATCTCGGTCGCGAGCGTCGGCTGGTAGCCGACCGCGGAGGGCATGCGCCCGAGGAGCGCCGAGACCTCTGACCCCGCTTGAACGAAACGGAAGATGTTGTCGATGAAGAGGAGGGTGTCCTGGCCCTGCTCGCGGAAGTATTCCGCCATCGTGAGCCCGGAGAGCCCAACGCGCAGGCGCGCGCCCGGCGGCTCGTTCATCTGCCCGAAGACGAGCGCCGTCTTGTCGATCACGCCCGATTCGGTCATCTCGAGCCAGAGGTCGTTCCCCTCGCGCGTACGCTCGCCGACGCCGGCGAAGACCGAGAGCCCCGAGTGCTCCTCGGCGATGTTCCGGATCAGCTCCTGGATGAGGACGGTCTTGCCGACGCCCGCTCCGCCGAAGAGGCCCACCTTTCCGCCCTTCACGTAGGGGGCGAGGAGGTCGATCACCTTGATCCCGGTCTCGAAGATCTCGATGCGCGGGACGAGGTCCTCGAAGCTCGGTGCCTCGCGGTGGATGGGCCAGCGCTCGCCATCGGTCCCGTTTTCGGACTTCTGGTCGATCGGCTCGCCGAGCACGTTGAAGATCCGCCCGAGCGTCCCCTCGCCGACCGGAACCGTGATGGGCGAGCCCGTGTCGTGCACCTCGGCCCCGCGAGCGAGCCCGTCTGTCGAGTCCATCGCCACCGCCCGCACGCGGTCGTTCCCGAGGTGCTGCTGCACCTCGGCGATCAGGTCGACAGCCTCCTGCCCCTCGCGCGCGGGGATCGGGATCCGGAGAGCGTTGTAGATCCCGGGCAGCTCTCCGTGGAAGACGGCGTCGAGGACGACGCCCCTGATCTCGACGATCCGACCGACGGTCGCGTTCTCTTCGGGCATGCAGGCTCCTGGCTCGGGTTCGAGCGCGAGTCTATCGCCAGGCTTGGGAGGGGCGCAGGGCGCTCAGGAGCTCTGTGAGTGGCCTCGGAAGCCGCTTGGCGCCTCGCGGGACACGCCCCCGGCGCGCAGCGAGGGCCTCGCGCTCGAGTGGGCCGCGT
>JACCXC010000012.1 GCA_013697275.1 Actinomycetota bacterium | reverse complement strand
GTAGACGGGCTCCATGACGTAGAAGCGCTCGGCGGAGGTGCAGACCTGGCCCGCGTTCAGGAAGGCCGCCCAGGCGCCGCCCTTGGCCGCGACGTCGATTCGCTCGGCGACGTCGGCACAGACGATGAATGGGTCCTTGCCGCCGAGCTCGAGGTTGATCCGAGCGACGCGGTCGGCCGCTAGGCGGGCAATCGCCTTCCCCGTCTCGATCGATCCCGTGAACGCGATGCAGTCGACCCGCTCGTCACGGACGAGGGCCTCGCCGACCGGCCCCGCCCCGGCGAGCAGGTTCAGGACCCCAGGGGGCAGATGCTCGAAGCAGGGTGCGAGGGCGAGGGTCGAGAGCGGCGTCAGCTCGGAAGGCTTTGCGAGGGCCGTATTCCCCGCGGCGAGCGCGGGCGCGAGTTTCCAAGCGAGGAGCAGGAGCGGGTAATTCCACGGGACGATGCAGGCCACGACGCCCATCGGCTCCTTCAGGACGAGCGAGAGCTGGCTCGCCTCGATCGAGGGGATGACGCGGCCGCCGAAGTTCCGGCCCATCTCCGCGTAGTAGTCGAAGGCCGCGGCCGTCCAGGTCACCTCGTCGCGGTTCTCGACGAGCGGCTTCCCGCCCTCACGGGTCATGAGCTCGGCGAGCTCCTCCGCGCGCGCTCGGAGCCTGGTCGATACCTCGTGCAGGGCCTCGGCCCGCTCGATCGCCGGGGTGCGGCCCCACCCGGGCGCGGCCTCGCGCGCGGCCGCGATCGCCGCGTCAACCTGCTGGGCCGAGGGCAGGGGAACCGAGGCGAGCACCTCCTCGGTCGCCGGGTTCTCGACCTCGAGGGGCGCGCCGTCGCCGCCCACCTGCTCGCCGCCTATCAACAGGCGCGTTTCGGTCCCGGTCATGACCGGCCCCCGTAAGGGTGGTCGAAACGCGTCACAGTCACGAAGACCGCCGTCAATCGAGCTTCGCCATGACGTGCTTGACCTGCGTGTACTCCTCGACGGAGTACATGGACAGGTCCTTGCCGTAGCCCGACTGCTTGTAGCCCCCGTGCGGCATCTCGGAGACGAGCGGGATGTGGTCGTTGATCCAGACCGTCCCGAACTCGAGCGCCCGCGCAGCGTTGAGGGCCCGGCCGACGTCACGCGTCCAGACCGAGGCCGAGAGGCCGTAGTCCACGTCGTTCGCCCAGGCGATCGCCTCGTCGTCCGACGCGAAGCGCTGCACGGTCACGACCGGCCCGAAGACCTCCTTCTTGACGATCTCGTCCGTCTGGTCCACGTCGACGACCACCGTCGGGCGCACGAAGAAGCCCCGGTCGCCGTTCCGGTCCCCCCCGGTCAGGACGCGGGCCTTTCCGTTCGCGGTCGCGCGCTCGAGGAAGCCGAACACTCGCTCCTGCTGGGACTGGGAGATGACCGGGCCCATGTCGATCTCCTCCCCTTCGGCAGGATCTCCGACCTTGAGCGACTCGACCGCTGGGACGAGCTCCGCGAGGAGGCGGTCGTAGACCTTCGGGCCCGCAACGATCCGCGAGGCGGCCGTGCAGTCCTGGCCCGAGTTCCAGTACCCCGCGACCTTGACCGCCTCTGCGACAGCGGCCGGGTCGGCGTCGTCGAAGACGACCACAGGCGCCTTGCCTCCGAGCTCGAGGTGAACGCGCTTGAGCGAGTCGGCCGCGGCGCGCGCGACCTCCTTCCCCGTCGCCACGTCCCCCGTCAAGGAGACCATCCGGACGTCCCGGTGGCGGACGATCCCCGCACCGACCGGCTCGCCGTCCCCGGTGATCACGTTCAGGACCCCCGGGGGAAGGATGTCCGCGGCGTACTCGGCGAGGAGAAGCGCGGTCAGTGGTGTCTGCTCGGACGGCTTCAGGACGATCGTGTTCCCGGCCGCGAGGGCGGGGCCGATCTTCCAGACAGCCATCATGAGCGGGTAGTTCCAGGGCGCGATCTGGCCGACCACGCCCAGGGGCTCCCGCCGGATCATGGACGTGTAGCCGCGCATGTACTCGCCTGCGGCCTTGCCTTCGAGCACTCTCGCTGCGCCAGCGAAGAAGCGGAGGTTGTCGGCCGCGACGGGGATCTCGTCGTGGACGACGCCCTGCGGCTTCCCGACGTTCGCCGTCTCGGTCTCGCGGAGCTCGTCCGCGTGCTCCTCGAGCGCGTCGGCGAGCTTCAGGAGCGCCTCGGCCCGTTCCTGCGGGGTCGTCTCTCGCCAGTCCGCGAACGCCCGCTTCGCCGCCTCGACGGCGCGGTCGACGTCGGCCTCGGTGCCGCGGGGCACTTCTCCGATCGTCTCGCCGGTCGCCGGGTTCACAACCTCTTGCACGCCTCCCTCGACGGCGTCCACCCACTCGCCGCCGACGGAGTTCTTCGACTGAACGCGCACGGCGCTCAAGCAGTCCTCCCTTCGAGCTCGCGCTCCGGAATGCCGCCGAACCTGCGGCCCCAGTCGTACACCTGCTTCCAAAGCTCCAGGTAGACGAAGCTCTCGGTCGAGACGACCCCGTCGAGCGAGCGGACGCGATTGATGATGTCGAGCAGGTGGCGCCGATCGGTGCAGAGGACCTCGACCAGCAGGTCGAACTGGCCGGCCGTCACCACCACGTAGCCGGCCTCGCGCCAGGCGGCGATTGCGTCGGCGACGGGCTCGGGCGGCCCGTCGGTCTTGATTCCCAGCATCGCCTGCGCCTCGAAGCCAAGGCCGAGCGGGTTCGTCACCCCGGTCACCTGCAGGACGTTGGCGCGGCAGAGGCGCGCGTACCGGTTCCGGATCGTCGCCTCGGAAACGCCGAGGCTCGCGGCGATCTGCCGGAACGGCTCGCGGCCGTTGGCCTGAAGCGCCTCGATGATCGCACGGTCGAGCCGGTCCAGCGAGCGCGGGCTCTCGACAGGCCCCCGCTCGGAGCGGCCCGTGTGTCCTTCCGCCGCGAAGAAGACCCGCCCTTCAGCCACGATGTGCGCGGGAGTCTAGTTGCCTGCGCTGCGCAATGCGAAGCGTTTCAACGTGTTCCGAGCGGCATGCGCAACAGGCGCGGCAGGGCCGACACAATTCTTGCGATGCCCGGCCCGCGCCGGCCGGCCTCCTCGGCGGCCTCAACGGCGAGCGTCGCGGCCCGGATCGCGCCGCCGCCGAGGCGCTTGAGCGGCTCGGGCGGCAGGGAGGCTTCCGGCGTTCGCACGAGCGGTGAGGCACTCCACTCGTCCCGCAGGCCCAGGGCGAGCGAGGCAAGGATCTGACCGCCGAGCCAGCTCGGACCGACCCCGTGTCCTGAGTAGCCGGCACCGTGGTGGACCCGCGTACCGGGCAGCGTCCCGAAGAATGGGAAGTGGTCGGCCGAGACGTCGATCGGGCCTCCCCACGAGCGCTCGACCCGCGCGCCCGCCAGGGCCGGAAGCAGGCGCCGCAGGCCGGCCTCGGCCCGAGCCGCGGTCGGCTCGTCGAGCGAGAAGCGCTCGTCCAGCCGACCGCCCAGGCCGATCGGCCCGGACCCGCTGCCCATGAGGACGCGGCCGTCGGCGGTCGTCCGAAAGTAGTGGACGAACATGCGGCCGTCGGTGATCGCCTCGCCGCCCGTCCAGCCGATCTCCTCCAGGAGCTCCGGGACCGGCTCCGTCAGAACGACGTAGCTCCCGAAGTTCGTCAGGCGCCGCGAGAGGGGCCGCCAGCCCGCGAGGGCCGCGTTCGTCGCCACGACCACCTCGTCGGCGTGGACGGTGCCGCACGGCGTCTCGAGCACGGCCGGGCATCCCGAGCGCAGGCCGACGACGCGGGTCCGCTCGTGTACGGCGATCCCATCGGCGAGCGCCGCGCGCCTGAGCGCGCGGGCGAGGCGCGCCGGCTGGACGGTCGCGCCGTCGCGGAAGAAGACGCCGTGGCGGAACACCGGTGAGCGGCAGCGCCCCGCGACCTCCTCCTCGGAGAGCGAGACTGCTTCTTCTGCGACGCCGAGCTCTGCCGCCGTCCGGATCGAGCGCTCGACCGCGGCGTCCTGCGCGGGCGCAGCCGAGACTTTCAGATAGCCGGCCTCTCGGAGCCATACGTCCTCGCCACGCGTCTCGCAGAACGCCCGCACGGCCGGCACCGCGCCGGCCCCCGCGTACGCGATTGCCAACGCACCCCCATCCCCGAACGCGGGCCGCAAGCGCGAGAGGTGCGTCCAGTAGCCGTTCAGAAAGCCGCCGTTCCGGCCGCTCGGCCCCCACCCGCACACCTCGGCCTCGAGTACGGCGACACTGACGCCGGGGTCGCGCTCGCGCAGGGCGAGCGCCGTCC
>JACCXC010000010.1 GCA_013697275.1 Actinomycetota bacterium | reverse complement strand
CGTGCGGCCTCTGCGGCCGCAAGCAGGCTGAGGGGCTGCTCTCCCGCGGCCTCTGGGGTCACGCCGAGGGTCGCGACAGGCGGAAGGTCTCCGCCTGCCCGCCCTGCAAGGGCAACTACCGGGACTGGGAGCAGCGCCTGCTGGTGAGCGTCAAAGAAGACGCGACGGGCGGGCCCCGC
Source organism: Actinomycetota bacterium (assembly GCA_013697275.1). Classification (GTDB taxonomy): domain Bacteria; phylum Actinomycetota; class Thermoleophilia; order Gaiellales; family Gaiellaceae; genus JACCXC01. The sequence continues at coordinate 7,234 of JACCXC010000010.1, read as the reverse complement.
GCAGGCGCGGTCTACAGGTCGGACCGGCCGGGCTTGTAGGAGGGCTAGGGGCCGACGGCGAGGGCGCGCTCGACCGAAGCGCGGGCCGTCTCGACATGCTCGCGGGCTCGCGCGATCCGGCTGTCGGACTCGGTCGTCCCCAGGTTCACCTCGACCAGGTTCGCCGCGGCGCGCCCCCCCGCCTCGGCGAGGAGCGCGCCCGCGGCGGCGTCGCCGCGGACGTTCGGGTTCCCGTGCTCCGCCACGAGCGCGCCCAGTGCGGCGACCTCCGAGGCCTCGCGGGCGATCTCGAGCGGGATCTCGGCGGCCCGCGCGAGGGCATTTCCGATGGCGGCGTTCCGGACCTCCGGCTCGAGGTGCTTGGGGAGCCGCATGGCGGTCAGGACCTCCTCGAAGGCCTGGGAGTCGGCCGGAGCGAGCGGTGCGACCCGCCGGCGGATCTCGTCCGCGCGCTCCACGATCTCCCGCGCGTCGTCCCAGTGCTCGAGCGAGAAGCGGGCGGCCATCGCGACGAGCCCCGCAGCCATGGCGACCGCGACCGCCGCGACCGAGCCGCCGCCGGGCGCCGGCCTGTCGGAGGCGATCTCCTCGAGGTACTCGTCGAGGGGCTGCGCGAGGAACGTCTCGACCGTCGACACGGCGCGATTATCGCGCGCCGTCGAGGCTAGAACAGGCCCACCGTCCTGCCGTCCTCGCTGATCGACACGGGGGAAACCGGGTTTCCCCCGTGAACCCCCTCCTAGAAGAGCCCCACCGTCCTGCCGTCCTCGTCGATGTCAACGTTGAACGCGGCGGGTGAAACGCCGTAGCCCGGCATCGTCTGCATGTCGCCGAGGAGCGGGACGAGCCAGCCCGCGCCCGTGTACTGACGGATGTCGCGGACGGTGACGGTGAATCCTGTCGGCGCGTTCAGGAGCGAGGGGTCGTGCGAGAGCGAGAGGTGCGTCTTCGCCATGCAGACCGGGAGCTTGTCGAAGCCGAGCTCCGTGAAGCGCCCGATCGCTTGTTGGGCCGCGGGGAGGAAGACGACGCCCTCCGCGCCGTAGACTCGCTTGCAGATCGCCTCGATCTTGGCGTCGATCGGGTCGTCCAGCTCGTAGACCGGGCGGAAGTCGGAAGGCGCCTCGGCCGCCGCGACGACGGCCTCGGCGAGATCAGCCGCGCCCTCGCCGCCCCGCTCGAAGGCCTCGTTCAGCTCGGCCGCCATCGCCCCGCCCTCGAGGGCCAAGCGCTTGACGGTCTCGACCTCCTCGTCCGTGTCGCCGGGGAAGCGGTTGATCGCGACGACGGCGTTCAGGCCGAACTCCTTCACGATCGCGAGGTGGCGCTGCATGTTCGCCCCCCCGCGCTCGATCGCGTCCAGGCCGCCCTCGGGATCGTCGCCGTGATGCTTGAGGGCGCGCGCCGTCGCAACGAGGACGACCGCGTTCGGGCGGAGGGCGCCGACCCGGCAGACGATGTCGAAGAACTTCTCCATGCCCATGTCGGAGCCGAAGCCCGACTCGGTGATCGTGTAGTCGCCGAGCTTGAGCGCGGTGCGTGTGGCCACGAGCGAGTTGTTGCCGTGCGCGATGTTGGCGAAGGGCCCGCAGTGAAGGAAGGCCGGCTGCCCTTCGAGCGTCTGCACGAGGTTCGGCTTGATCGCGTCCTTCAGGAGGACGGTCATCGCGCCCGCCGCCTGGAGCTGCTCGGCGGTGACCGGTTCGCCTTCCCAGGTGTAGCCGACGGTGATCCGCCCGAGGCGCTCACGCAGGTCGAAGAGGTCGCGCGCAACGGCGACGATCGCCATCACCTCGGAGGCGGCCGTGATGTCGAAGCCGGTCTCCCGGACGTAGCCGTTGGCGCGTCCGCCGAGGCCGACGACGATCGAGCGAAGGGCGCGGTCGTTGATGTCGAGGCAGCGGCGCCACGTGACGGTGAGAGGGTCGATCGCGAGCTTGTTCCCGTGCAGGAGGTGGGCCTCGACGAGGGCCGCGAGCAGGTTGTTCGCGGCGCCGATCGCGTGGATGTCCCCCGTGAAGTGAAGGTTCATGTCCTCCATCGGAACCACCTGGGCGTAGCCGCCTCCCGCCGCGCCTCCCTTGATCCCGAACACCGGCCCGAGGGAGGCCTCGCGGAGGCAGAGCACCGGGCGCTTGCCGATGTGGCCGAGGCCCTGGGTTAGGGAGACCGACGTCGTCGTCTTGCCCTCGCCAGCCTTCGTCGGCGTGATCGCCGTGACGTCGATCAGCTTCCCGTCGGGCTGGCCGGAAAGCCGGTCGAGCACCGAGAGGTCGACCTTCGCCTTGTAGCGGCCGTAGTGGTCGTACTCCTCGGGCCCGAGGCCGAGCTCCTCGGCGATCTCCGTGATCGGGCGAAGGATCGCTTCCTGCGCGATCTCGAGGCTGCTCGGCATGTGTGTGGCCATTCGCTCTCCTGTTCGCGGGCGGGTCAAGACCCGCCCCTACGAGTCTCAGTGGGAAACAGCCGCGGCGGCTAGCTCCGACACTAACGTGTCGGTGTAGAAGCGTTCCAGCGCGAACGGGGCGATCAGCTTGGGCGTCCGGCCGGTTGCGACGAGCTCGGCGAGCGTCGTCCCCACGATCGGCGCGGCCTTGAACCCGTACGTCCCCCAGCCGGCGGAAACGTGGAAGTTCTCGACCTCCGTCTCACCGAGGATCGGGCTGTAGTCGGGCGAGAGGTCGCAGAGGCCCGTCCACTGGCGCAGCACCTTGACCGGCTCGAGCTGCGGGAAGAGCTCGAGAGTGTGCCTGGCCGAGTACTCGACGAACGGGAAGGTCGACTGGCCCTTGTACGTGGTGTAGGGCTCGATCTCGGCTCCGATCAGGATCTCGCCACGATCGGTCTGCGAGATGTACACGTGCATCTGCGACGAGACGATGATCACGTCGAGGAACGGCTTGATCGGCTCGGTCACGAAGGCCTGGAGGATGTGCGTCGTGATCGGGAGCGGCACGCCTGCGAGGTCGCAGACGAGCGTCGACCAGCCGGCCGTGCACGAGATGACGACGTCCGCCTCGACCTCGCCGCGGTTCGTCCGGACACCGGTTACACGCCCGTTCGACCGCTCGATTCCCGTCACCTCGGTGTACGGGTGGATCTCGACCCCGCCCCGGTCGGCGCCGCGCGCGTAGCCCCAGACGACGGCGTCGTGGCGGATGATCCCGCCGGGCGGGTGGTAGAGGGCCCCGACGATGGGCCAGGTCGCGTCCTGGGAGAGGTTGATCTCGGGGCAGAGGCCCGCGATCTCGTCCGGGTAGACGAGCCGGCTGTCGATCCCGAGGAGCTGGTTCACCTCGGCGCGCTCGGTAGCCGTGATCAGGCCGCGGTCGGAGTGCGCAAGGGTCAGGTGGCCCTGCTGCGAGAAGAGCAGGTTGAAGTCGAGCTCGACCGAGAGACCCTCGTAGAGGCGCAGGCTCTCCTTGTAGAACTCCGCGCCCTGGGGAGTGCGGTAGTTCGCGCGGATGATCGTCGTATTCCGCCCGGCCGCGCCCGAGCCGATGTAGCTCTTCTCGAGGACGGCCACGTCGGTGATCCCGTGCGTCTTCGCCAGGTAATAGGCGGTCGCGAGGCCGTGCGCGCCTCCGCCGACGATCACGACGTCGTAGCGGCGCCTGAGCTTGGCGCGCGGGCGCCACATGCGCTGGACGCGGAAGACGTCCTTCACGGTGTTCCCTTCGGGCCGCCGCCGAGCGGCTCGGCCGCGTCGACGACGACGTCCCAGAGGTAGTGGCCGTACTCCTGCTCGAAGAGCAGGCGATAGGTCTCGTCGCCTTCGCGGAGGATCCAGGAGCGGATGTGCGCGACCGCGCCGGCCGCCGGAAGGTCATCGAGCGGCATCTCGGTCAGGCGGCGCACCACCGTGCCCGCGCCGGGCCCCGAGATCTCCAGCGCTGCGAAGCCCGCGTGCGTCTCGGGCGGCTCGGTTCCCTCCGGCGGAGGGAGGAGATGCGTGACGTCGCGGATCGCCAGAGCGTGCTCTTCCTCGCCCGGGATCCGCGTGGCGACGAGCCGGCCGCCGCGTTCCTCGAACTCGGCCCTGGCCTCGCGCAGGCGCCGGTCCATCGGCGAACGTGCGACCGGACGGAAGCGGCCGTCCGCGCGGGCTGCCTCGACCGAGAGGAAGTCGAGCTCGCTCACGAGCGCAGCTGTCCCCCGTCGGGGTCGAAGAACGGCTTCAGGCGCACGCGGCCTTGCTCGAAGCCGCCGTTCATCTTGATCGTGATCTCCGCCCCTTCGTGCGCAAGGCGCGACGGCACCCAGGCGAGGCCGATCGGCCGGCCGAGCTGCGGACTCCAGCGCGCGCTCGTGACGCGGCCGCCCGGCTTTCCGTCGACGACGATCTGCCCGCCCTCCGCGGGGACCGAGCCGAGGCCTTCCGCCAGCTCGAATCCGACGAGCTGCTCGCGCGGGCCGCGCTCGCGCACGTGCTCGAGCGCCCACTTGCCGACGAAGTCGTCCTTCTCCCACTTGACGAGCCAGGGCATGCCGGCCTCGAGCGGGTTCGACTCGGAGTCCGTGTCTTGGCCGACGAGGATGTGTTGCTTCTCGAGGCGCAGGATGCGCTGGGCCTCGAGGCCGAACGGACGGATTCCCAGGTCGGCGCCCTCACCGAGCAGCGTGTCCCACAGGTACTCGGCGTGCGGGCTCGGGAAGTGGAGCTCGTAGCCGAGCTCTCCGACGAAGCCGATCCGGAGGACGAGGCACGGCACACCCGCGACCTGCGCGCGCTTGGCGTCGAGGTACTTGAGAGCCTCGTTCGAGACGTCGAGGTCGGTCAGCCGGCCGAGCAGCTCGCGCGAGTTCGGCCCGGCGAGGTTCACGGCGGCGAGTGCGCCCGTCACGTTCGTGGTCTCGACCCCGAAGCCCCAGACCGCGTTCCACCAGTCGAACCATTCGATCACCGTGTTCGCGCCGGTGGACGTCGTCGTCACGTAGAAAAGCTCCTCGTCGAGCCGGGCGATCGTCCCGTCGTCCATGACCCGGCCGCCGTCGGTGCCGAGGACGCCGTAGCGGATCCGGTCGACCTTCAGGTCGGCGAAGCGGTTCGGGTAGAGGCGCTCGAGGAAGGCCGCGGCGTCGGGGCCCCGGACGAGCAGCTTGCCGAGCGTCGAGACGTCGATCAGGCCGAGCGAGTCGTGCACAACCTTGGCCTCCGCCTCGGGGTCGCCGTAGGAGTGCGGCCGCCGCCACGCGCCCGTCCACATCATCCGCGCCCCGAGGTCCTTGTGGCGGTCGTGCATCGACGTTCGCTTCGCGGGCTCGTGCGGCCTCCCGGCGAGCAGGCCGAGCGAGACGGGCGCCCAGGGCGGGCGGGCCGTGGTCGTCCCGATCGTCGCCTCGTCCGTTTCGGTCTCCCTGGCATAGAGGCGGATGGACGGGAGGTGACAGAGCTTCCCCTGGCAGGGGCCCATGGTCACCGTCGTGTAGCGCTTGGCGAGCTCGAGCGAGTCGAAGCCCTCGGCGATCGCCCGCTTCATGTCCTTGTCGGTCACGTCCTCGCAGATGCAGGCGAAGCATTTGTCCGTGCGCGACGCACCGTTGAAGGTCGCCGGGGTGACCGCGACGCGACCCACCCGGCCCGTGACCGCCCCGACGGCCTCGATCCCGTCGGGCAGGTCAGCCGGAACGAAGATCCCACGCTTGGCGTCGTACTCGACGCGTGCGCCGGCCTGGGCGAGGAGCGAGTACGCGGGCTGGCGGGCCCCCGAGGCGAGGAGCAGGTCACAAGCGATCGTCTCGCCGTCCAGCGACACGGACTCGAGGCGGCCGTAGCGCCCCCACGCCTCGATCTCGCGCAGCTGCTCCCGGCGCAGGTCGACTACCCGCACGACCTCGGTGCCGGCCGCCTCGAGCTCGCCCGCGAGCGCGAGCGCGCGATCGTCGCCGGCGAGGACGACCGCGCGTCTTCCCGGCCTCAGCGACCAGAGCTCGATCATCCGTCGGGCGCCGCCGGGGAGCATGACGCCCACGAGGTCGTTACCGGGGAAGAGAAGCGGCTGCTCGAGCGCCCCCGTCGCGACGACGATGTGCTTCGCCCGAAAGCGGACGAGCGTCGAGCCGGCCTCGACCGGCACGAGGTTCCCCTCGTAGATCCCGATCGCCCGCGCCGGCCAGAGGACGGGGAACCCCAAGCGCTCGACCGGCTCTGGGCCTTCGTCGACCAAGACGACGTCCTCGCCGCGGATCTGCGCTTGGCGCGCTGCCTCGACCCCCGAGCGCCCGCCGCCGATCACGAGCACGTCTACGTGGCGATTCTCGGTGTCGAAGCGGCGCTTGCGCCCGGCGTGCTTGTCCACCCTGCCGAGCCCGGCGGCGCTTCGCAGGAACCTCTCGAAGAGCGGCCACGCGCGGCGCGGCCGGATCATCGTCCGGTAGTAGAAGCCGACCGGCGTGAAGGGGCCGCCGATCTTGTCGGTTACAGCCATCAGGTCCCAGTTGAGCCACCAGCGCACGTTCTGAGGCTTCACCCGCGCGCCCTCGCGCACCGGCTCGACGCAGACCCGGACGTTCGGCTCGCCGTCCACGGTCATCATGCAGTTCGGGCAGTGGCCCGAGCAGCAGAGAAGGCCGCGCGGGCGGTGATACTTGAAGCTCCGGCTGAAGATCCGCTGGCCGGAGGCGAAGAGCGCCGAGCCGATCGTGTCGCCGCCGAACGCCTTGACGGGCTTGCCGCGGAACGTGAAGGTCACCTCATCGCTCCGGTCGATCCGCTCGCCGGGACGCGGTCCGAGTCTCACAGCGTCGGGTTCTCCCCGAGGGCCGGCGTGGCCTCGGGCCCGGGGGCCCCTTCGGCGCTGACGGGCTCCGTGAGCTCGGTCGCGAGAACCTCGTTCGTGCGCGTGTCGCGCTCCGCCTGGAACCAGGCCTGGCAGCCGAGCCGGTGGTACCACCACTCACGCTGGACGCCGGCGACGTTCTCCCGGAAGTAGAGGTACGAGCTCAGCTCCCGCAAGGTCGGCGACTGCGTCGGGCGTTTCGTGACCTCGCCCTGGTAGGCGAACTCGTTCACGTCTCTCGGGCCGCAATTCGGGCAGGGGAGGAGGAAGCTCATGCCACGGCTTCCGCGTCGGTCAGCATGCGCTGGAGCTCCGCGAGCACCCAGGCGAGCGCGGCTCGCGTGGCGGCCTCGGCCGCGTCGCCGTCGCGCGCGCGGCAGGCGTCGAGCAGCGTGTCCGGGCCCCGGCGAAGCGCGGCGAAGGCCTGCGGGTCGCGGCAGAGGTGGAGGATGTAC
>JACCXC010000226.1 GCA_013697275.1 Actinomycetota bacterium | reverse complement strand
CGACCCCATTCTCGAGAGCAACATCACGCGCCGCGTGGACTTTGCCCTGTTCATGGTGGAGGCCCTCGAGAACGACGAGCTCGTCCACGAGGCCCCTGCGATCGTCGGCCGCCAGACGCCCTCGGCGCTCGCGCACGCCGCCAGCGAATGAACTCTTCAGTGGGCGAGTGTGCGGGAATGTCCCTTGGGCGCCTGAACATGAGCTACGGGGTTACGTCGAGCTGCCCGGCGAGGTAGACCCGCCAGATTGGTGGGTCGTCGTTGAGGCACATCAGCGCGTACTGTCCTGCCTCGAGGTCGGCCGGTAGCTGACTGCTCGTCCCGGCGGCGACGCCGACACGGACGACCTGCGAATAGAACGCGGGCGGCCCGCGAAGCTGTCCTCCCTGTTGGTGCCGCTGTCGCTCCTCGTTCATGTACTTCTGGAGGTCGTCGATCGTGGCGCCCTCGGCGATTCCGGCGAGCGCGAAGGCGCCGTCGACTGAGCTTTGGTTCTCGACGTCCACGGTGAGGGCACCTGCGTCCGGCTCCTCGTCTCCTTGGTAGGTGCACCCGTCGTCGGTCAGTACCGCGCGCATGTTGCGGGCGCCGCTGCCACCGCTGCCACCTCCGCAGGCGGACAACAACACGAGCGCTGCCGAGGCGACGAGTCCGACGGCGCCACGCGTATCGAATCTCACGATCAGACTCTATTCCAACGAAAGGTGTCCGCTCACACCACGCGAGCGCCAGGAGCTTCGCCTGGGCGAGCGTACTCTCCCCTGAGGCCGCCGCGACGACTCCCAGCGGGCTGCGTCCGCGGCCGGTCCCGCCGAGGAATGCTCCGGAGAGCGGCCAGTTGAAGCATGGCCGACGCCGGGTATCGCCCTCGACTCTTCTGGGCAGCAGAAGGGCAGCAAACGCTCCAAATCGAGCCTGTGCAATCGTGTGGAAATCGGACGTTTGAGCCTGCAGACCCGCATGAATAGAGCGATAGTGCGTCAATCGTCGCCAATCGTCGTCTTGATGGAACAAGCCTGTCACGCCGGAGGTCGCGGGTTCGAGTCCCGTCGCTCCCGTCTTCGAAGTCCCTGCAAGCGCGACCTTCGTCGTGTTCGGATCACGAGTTGTCGTCGAAGCCGTGCCCGCTCCTGGCCCAAAACGCGACAGGTCGATACGGATCCGACGTCCGTTTTCGCATCTGGGACTGCCGCCAGCCGCCGGAGCGGGCAGATTCGGGCTTGCCGTCCGTAGCCAGCCCTAGCGTGGCCGCCGGACGCGGGAAGAGAGACTCCGCGCGAGGGTCCGGGTGCCAAGATTGGAGCGACTGTGAACGCGGCTATGAGCGGAACGGGTCACGGTGCGGCGCCGTCGGCGCTGGGGTACGCCTACCAGGCCGAGGTCGCGCTGGTCGAACTCGTGCGCCGAGCCAAGGTCGAGCCCGCGACCGACGGTAACCCGATCAGCGCGCGATGGGCGTCCTCGGCCTCCTAGCCGCAGCGGTGATCCTCCTGGGCGCCGGGATGGGCGGCGTCTCTGACGATGCTCGTGCCGAGGCTCCCGTTCCCCCGTCGGTGAAGCGTGCGATCGTCGACCGCTTCCCGCACGTGACGCGCTTCTACTTCCCGCGCTCGCTTCCCGCGGGGTACCGCTACGCCCACTGGGAGCGGGTCGAGCTCGAGCGCGCGGCCGGCAAGCCGTATATCGGCGTCTACACGATCTACTTCGCCCCGCCCGGAAGCACCTGGATCGAGGCTTACCGCGCCAACGAGAGCTGGGGGCGCTGGCGTCAACTTCGCCCGCTGGCGCCCTGTGGCGCGCTGTACGGCGGCCGCGCCGCGAGACTCGTCGGCGGCCGGCGGACGTTCTACCTCAGGCGGCGGAACGACCAGACGGCGGCCTTCTGCGTGCGAGGCTATGCGGTCGAGCTGACGCTCAATCACCACCCGCTCCGGCCGCTCGCGCTCAGCCGCCTCGTCGCTCGCGCGGTCGTCGTCGGGCGCTGACGCGAGGCGGAGCTCCCGTGTGGGAGCCCCGCCTCGCCCTTGACTACGCTGGCCGGCCTAGGGGCCGACGCGCCTGAAGAAGACGCTCGCCGGATCGTCGTCGTGCGGCTGCGAGAAGAGCGTCAGGAAGTCGCTCCCCGCCGTCGCCAGCCCCTCGTAGTCACCCGTGAAGAACCCGCGCGCGTTCGGCGCCTGACGCATGTCGAACGACGTGTCAGTGAGCTTGGTCTCGTCCCCCCAGTTCGCCGGGTCGCTGCACGCGGTCGGGGTCGTCGGATGACAGTGGACGATGAAGTAGTCGGTCGGCAGCGTCGTGTCGTCCGGAGTGTTGTTCCGGAAGTCGTAGTACGTGACGCCGACCGTTCCGTCCGCGGCCACCTCGACCGACGGCGTGAACGCCTGCTGGTTGCCGGCCGGGATGTCAGTCGGCGTCTGGTTCACCTTGATCGGCTCCGACCAGGTGAGGCCACCGTCGGTCGACGTCGACAACGCGATGCTGTCGAACTGGCCTCCGCTGAAGCGGGCATCTTGCCAGACGACGTACATGGCGCCGCTCGTCATGTCGACGGCCCCATCGGGGATGATGTCGCCCGTCCGCACGTCCTCGCCCGTCTCGGGGTCAGTGACGCCGATCGTGCCGAGCTTGTCGACCACGATCACGTCCGACCAGGTCTCGCCCTTGTCGGTGGAGCGGAGGATGGCGACGTTTCCACCCCTCAGTCCGTGCCGGTTGCTGGCGATCAGCATGTTGAAGAGGTCGACCAGGTCGCCGCTCGGAAGCACGAAGATCTGGTTCCCGATCGTCTGGTTGTGCTGGCCCGGCTCGAAGATCACGCTGGACCGTTCCCACGTGGCGCCGCCGTCGGTCGATCGGGCGAAGAGCGCGGGCCCACGGAAGGCGGCGGCGTGGAAAGCGGCCTGGACGTTCGCGTGCTCGTTCGGGAAGACGAGGCGGTCCCACACCGCGTAGATGAAGTTCGGATCGATCGGATCGGCGGTGATCGACTCCTTGTCGTTGAACACCGTCGGTGCCACGTCGCGGATGATCTCCGTGGGAGCACCCCACGTGAGGCCGCCGTCG
>JACCXC010000195.1 GCA_013697275.1 Actinomycetota bacterium | reverse complement strand
GCGCGGCGCCCAGAGAGCGGGCGCCGCGCTTCCGTGGTCGGGGTGCCCGGATTTGAACCGGGGGCCTCGCCGACCCGAACGGCGCGCGCTACCAGGCTGCGCCACACCCCGAGCGCCCAAGGTTAGCGCGTCCAGGGTTCCCCTCGACGCTCACGGGGCCATCCTGACCGGCCCTGCACAGACGCCGCCCTCGCACTAGGGTTCCGCCGTGGCGTCGCGCGATGAGATCCTCGCCTTCTGCGACGACCTCCTCGACGTCGCGTCCTACCCGGATTACGGGCCGATCGGACTCCAGGTGGGCGGCGCTGACGAGGTGCGGAAGGTCGCGTGCGGGGTCTCGGCGTCTCGCGACCTCTTCGAGCGGGCCGCGGAGGCGGGGGCACAGCTCGTCCTCGTCCACCACGGCCTCTTCTGGGAGCGCGACTCGCGGGTCGTGGGCCCGGTCCTCCGAGAACGCCTCCGGACGCTCTTCGATACCGGCCTGACCCTGGCCGCCTACCACCTTGCCCTGGATGCACACGAGGAGCTCGGGAACAACGCGTTCCTCGCTCGGGAACTGGGCGTCGAGCCCGAGCAACGCTTCGTCGACGTCGGCTGGGGCGGCGCGCTCCGCGAGCCGGCTGCAATCGATGCCTTTTCCGCCCGCGTCCAGGGTGTGGTCGATCGCATGCCGCTCGTCTTCCCGTACGGGCCCGAGCAGATTCGCCGCGCGGCGATCTGCTCCGGCGGCGCCGCGAGCCATCTCACCGACGCGATCGACGCGGGCTACGACCTCTTTCTCACAGGCGAAGCGGCGGAGCCCACGAAGCACCTGGCCAAGGAGGCCGGGATCCACTTCGTCGCGGCCGGGCACTACGCGACGGAGACCTCGGGCGTGCAGGCGCTCGCGGCGAAGGTCGCGGACCGCTTCGGCATCGAATGGGAGTTCGTCGACCTCCCGAACCCCGTCTGACCCGGCGTGCGTTGCCGTCCGTCGAGCGCGCGATTATCCTGGGAGCATGAAGTCGGAGGGAGCTCGCCCTTGAGCCAGGCCCTGACAACCGACGCGACGCCCCGGACCCGTCCCTACGAGCGAGCGGGTCTTTTTGTGCCCTCGCCCCCGAACGCAAAGGAGCCCTGGTGAACCACTACACGCCTGAGGAGCTGTCGAAGGAGCTCGGCATCGAGCGCGACGAGATCGTGCGCGTCTGCCTCGAGGAGGCGATTCCGATCTACCACGGCAAAATCGACCGAGCCCTGTTCGAAGCTCAGCTTCAGGCGTCCGGAGCGCCCGGGAGGTCCGCGACCGGCTAACCGCGCGTCGGGGCGCGTTTCCGCGCCGCCGCGCCGTCCTTCTTTGCCCGCGAGCGCTTGGCGGGCTCCCGCAGCGCCTTCGCCTGGGCGACGCTCTTCTTGAGCGCCTCCATGAGGTCGGCGACCTGCGCAGGGGCTACAGGCTCGGGCCGGGCGATCTCCTCGCCGGCGAGCTTGGCCTCGAGCATCGCGCGAAGCTCCTCGCGGTACTCGTTCCCGAACTGGGCCGGGTCGTAGTCGCCGGCGAGACTCTCGACGAGCTGGACGGCCATGCTGAGCTCCGCGTCGGGAACGTCGGTCTCGCCGACAGCATCGTCTATCTCGCTCCGGGCGCGGATGTCCTCGGCGAAGAAGAGTGTCTCGAGCGCCAGGGAGTCGCCGAGCGGGCGGACGAGGCAAAGGTTCTCCTTACCCCAGAGCACGAACTTCCCGACAGCCCCGAGGCCTGTCTGCTTCATCGCCTCGAGCAGCAGTACGTAGGGGCGCCGCTGGGCCACCGCGGAGGCCGGCGCGAGGTAGTACGTGCGGTCGTAGTAGATCGGGTCGACCTCGTCGACGTGCACGAAGCGGACGATGTCGATCGACTGCGAGCGCTCGACGGCGACCGACTCGAGGTCGGACTCCTCGAGGACGACGAACTGCCCCTTCGTGAACTCCCACCCCTTGACGAGCTCGTCCGCCTCGACATCGCGCTCGTGCTTCGGGCAGTAGCGCTTCTGCTTGATCGGCGTTCCGCACTCGTGGTGCAGCGTTCGGAAAGCCACGTCCTTACGCTGCTGGGCCACGGCGAGGCCGATCGGGATGTTGACCAGTCCGAAGTTGATCGATCCGTTCCAGATAGTGCGCATTCCCAGTCTCAGCCTATCGTTCGGGCCGCTTCAGTTCTGCGTGGGAGACCGGTTCCCTGCCGGCTTGAGCGATGAGCACTCGGGTTCCCGCTCAGGCGTGAGGTAGATGCGGCCGGCTGAAGTCCCTCGAGGGCGACGCGGAGGCGATCCAAAGTCGAGGTGCGGCGGACGAGGTCGAGTTCGCCCGCACCGAGGAGGGCACGCGCGTGCGCATCCGGATGCGAGCCCAGGGAGCCGGACTAAGCGTTAGAGCCGGCGGGCGCCGACATAGGTCGACGCGTACCACGAGTCGCCGAGGCTCGAGATCTTCACCACATCGCCCGTATGCGGCGAGTGAATGAACTGACCGCCGCCGATGTACATGCCGTTGTGGCCGAGCCCGTCGAAGAAGACGAGGTCGCCCGGCGCGAGCTCCGAGCGCGAGACCGGGGATCCGTAGCCGTACTGCATGGCCGCGTTGTGCGGAAGCGAGACGCCGACCTGCGCGTACACGTACATGATGAACCCGGAGCAGTCGAAGCCCGTGCCCGGGGACGCGCCCCCCCAGCGATAAGGCACCCCGAGGTAGCGCATGGCGATCCCGACCACGCCGCCGTAGCGGGGCGGTGGCGCGCTCCCCCCGGACGTCGTGCCGCCGGAGCTCGTCCCTCCCGAGGAGGACTCCGGCGCGGACCCGCCCGACGAGCCGGGCGACGTAGAGGCGCCGCCAGAGCCGGAACTGCGGATGCGCTGGCGCGCCTGGGAGATCAGCCGCTCCTGGCGCCGGCGCTCCTCGGCCTGAATCCGCTCGATGTCGGTCTCGATGCTCGCGAGAAGCACTCTGCGCTCGGCAAGCTGCGACTCGATCTCGCGCCGCTTCGCCGCGAGCTCGCCCACGAGGCCCTCCTGCTCGGCCCGCGCATCCTTCAGCTCCTCCTCGCGCCGCTTCACCTCGACGCGGAAGGCCCTGATCTCGCGAACGACCCGCGCATCCTGCTTCGAGACGCGTTTGACGGTGTCGACGCGAGAGAGGAGATCGGAGAGGTTCTCGGCGCCGAGCAAGATCTCGAAGCCGGAGCTGTCGCTCTCGGAGGTGTAGAGCGCCAGGAGCCGCGCCTGCAGCGCCTGCTGCGCCTTTCCGTAGCTCGCACGAGCAATCTTCAGATGCCGCTCGTTCCTCCGCTGATCGGCGACGATCTCGTCGAGCCGGATACGCGCCGAATTGAACTCCTCCGCGGCCTTGCCCACGCTCGCATCGAGCAGCTGGATCTGGCCCATGACGGCCTCGGCCTGCGCGCGCTTCGACCCGATCGGGTCGGCAGCGGCCGGTGAGACGGCAAAAAGGGTCACCAGGACCGCAGCGGCGCAGATCCAGATTCTCCGCGTCGCCGGTCCCGTCACGACCACCCGATGGTGGGCCCCGTGGGGCGGGCAGATGCGACTGCTCGCCGGCACAAGTGGGGGACCCTAGCAGCGGGCTCAGAAAGCGTGCAACCGCCCTAGAAACGGCAGAAAGTCGGACGTCCCTCCCGAGTCCGTACCGGGGGAGCCTGCTAGGGTGCCGCCCCGTGCGAGCACGCGGAAACCCTTGCGCGGCCTTCGCGCTCGCGGCGACCGTCCTCCTCGCCGGAGCGGGTGCGGCGCGCGCCGACCAGAGCGCCGAGACGAGCCGAGAGACCCAGCGCCTTCAATCCTCCGGCAACGCCCTGGCGGCCGAGTCCCAGGGGGTTCTGCTCGAGCTCTACGCGCTCGAGTCCGAGCTCGACCGGGCCCGCGCCCGCGCGGCCACGCTGCGAAGCGCGACGGCCGAGGTCGAGCGGGAGGCGGACTCCACGCGTGATCGCCTCGTCCTCGTACGGCGCACGCTCCGCGAGGCGGAAGGCCGCCTGGGAGAGCGCCTGAGGGAGCTCTACGTGCGTGGCGAGCCCGACGCGCTGGCGGCGCTCCTGGGCGCACAGACCCTCACGGAGATGCTTTCGACCTTCGACAGCCTCGACCGCTTCGCCAAGCAGGACCGAGTCGTGATCGCGCAGGTTCGGCGCGCCCGGAAGGACGTGGCCAGAGCGGTGCGCGACCTCGAGCAGCGCGCCGGCGAGCTGCGCACGTTGGCCACGCAGGCTGGGGCCGCCGAGTCCGCACTCGCGCAGACGGCTGCGAGCCGACGGGCGTACCTGGCTCGGCTCGTGTCCGAGCGCCGGGTGAACCAGGCCCAGCTTGCGAAGCTGACCTCGCAGGCGCAGTCGGCCGAGGCCCGAAACGACGAGGTCGCTGGGTCGGGTTCAGCGCCGAGCGGCGCAGGCGGCGGCTCCTCATCCCCGACCGCGCCCCCGTCAGCGCCCTCTCCGTCGCCGACGCCCTCCATCGGGCCGGACACCCAGATGACCGTGCAGGCGACGGGTTATGCACTCCCAGGCACCACGGCGACAGGCGTGCCGGTCGGATGGGGCATCGTCGCGGTCGATCCCGACGTCATCCCGCTCGGAACCCGTATGACGATTCCCGGCTACGGGGAGGGCGTCGCTGCCGACACGGGCAGCGCGGTGCAGGGGGCGATCATCGATCTTTGGTTTCCCACGCGGGCTCAGGCGCTCACCTGGGGGCGCCGAACCGTCACTATCACTTTGCACTGACGGCCACTAGAATCCGTCCAGCGGTCAGGAGGATGGAACTTGGGGGGCTCGTCCGCGCTGAACGGCACGGGGAACGAGGGGGATCAGGGCGAGCCGCGCGTGCTCGTCGTCGACGATCACGACCTCTTCCGCAACGGACTCGTCAACCTCCTC
The DNA here is from genome assembly GCA_013697275.1 of Actinomycetota bacterium. Classification (GTDB taxonomy): domain Bacteria; phylum Actinomycetota; class Thermoleophilia; order Gaiellales; family Gaiellaceae; genus JACCXC01. The sequence continues at coordinate 1,040 of JACCXC010000195.1, read as the reverse complement.
TCTGAACAGGGCGTCCACATCGTCGGTGAGGCGCCGAGTGGAGAGGACGCCCTCCGCCTCGTGAGGGAGCTCGCCCCGGACGTGGTCATCATGGATCTGAACATGCCGGGCATCTCCGGGGTGCACGCGACGCGCGAGATCGCCGCCGTAGCGCCCCGCACCCGGGTCGTCGTCCTGACGATCTCGGCCGACGGGGGTGACGTCGTGGAAGCAGTCATGGCCGGTGCTTGCGGCTACCTCCTGAAGGACTCGTCGATCCAGCAGCTCGTCGACGGAATCAAGGCCGCCGCCGCGGGGGAGTCGCTGATCTCACCTCAGATCGCCGCCCAGGTGCTGCAGCTCCTGCGCTCGCAGGCGGCCGGCCTCGGTCAGTCGGAGTCAGTGCGCGCCGACCTTTCGGACCGTGAGCTCGAGGTACTGAAGCTGATCGCGATCGGGAAGGACAACGCGGTGATCGCGCAGGAACTCTTCATCAGCCCGAAGACGGTCAAGAACCACATCTCGAACATCCTGATGAAGCTCCAGATCGAGAATCGCATCCAGGCCGCGGTGTACGCGGTCCGGTCGGGGATCGTCTGAGGTAGCGGGCCTACGCGGCAGCGGCGGAGCGCCGCACGACGGCGGCACGCCGGTTGAGCAGGGCGAGCTGCTCGCGGAGCGAGCGAACCTCGCGCCGGGCAGTCGCCAATCGATCGCCGAGCATCCCGAGGCCGGCCCGCGACCCTTCCAGATCGACCTCGCCGAGGGCCAGCTCGATCTCGCGCCCGATGCGCAGAGCCTCGGCCTCCAGCGTCAAGGCGTGGGCATAGCCATCGGTGAGCGTATGCTCGATATGTTCGAGCAGACGCTCCGAGGTCCCCGTGGCACGCTCGTCAGCCAGCATGTTGATGCGATTCAGAAGAGGCGCGAGGTCGGTCGGCATCCCGGCCATTATCCGAGGTCGGCGACGCAGACTCCATGGGCCGAACGGCCTATCTTTCGGTACTCCTAGTCCCAGTCGGCGGGCAGGCGGAGCCAGGGCGCTGGGCGCGGGGCTCCTT
>JACCXC010000194.1 GCA_013697275.1 Actinomycetota bacterium | reverse complement strand
GGACGGGCGCCGGAAAGCCCTCGCTACCGGCGCGACGCCGAGCCCAGTCCATGAGCGCGCGTGTGGGCGGAGATGCTTGCTCCTCGCGGCAAGCGGGCACGAGGTCGGCGCCACCGCAGACGACTGCGTGTCGTCCGGAGCGAGCGCCGTCGGCGCCTCCGCGCAGACGCCTCCTTGCATGGGCGAGCAACACTCTGATCCGTCTCGCACTATCGCTTGGCGAGGATCGAAACGCACCAGCGATCCTATTCACAGCGCCGCGCCGGCGGGCGCAGGCGCCCAGAGGTTTGCCGGCGGGATACTTGCTCAATGACGTCGGCGAATCTCGACCTCGCGCGGTCGCTTCAAGCCGCCTGGGAGCGGGGCGACTACGGCTCCACCGAGTGTTCAGTTCCCATGCAAGGAGCGCTGTTGTTCCCATCGGGAAGACGCGCCCACCCCCGACCTGCGGCATCCCCCGAGGCGGCCAGGCGGCACCGCGAGACCGAAGGCTGCTCGCCCACGGGCCAGCATTCTGCGCGGCGCGCATCGAGAGCGCTTTGTGCGCGGAAGCATCAATCGCGCGATGGAAGTCGCAGCGAGCCAGGGTTGGAGCCCCTGCCGTGTGGTAGAACAACACGGATGACGGTCGAGGCAGCACCACGGTTCACCCAGCCGTTCTTGGAAGCACCTGAGCCGCGGTGGCCGGCGAGGCGGCGGTGAAGAAACACGCTTTGATTCTGGGGGCCGGGTTCGCGGGCCTTGAGTTGGCGGCGCAACTCTCGGAATCGCTCCGGGACGAGGTCCGGGTCACGCTGCTCGACCAAAGCGACTCGTTCAGCTTCGGTTTCTCGAAGCTGGACGTCATGCTCGGTCGGCGGGCCGCAGAGGATCTACGGCTCTACTACGGGGACATCTCGCTGGAGGGAGTCGAGTTCCGTCAGGAACGCGTGACCTCGATCGACCCGGACCAGCGCCGAGTCACGACGGACGCAGCGTCGTATGACGCCGACGTCCTCGCCGTCGCGCTTGGGGCAGACTACGACTACGCCGCCACCCCGGGCTTCCAGGAAGGCGGGTACGAGTACTACTCGATCGCGGGGGCCGAGCGCCTACGCGACGCGCTCCCCGACTTCGATTCGGGCACGATCCTGATCGGGATCCTGGGCCACCCGTTCAAGTGCCCGCCCGCCCCGTTCGAGGGCGCGCTCCTGCTGCACGATCACTTCCTGGAGCGGGGCATCAGGGAGGCCGTAGAGATCCGGGTGATCGGCCCGATGGCGGCGCCCGTTCCGGTGACGAAGGAGCTCTCGCAGGCCTTCCTCGATGCCCTGGGGGAGCGCGGGATCGAGTATGTCCCCAAGCAGCTGGTGACGAGCATCGAAGACGGGCAGGCCCAGCTCGCGAGCGGCGAAAGCGTGCCCTATGACCACTTCATCGGGATTCCCGCCCACCGCGTGCCCGAAGTGGTCGAGAGCTCGGGGCTCGCCGTGGACGGCTGGGTCCCGGTGAACCGGGCGAATCTGGCGACGCGGTTCCCGGGCGTCTATGCGATGGGCGACGTGGCAGGCCTGCCGATGGCCAAGGCAGGGGTATTCGCCGAGGCCGCCGCCCGGGTAGTGGCGGAGGACATCGCCGCCGGGCTCCGCGGCGGCGAGCCGCCCCCACCCTACGAGGGCGCCGGCAACTGCTACATCGAGTTCGGCGACGGGCTGGTCGGCAAGGTCGAGGCCAACTTCCTCGGGGGACCGGCGCCGACGGCAGAGCTGGTCGGACCCTCGCGAGAGCTCGCCGCGGAGAAGGAGGAGTTTGGCTCGATCCGGCGAGCGCGCTGGTTCGGCTCGGCGCCATAAGCGCAATTAGAGGTGACTCGTCTCTTGCCGCCGGCGCTCCCGCTTTCCCATGCGAGGAGGCGTCTGCGCGGAGGCGCCGACGGCGCTCGCTGCGGACGACACCCAGTCGTCTGCGTCGGCGCCGAGCTCGCGGCCGCTTTCCGTCGGGAGCGAGCGTGTCCGCCCTTGAACACGTGCGCGAACTTGTGCGTGAGACCACTAAGCGAGGTCGACGAGCTCGAGCGCCTGGTCGGCGACGTCGACGGTGGCGGTGCCGCAGGCGACATCGGCAAC
>JACCXC010000188.1 GCA_013697275.1 Actinomycetota bacterium | reverse complement strand
GGGCTACAAGCAGTCGGGCTACGGCAAGGACCTGTCCATGTACTCCGTCGAGGAGTACACGCAGGTCAAGCACGTCATGGCGAAGCTCGATTGACGGAGACGCGCCTCCTCATCCGCGGCGAGCAGGTCGCCGGCGACGGTGAGCCCCTGGAGGTCGAGAACCCCGCGACCGAAGAGACCGTCGCCTCGGTCGGCCTCCCCTCCGGCGAGCAGGTGGACGCAGCGCTTGCGGCAGCGCGTGAGGCGACGCGCATCTGGGGCCGCACGCCGGCCATCGAGCGAGCCGAGGCCCTGCACGAGGTGGCGGCGCAGCTTCGGGCGCGCGCGGACGAGCTCACGGAGCTCATGACCCGCGAGGGCGGGAAGCCGCTGGTCGAGAACCGCGACGAGGTCAGCTGGACGGCCGCCGCCTTCGACTACTACGCCGAGATGGGCCGCAACTTCGCCGGCCGTGTCATTCCTTCGATCGAGGCGACCCAGCTCTCGCTCGTGCTGAAGGAGCCCATGGGCGTCGTCGCCTGCATCGTCCCCTGGAACTACCCGCTCCTCCTCCTCGCGTGGAAGCTCGCGCCCGCGCTCGCCGCCGGGAACGCTGTCGTCGCCAAGCCCTCGGAGCTGACGCCGCTCTCGACCCTCGCGCTCGCGCCCTGCTTCGAGCACCTGCCGCCGGGCGCGGTCAACATCGTCGCCGGAGCGGGCGAGGTGGGGGAGGCGCTCGTGAAGGACGAGCGCGTCGACTGCATCGCTTTCACAGGTTCCGTCGTGGTGGGCAAGGCGATCGCGCGCCGGGCGGCCGATCGCGTCGCGCGGATCAACCTCGAGCTAGGCGGCAAGGACCCGTTCATCGTCTGCGCCGACGTCGCCGAGCGAATCGACGTCGCGGCCAAGGGCGGCGCCTGGGCGGCCTTCCTGAACGCGGGCCAGGTCTGCACCTCCGCCGAGCGCTTCTACGTCATGGAGCCCGTCTACGACGACTTCGTCTCCGCGTTCGTCGACTACACCGAGTCACTCGTCGTCGGCGATCCGCTCGACCCCGGGACGGACATCGGGCCGCTCGCCTCGGCGCTCCAACGCGAGAAGGTGTCCGCGCAGCTCGAGGCGGCCGTGGCCGCGGGCGCCCAGGTCGTCGCGGGCGGGAACGGGTCGGGCCACGAGCGCGGCTACTTCTTCGCTCCGGCCGTCGTGACCGGAGCGCCTGCCGAGACCGACCTCCTGCGTGAGGAGACATTCGGGCCGGTCGCGCCGATCGTCCCCGTCAAGTCGCTGGACGAGGCGATCGAGCTCGCGAACGGGACGCGCTTCGGCCTCGGCTGCAACGTCTATACGAAGGACCTCGACTCGATCTTCCGCTGCATGCGCGAGATCAAGGCGGGGACGGTCTGGTTCAACGACCCGCTGACGGACAACGACGCGGGGCCGTTCGGAGGGATGAAGCAGTCCGGGGTCGGCCGTGAGCTCGGGCAGGAGGGCCTCGAGGCCTTTCAGGAGACCAAGCACGTCCACATCGAGACGGAGATCGCGCCGAAGGAATGGTGGTACCCGTACGGCGGCGACGAGCCCCAGGCCAGGGGCGCATGAGTACGAGCGCCGCGAACCCGGGCCTCCGGGCCCAGCCGCGAGACGACGGGAGCCGTCCCGCCCCTGCGGTCTCCGACGTCCGCCTCGAGCGCGTGACGAAGCGCTTCGACGACGTCGTCGCGGTCGACGACCTCTCCCTGGAGATCGAGCACGGGAGCTTCTTCGCCCTCCTCGGCCCCTCGGGGTGCGGCAAGACGACGACCCTGCGGATGATCGGCGGCTTCGAGGAGCCGACGGCTGGGACGATCTTCCTCGGGGAACAGGACGTGACCGGCCTGCCGCCCTACAAGCGCGACGTGAACACGGTCTTCCAGAGCTACGCCCTCTTCCCGCACCTCTCGATCTTCGAGAACGTCGCCTTCGGCCTACGCCGCAGAGGGGCTCCCCGCGGCGAGATCGGCCGCCGCGTCGGGGAAGCGCTCGAGCTCGTCGCGCTCGGCGGGCTCGAGAAGCGCAAGCCGCGACAGCTCTCGGGGGGACAGCAGCAGCGCGTGGCCCTCGCGCGCGCGCTCGTCAACCGTCCTCGCGTGCTCCTCCTCGACGAGCCCCTCGGCGCGCTCGACCTGAAGCTCCGCAAGCAGATGCAGCTCGAGCTGAAGGGGATCCAGAACGAGGTCGCCGTCACCTTCGTGCACGTCACGCACGACCAGGAGGAGGCGATGACGATGGCCGACCGGATCGCGGTCATGAACGAGGGCCGGGTCGAGCAGCTCGGCTCGCCGAGCGAGCTCTACGAGCGCCCGCGGACCGCTTTCGTCGCCGGCTTCCTCGGTGTGTCGAACCTCCTGCCGGGAACGGTGTCCGGGGACGCCGCAGTGCGCCTCGACGGCGGCGGCGAGGTGAGGGTCACGCCCGATGCGCTAGCGGGCCGCACCGGGCGCGTCGCGCTTGGCATCCGGCCGGAGAAGATCCGCCTCGGAGGCGACGAGGCGAACGTCCTCGAAGGCGTCGTCGAGGAGCGCAGCTACATCGGGGTGGCGACCCAGTACATCGTCGCGACCCCGGCCGGGCTCGTCACCGTCTATTCCCAGAACTCCGAGCCGAGCGCCGCGGCCGCCGCAGTCGGCTCCCGCATGTCTCTCAACTGGCCCCCCGAGGCCACCTTCGTCGTCGACACGACCCAGGAGGTCCCCAAGTGATCGACCGCCCCTTCACTCGTCGCGACCTGCTCCGGCGCGGGCTCGTCGGCGGTGCCGCTCTCTCCCTCCCCGGCCTGCTCGCCGCCTGCGGCGGGGACGGCGGGATCGAGGGGCAGGCGGGCCAGACGGAGTCCGGAGAGGAGACGACGGCCGAGCGCAAGCTCGCCCAGCAGCTCGTCTTCGCGAACTGGACCTTCTACATCGACGTGAACGAGAAGACGAAGAAGCGGCCGACGCTCGAGAAGTTCACCCGTGAGACGGGCGTGAAGGTCCGGTACGTCGAGGAGGTCAACGACAACGAGGAGTGGTTCGGGAAGTACCAGGCTCAGCTCAAGGCCGGCGACGACATCGGACGCGACATCGTCGTCCTGACCGACTGGATGGCCGCCCGGATGATCCGCCTCGGCTACGTGCAGAAGAAGGACAAGGAGGCCATCCCGAACGAGCAGAACCTGAACCCCGCCCTCGCGAGCCCCGGCTGGGACCCGAGCCGCGACTACAGCCTCCCCTGGCAGTCGGGACTGACGGGGATCGCCTTCAACAAGAAGACGATCGGGCGCGTCACGACAGTCGACCAGCTCCTCACCGACCCGAAGCTCAAGGGGAAGGTGACGATGCTGAGCGAGATGCCCGACACGATGGGCGTGCTCATCGCGGCGCAGGGCGACGACCCGACCAAGGTGACCGACGACGCGTTCGACAAGGCGATCGGCACGCTCCAGGAGGCGGTCGACTCGGGCCAGATCCGCCGCTTCACCGGCAACGACTACGCCGAGGACCTGGCGACCGGGAACGTCTGGGCCTGCCTCGCGTGGTCGGGGGACATCGCCGCTGGGATCAAGAACCCGAGCATCGACTTCACCGTCATCGACACGGGCAGCCACCTCTGGACGGACAACATGCTGATCCCGAACGGCGGCGACGTCTTCACGGCCTCGACCTACATGAACTACGTCTACGACCCGGCGGTCGCCGCCGAGATCGCCGCCTACGTCTACTACATCACCCCGGTCGAGGGGACCGAGGAGAGGATCGCGGAGTTTGACGAGTCGGCGGTCGGCAACGAATTGATCTTCCCGACCGAGGAGACGCTCGGCAAGACGTTCATCTTCGACGCCGAGGCCTCGGACAACCCCGACTACAAGGAGAAGTTCCAGGCCGTCATCGGAGCCTGAGCGGTCCGCGTGCACTTCCTCCACCGTCACCGCGGGCTCGTCCCGTACCTCCTGCTCGCGCCGGGCCTCGCCTGGCTCGCGCTCTTCTTCCTCGTCCCGATGTACTACCTCGGGTACACGTCGCTGCAGACGGGCGACCTCTTCTCGGGCTACGCGTTCAGCTGGGCCTGGGAGAACTACTCCGACGCGTTCTCGCTCTACCGGGGCCACTTCGCGCGCTCGCTCCAGTACGCGGGGCTCGCGACCCTGTTCGCGCTCCTCATCTCGTACCCGCTCGCCTACTGGATCGCGTTTCGCGGCGGGCGCTGGAAGAACCTCCTCCTCCTGCTCGTGATCGCGCCCTTCTTCGTCACGTACCTGATCCGGACGCTCGCCTGGAAGACGATCCTCGCCGACCAGGGCTTCGTCCTCGACGTGCTGCGGACGCTCCACCTCGTCGGAGAGGACGGGCGTCTCCTCGCCACGACGACCGCGGTCGTGGCCGGGATCACCTACAACTACCTGCCCTTCATGGCGCTCCCGCTCTACGTGAGCCTGGAGCAGGTCGACCGGCGGCTCGTCGAGGCGGCCGAGGATCTCTACGCGAGCGGGACGAAGGCCTTCCTCCGCGTCACCCTGCCGCTTTCCGTCCCGGGCATCTTCGCCGGGACCCTCCTGACGTTCATCCCTGCGGCCGGCGACTTCATCAACGCGGAGCTCCTCGGAACGCCCAGGCAGCAGATGATCGGGAACGTCATCCAGTCGCGCTTCAAGGAGGTCGCCGACTACCCGCAGGCGGCCGCGCTCTCCTTCGTCCTGATAGCGGGCCTGCTTGTCGCCGTCCTCGCCTACACGCGCGCGGTCGGCAGCGAGCGCGCGACGCAGGGGACGGTCGCTTGAGCGCCCGCCTATCCAGTCCCGGGGCCCGGCCGCCCTTTTCCTCAGCCGGGGTCAGACCCCGTCACGAACGTGCAACAGCGGTCGGCTGCGGGGGCGCCATCGATCCAGCGAATCCGCGGCTCGACGGGGAAAACCCTTGCGGCTTTCTCGACGGTATCGCGCGCGTTTCGTTCGAGGGTCTGACCCCGGCTGTGGAGAACCTGGCGTGACCGTCGCAGCCGAGCGGCTTCCTCTCTCGGGCCGATCCCGGTCGGGGGCGAGGCTCGTCGCCCGGATCCGCCACCACGCCCTCACCGCGGCGGCGCTCGCCGCGCTCGTCTTCCTGCTCCTTCCGATCGCCGTCGTGATCGCGTTCTCCTTCAACGACCCGGCAGGCCGCTTCAACTTCACCTGGGAGCGCTTCACGCTCGACAACTGGGCCAACCCGTTCGGCTTCCCGGACCTCCAGGGCTCGGTCGTCCTCTCGCTCGAGATCGCGGCCCTCTCGAGCCTCGTCGCGACCGCGCTCGGAACCCTGATCGCGCTCGCCCTCGCGCGCCACCGCTTCCGGGGCCGCGCCGCGACGAACCTCCTCATCTTCCTCCCGATGGCGGCGCCCGAGATCGTCATGGGCTCCTCGCTCCTCGCGCTCTTCCTGAACTACAGCGTCCCGCTCGGGTTCACGACGATCCTGATCGCGCACATCATGTTCAACATCAGCTTCGTCGTCGTGACCGTGCGGGCCCGCCTCGCCGGGCAGGACATGCATCTCGAGGAAGCTGCGATGGATCTCTTCGCCTCTCCCTGGGCGACGTTCCTCCGGGTGACGCTGCCGCTGATCGCGCCGGGAATCCTCGCGGGCGGCCTGCTCGCGTTCGCGCTCTCTGTGGACGACTTCGTCATCACCTACCTGGTCTCCGGCTCGGACCAGACGTTTCCGCTCTTCGTCTGGGGCGCGGCCCGGGTGGCCGTGCCCCCTCAGATCAACGTGATCGGAACCATCATCTTCGTCGCGGCCGTCGCCCTCATGGTCGCGAACGTCCTCTGGCAGCTACGGCGCACCCCGAAAGGAGCGCAATGACGACCACCGAGTCCACCCTGTCGGCAGCCGAGCTGCAGCAGGCCGCGCACGACCACCTCTGGCTCCACTTCACGCGCATGGCGGCCTACCAGGACGTCGACATGCCGATCATCGTCCGCGGGGACGGCTGCTACCTGGAGGACGCGAAGGGCAAGCGCTACCTGGACGCGCTGGCTGGACTCTTCGCCGTCAACATCGGCTACGGGTACGGCGAGGAGATGGGCGAGGCGGCCGCCGCGCAGATGCGCGAGCTGCCCTTCTACACGAACTGGAGCTACGCGCATCCGCGGGCGATCGAGTTGGCCGCCGAGGTCGCGGGCCTCGCGCCCGGCGACCTGAACCGCGTCTTCTTCGTCTCCGGCGGATCCGAAGCGGTGGAGTCGGCCTGGAAGCTCGCGCGCCAGTACCACTCAGCGCGGGGTGAGCGGCGCTGGAAGGCGATCGCGCGGCGGGTCGCCTACCACGGCACGACGATGGGCGCGCTCTCGATCAACGGCATCGCTGCGCTGAGGGCGCCGTTCGAGCCGCTCGTGCCCGACGTCATGCACGTCCGGAACACGAACCGCTACCACCGGCCCGAGGACGAGACCGAGGAAGCGTTCACCGCCGTTCTCCTGGCCGAGCTCGAGGAGACGATCGAGCAGGCCGGCCCCGAGACGGTGGCCGTCGTCTACATGGAGCCCGTGCAGAACGCGGGCGGGTGCTTCACTCCTCCGGAGGGCTATTTCAAGGGGGTGCGTGAGCTCTGCGACCGCTACGGGATCCTGCTCTGCGCCGACGAGGTGATCACCGGCTTCGGCCGCGTGGGCGCATGGTTCGGCTCCGAGCGCTACGACATCCGGCCGGACATCGTCACGTCGGCGAAGGGCCTCTCGTCCGCCTACGCCGCGATCGGCGCGGTGATCGTGACGGACGCCGTGATGGAGCCCTTCCTCGACGGAAGCGCGATGTTCACGCACGGGATCACATTCGGTGGCCACCCCGTGCAGGCCGCGGTCGCGCTCAAGAACATCGAGATCATGCGCCGCGACCGGATCGTCGAGGGGGTCCGCGAGCGTGAGGACGAGTTTCGCTCGACGCTCGCGCAGCTCCTCGAGCTCCCCATCGCGGGCGACCTGCGCGGCACCGGCTATTTCTACGCGCTCGAGCTCGTCAAGGACAAGGAGACCCGTGAGACGTTCTCGGAGGACGAGTCCGAGTGGCTCCTGCGCGGCTTCCTCTCCCAGCGCCTGTTCGAGGCCGGGCTCATCTGCCGGGCCGATGACCGTGGCGATCCCGTGATCCAGATCTCGCCGCCGCTCGTCGCCGGGCAGGAGGAGTTCGACACGATCGCGGGCGTGCTCGGGGAGGTGCTGAGCGAGGCCTGGGAGCGAATGTCGAGCGGGCCGGGCGTGGCGAGGGCGGCGGGAACCGCCGAGGCGCCAGTGAGCCCTGCGGGGACGTTCCGAACTCGCGTCAACCCAAGGGACTGAGCCGCCGGTCCCCGGAGACCCAGCCATTGACAATCGGCGGCAGTCGGATAGGTTCCTCGCGCTTCAGCTGACTAAAGGGAGGAACACGCATGCCCAGGATGCGATTCACCTTTGCCGCCCTGCTCGTCGCGGTCTTCGCGCTCGCGGCAGCCGGCTGCTTCCACTCCGACGCGGAGGATGAAGGCAGCGGCGACACCGACACGGCCGCGCAGGAAGACACGGGGACAGGCGCGGGGGGTAACGGCGCAGGGGGCGACGTCCTCGCGGCCGTGAAGGAGCGCGGCAACGTGGTCTGCGGCGTGAACGAGGCCGTTCCAGGCTTCGGCGTCGCCACCGAGGCAGGCGAGTTCGAGGGCTTCGACATCGACTACTGCCGCGCGATCGCCGCTGCGGTGCTCGGCGACGCCGAGGCCGTCGAGTTCACGCCGCTGACGGCCGAGCAGCGGTTCACCGCGCTCCAGTCCGGCGAGATCGACGTGCTGGTGCGAAACACCACCTACACGGCCTCACGCGACGGCGCCGAAGGCGCGCGCTTCCTGCACACGACCTACTACGACGGCCAGGGGATGATGGTCAAGTCCGACAGCGAGTTTCAGGAGCTCGCCGATCTCGGTGGGGCGACGATCTGCGTCCTCTCCGGAACGACGACGGAGCTCAACCTCGAGACCGTCTTCCAGGCCCAGGGGATCGAGTACACGCCGCTCACTTTCGAGGAGGCCGATCCGCTTCAGGCGGCCTTCATCGAGGGACGCTGCGACGCGTGGACGTCGGACCTCTCCCAGCTTGCCGGCATCCGCTCCGCGTGGCCCGAGAACCAGGGTGGGCCCGAGGGGCTGCGCCTCTTCGAGGACGTCCTGTCCAAGGAGCCGCTCGGCCCCGCCGTCCGTGACGGGGACGACGACTGGGCGGACGCGGTCAACTGGGCGATCTTCGCGACGATCCAGGCCGAGGAGTTCGAGATCACCCAGGACAACATCGACGAGATGCTCGAGAGCGACAACCCCGACATCCAGCGCCTCCTCGGCCAGCCGGTCGAGGGCGAGCCGTTCGATGCGGGTCTCGGGCTCGACGCCGACTTCGTGGTCAACGTCGTCCGCGCTGTCGGCAACTACGGCGAGATCTACGACCGTAACGTCGGCGAGGGGTCTGCTCTCGGCCTCGAGCGCGGCCTGAACGCTCTCTGGACCGACGGCGGTTTGCAGTACGCGCCTCCGTATCGCTGAGTTGACCACGGCAACGCGCGCCACGGTGGCAGCCCCCAAGCCACCGCCGTGGCGCGACGTCCGCACCCTCGCCTGGGCGTTCCAGCTCATCGTCATCGGCGTCGTCGTGGCGGTGGGCGCCTGGCTGTGGAACAACCTTCAGGTCAACAGCGAGCGCCTCAACATCCCCACCGACTTCGGCTACCT
>JACCXC010000142.1 GCA_013697275.1 Actinomycetota bacterium | reverse complement strand
GTGGGCGGTGCCGGGCTCGAACCAGCGACCCCCTGCTTGTAAGGCAGGTGCTCTCCCAACTGAGCTAACCGCCCGTGCCCACAAAGTATCGCCGCGGTCCGGGCCTTGCCCGGGTCGGCTCGCTCAGGTGGTCGGTAGAACTCGCCAGCGAATCGTCATGGCCCTCGCGCAGCGAGGCCCGGATTCGCTCGGGTTGATGCCCCCAGCGGGATTCGAACCCGCGCTACGGCCTTGAAAGGGCCGTGACCTGGGCCGCTAGTCGATGGGGGCAGGCCGGATCAGGATAGCGGCGGGGCGACGCTACACTCGCCTCCGGGGCCGGTAGCTCAGCTGGTAGAGCAGGGGACTTTTAATCCCAAGGCCGCAGGTTCGAGTCCTGCCCGGCCCACTTCCGGCCCAGAAGCAGCGAGGGCGCCCGCAGGCGCCCTCGACAACAGCTGCGCTAACGGTCTAGATGGAGCCTTCCTCGCGCCGCGGTGGCTCGGTGCCGGGGTCGATGCCCCCCGTGCCCTCGGGGCCGAGCTCGCCGCCGCCTTCCGTCCAGCCTGCACCCGCGGCCTCGCCGCTACCGCCCCCGTTGCCCTCCAACTCCTCGTCCGCGCTTCCGGGCGGAACGGCGTCCGGCTCCTTGGGGCCGACCTCCTCCACATCCTCGTCCGGCTTGTCCCATTCTGTCGACGACAAAGCGGTCTCCCTTCGTTCGCTCGCTTGGGGCGCATATCCCCGCCCGGCGCGACCGCTGAACCTACTTCTCGGCAGTCGGCGCGAGATCGAGCGCGCACGAGTTGATGCAATAGCGCAGGCCGGTCGGATTCGGTCCATCCTCGAACACGTGGCCGAGGTGGCCGCCGCAGTTCGCGCAATGAACCTCCGTTCGCCGCATGAACATGGAGTTGTCGTGCTCGACCTCGACCGCTGCCGCGTCAGCCGGCTGGAAGAAGCTCGGCCACCCGCTCCCGGAGTCGAACTTCGCGTCGGAGCTGAAGAGCTCGGTCCCGCAGCCCGCGCAGCGGTACATCCCGTCGCGCTTCTCCACGTTGTAGGCACCCGTCCAGGGAGCTTCGGTCGCTCTCTCGCGGAGCACTCGGTACTGCTCGGGGGACAGCTCCTTGCGCCATTCCTCGTCCGTCTTCTGTACTCGCTCGGCCATTCACTCGCCTCCCTGGAATAGTCCCACGCTTCAAAAGTTATACTTACTGTCGTATGCGTACCACAGTAAGGAGATTGCCTTGAGCACGTTGCTGCTCGTACCCCTGGAGGACATCGTCGTCTTCCCGAACATGGACGTTACGCTCACCGTGGAGGTTGGTGACGAGGACCGCGTGCTCCTCGTCCCTCGCCACGGCAACGAGTTCGCCAAGGTCGGCACCGTCGCGACGGTCGAGGATCGGGTTCGCCTGCCCGGCGGAGCCCGTGCCGTCGCGCTGAGCGGTGAGCACCGCGGGATCGCCGGGGCCGCTCACACCGACCCGCGCGGGCGCCTGCGGGTCGAGGTCGAGGAGCGCCCGGACGAGGAGGAGCCCGTCGACGGCCGCATCCGCGAGCTCGAGCGCGAGTACCGCGCGCTCGTCGAGGAGATTCTCGACCTGCGAGGCGACGACGGCCGCATCGCGTCCTTCCTCCGTTCGATCACGGAGCCCGGCGCGCTCGCGGACACCGTCGGCTACGCCCCAGACTTCACGTTCGACCAGAAGGTGAAGGTTCTCGAGGCCGTGGACATCCGCGAGCGCCTCGAGCTGGCCGTCGAGCTTCAGACCGAGCGGCTCGCGGAGATGCAGGTGCGCAAGCGCATCCGCGACGACGTCGAGTCGGGCGTGCAGAAGCAGCAGCGCGAGTTCGTGCTGCGCAAGCAGATGGAGTCCATCCGCAAGGAGCTCGGCGAGGACGAAGGAAACGTGATCGAGGAGTACCGGACGAAGATCGCCGAGGCCGGGATGCCCGAGGCCGTCCTCGAGCAAGCCGAGCGCGAGCTGAAGCGGCTCGAGTCGATCGGCGAGCAGAGCGCGGAGTCCTCGGTCATCCGCACATACCTCGACTGGCTCGTCGCCGTGCCGTGGGCCGAGCGCTCGGAGGAGCGCCTCGACCCGCTCCACGCGCGCGAGGTGCTGGATGCCGACCACCACGGGCTCGACGACGTGAAGGATCGAATCGTCGAGTACCTCGCGGTGCGAAAGCTCCGGCAGGAGCGGGGAATCAAGGAAGACAAGCGGTCAGGGGCGATCCTGACCCTGATCGGGCCGCCCGGGACGGGGAAGACCTCGATCGGCGAGTCGGTCGCTCGCGCCCTCGGGCGGGAGTTCGTGCGCATGTCGCTCGGCGGCGTTCGCGACGAGGCCGAAATCCGCGGGCACCGGCGCACGTACATCGGCGCGATGCCCGGCCGGCTCGTGCGCGCGCTTCGCGACGCCGGGACGATGAACCCGGTGATCATGCTGGACGAGGTCGACAAGGTCGGCGCGGACTGGCGGGGTGATCCCTCTGCGGCCCTCCTCGAGGTGCTCGACCCGGCCCAGAACCACTCGTTCCGCGATCACTACCTGGATGTCGAGCTCGACCTCTCCGAGGTCGTGTTCCTCGCCACGGCGAACATCGCCGACACGATTCCGGGCCCGCTCCTCGACCGGATGGAAGTCCTCCGCTTCGACGGCTACACGGTCGACGAGAAGGTCGCGATCGCGCGTGGCTACCTGTGGCCGCGGCAGTGCGAGCGAAACGGCCTGCGCGAGGACGAAGTGGAGATCTCGGACGCGCTCGTCGAGCTCATCGTCAGCGAGTACACGCGCGAGGCGGGCGTTCGCCAGCTCGAGCGGGAGCTCGGGAAGCTTCTGCGCAAGACCGCGACGCGGATCGCGTCGGCGCAGGTCGAGCCGCCCGTCGTCGCCGATCTGGATCTCGTCCGCGACGGGCTCGGGCGCCAGCGCTTCTACCAGGAGGCGGCCGAGCGAACAGCCGTCCCCGGCGTGTCCACCGCGCTCGCCGTGACCGGGACGGGCGGCGACATTCTGTTCATCGAGGCGACCGGGATGCAGGGCGATGGCAACCTGACCCTGACAGGCCAGCTCGGCGACGTGATGAAGGAGTCCGTGCAGATCGCGCTCTCCTACGTCCGCTCGCATGCCGAGGAGCTCGGGATCGACGAGTCCGCGTTCGACGAACGGTCCTTCCACGTGCACGTGCCGGCCGGAGCGATTCCGAAGGACGGGCCGAGCGCAGGAATCGCGATGGCGACCGCGCTGGCGTCGCTTCTCTCGGGAAGACCGGTCAAGCACACGGTCGGCATGACGGGCGAGGTGACGCTTCAGGGCCGCGTTCTGCCGATCGGCGGTCTCAAGCAGAAGGTGCTCGCGGCACATGCGGCCGGGCTGACGGACGTGATCATCCCGGAGCGAAACCGTGCCGACCTGGACGACGTTCCCGAGGACGTCAGGGCGGAGATGAGCTTCCACCCCGTCATGACCCTCGGCGAGGTGCTCGGCCTCGCACTCGAGCCGGATGCATCGCTGCAGACAGTGTGAGCCCGTCCCCGAGGAGGTC
>JACCXC010000092.1 GCA_013697275.1 Actinomycetota bacterium | reverse complement strand
CCCAACCCCCCGGACCCGGAAGCGATCCGGGAACGCTGGCGACCCTCGTCTAATCGGCGGGACGCGACGAACCTTTAGCCCCGCAGGCCCGGCGTCTCGCTCCTCCTCCTGGTGGCGTTTCTGACGGAAACGCCATACCTGTCGCTGACCGTCTTGCGCGTATGCAGCGCGAACTCGGCAAAACGCATGGGTTGCCCCTTAGTCCAGAAACGGACGAAGGTGGTTCTAGGTCGGTCTGACGAGAAGGCCGCAGGGTGGGGCGCGAAGGGTGGATCGCGCCCCCAATCTGCCCCCATACCCCTCGAAAGTCGCTGACGCAGCCAAGCGGGCTCGCGGTACCGAGAGGCAGGAACCGCCTGCTAATCACGGCCTTCCCGCCACTTCGGTTCACTCGCCGCCAGCGCCGTGAGAAGCCCGTGGAGGGTTCAAGTCCTCTCATCCGCATGTAGGGCGATCCGGGCCGTCGATCCCCGACAGGCGCCAGATCACGCCGTCATGCTCAAGCTCGGCGCGATTCGCCTCAGCCGCGCAAAGCCGTTAGTCCGCGACCACCCCAACCCGGACGCCGGGGTGCAGTTGCCGCCACTCGTCAAGATCGCGCTCGCCTCGGTGGCGGTCGGCCGTTGTGCTGAGCGCGTTGAGCGGCACGGCAACGATCTGGCCCCGTTCCTCGATCGCCAGGTAGTTCCTCCCCCGGAGGAACTGGATCAAGTCGCTCGTGAGCGCAGAGTCGCTGATTTCGATGAACATGGCCGCAGACCAAAGAGGGATGGCTTTCCCCGTTCAGGTATCGGCCACATCATCCGGCACAAGAGCCCCCGAAAGCGGGGCAGATGCGAAGAACGGGGGCACGAGGGGCCGCAAAGCCTCGTACCCCCGCAGACCCGAATGCTTTCAGGTCTGCGCGCAAATTGCGAGAACTTTCACTGAGCAGATGCCTTGAGGACCGGAGAGGGAGTACGGTTTGCCGGGGCCGGGGCTTCTCCCTCGCGGAGGAAAGGGCTTGTTGGCCGCAGCGGCCCGAGCCCCGGCTCCTTCTCTCCCGATCCGCGCTACTCGGGGCCCGGACAGGAACGGTTCTCGCAGGCGCGGAGTGGTTCGCCCGTGGCATGGCGAGCGACGCATCTTGAGCCGTCCGTTACAATTCAGTGGTATAAGGGCGCCCTCAGCCTGTTGGAGAGTTTCCTAAAAGCGAGCTGCAACGATGGTCACTGGCGCTCCTGCACTACCTCAGTCGGTTTTCTGGGACGACGAAACGCCGACGGCGCCGTGACGGTCAGGTGCCTCTCCTGCGGCGCGACCTATTCGAAGCCGGAGGGAAGGGGAACGGTCGAGACGAACCCCGGCTGCCCCGAATGCAGCTACCTCGGCTGGGCCTCGGCTTCAGGACGAAGGCTCGGCGTCAACCGCCACCTCGTACATCTCGACCGAGGTGCGACTTCCACCGCCTGGCAGCGGCGTCATCCGGTTCATCATCTCGTCGGCCGCGCGAAGAGCGTCTTGATCCTCGACAAAGAGGAGACTCGCGCCTCGTCCAGCTTCGCGGTCGACGAGCATCATCGCTCGCTTGATTCCCTGCGGCCGCTCGACACCATCGGGCGGCGAGCTTTCGATGCGTCGCCGCACCTCTTCGATGCGCTCGTCCCAGTTTCCGCTCCCGCCTTCAAATCGTGCGATCCGGACGTACATGGGTCACTCCTTCCAGTCGGGTCCGCCGGGTCGCGATCTTCGCAGAAGCGATCATGCCCATGACCTCACCCCTTAGCGGGTCGCGGTAGCGCCGTTCCCGTCCGATGCGACCTCTGTGGGGGTCGTTCGGTATATCCGCGGGTCGGGGCGCGCAAGGGTTGTCCTGCGCGCGCTCTCCGCGAGCGTTGCGCTGACGATCGCGGTTCTCGTCGCGCGTCATTTCGCCCGGTCCGGCTGGCCCCTGGCAGGGGCCGACCCGCGGCTCGTCGTTGCGACCGCGTTCCTCTTTCTCGCCGCCTACGCCTTCAAGGCGTTCGGCTGGCAGCGGCTGATCGCCCCCGCGGAGCGGCCCGGCTCGCTCGGGCTTGCCGCAGCGAGCGGCGCCGCCTGCGTGGCGGGCGCAGCCCTGCCTGGGCGCGTTGACGACGCCGTTCGCATCGCATTTCTTCGCCGGGTCCCCGGCTGCCGTGCCGGTGTCGGGACGCTCTGCTTCTCGCTGCTCATGCTGGGATTGATCGACACGATTGCGCTCACTCCGTTCGCCTCGGCGGCGGCGGCGAGTGGCGACCTGCCGCTCGCGCTGCGCATCGGGCTCGCTGTCGTCGCGTTCGCCGGGTTCGGAGCCGCAGCCGTTGTCCTCGTACTGCCGCGGGTGAGCGGAAGCCGTCTCCTGACGCGCTTCCGCTTGGGCCGGTGGCTCGCCCCGCGCGCGACTAGCGCGAGAGAGGCTAGGCGAGCCGTCGTCCTGATCGCGCTCTCGTGGCTTGTTCGCGCGGCCGGTCTCTGCCTCCTCCTCAGCGCGGTCGGGATCGGGCTCTCGCTCCCGCTCGCTCTTGTCTTCCTCTCGGCGACGGCCGCCTCGGGTGCGCTCCCGATCGCGCCCGCCGGCGCGGCGACCCAGGCTGGCGCAGGAGCGGCGGTTCTCGCCGCGAGCGGCATCTCGACCACCGAGGCGATCGCGTTCGCGGTTGCCGCCCAGGCCCTCGCGATCGCCGTGGGGGCCGTCGTGGTGCTTCTTGCGGCCGCCTGGTTCGGTAGCCGACGGCTCGGCCTGCTGCGCGCGTTCCCCGCTTAGCCCGGAAACCATGGCTCGACCTTGGTCGCAGGGCCGCCCGCTACGCTCACGTCGGTGCTCGAGCTCCATGCCGTCAACGGAGCGATCGTGATCGCAGCGAATGCCCTCGCGCTCGGCTGGGGGGCTTCCTACGCCCTGCGCAAGCGACTGCCCGGCCGCCTGTACGCGCACCTGCTCGCCGCGGCGCAGGCCCTCGTGATCGCGCAGGTCGCCCTCGGCCTCCTCCTCCTTTCGGACGAGCTCCGGACGACCGACAAGCTCCACTACGCCTACGGTGTCTTCGCACTCGGCGCGGTGCTCTCGCCCTGGCTTTACGCGCCACCCGTCCCCGCCCGCCGGCTGCTCTGGTTCGTCGGGGCGAGCTTCCTGGCGGCTGCGCTCTCCATTCGCGCGTACACGACCGCATGACCGACTGGAATCCCCGCACGAACGGCACCCTGCGCGGCTTCCTGATCATCATCGCGCTGGCGGCCGCCCTGACCGCGGCGGGCCAGGCGGGCGCGGTCGGGCTCAGCGTCGTCTTTCTCGTCCTGCGGATCGCTTTCATCGTCGTGATCGCGATCTTCGTCTACCGCCTCTGGCGCTCCAATCGGGAGGAGATCTCCATGTGGCCGACTCGCGCACGGGTCGTCCTCTACGGCGGCGCACTCCTGGCGCTCGTTGACGTGGCCGCGACGATTATCACCCCCTGGCCGACGGGCGGGCTCGAGGCGCTCGTCTTCTTCTTCGTCCTGGCCGCCTCGATTTTCGCCATCTGGCGGGTCTGGCACGACCAGCACACCTATGCGTACTGATGGAACCCGAGGGCGACGGCCCGCGTACCACCCCTGGAAGGTGCGCTGGCTCGTGCTCATCGTCATCGTCTCCGTCGCGGGGTCCCTCGGGGTCTGGCTCGGGCAGGGCTCCGCCGGCGAGCCACGGCCGCTCCTGCCCGACCTCGACCAGGCCGCTCCCTCGGCGCTCTCCGTGCGACGGAACGAGGGCCGCTGGGTGCTCGCCTTCGCCTCGGCGGTCGATAACGTCGGACGCGGCCCGCTGCTCGTTCGCGGCCGGCGGGACGGCGCGCACGCGATGGAAGCGCGCCAGGTGATCCGCCGAAGCGACGGGTCGTCGGTCGCCCGCGAGCTCGGCCCGCTCCTCCACTACGAGCGCGCGGAGACCCATTCCCACTGGCACTTCGAGCGCTTCGACTGGTATGAGATCCGTTCGGCCACGAGCCCGTCGCAGGTCATTCGCGGCACGAAGATGGGCTTCTGCCTCGGCGACCGCTACAACACGAATCGTCGCACCCGCCTCGTCGGCGAGCCTAGCTCGCCGCGGTGGACGCACGAGTGTGGGCGAGGACAGACGGGCCTAGAACGGCTGGAAGAGGGGATCTCGGTCGGCTACGGCGACGACTACGCGCCGTACCTCGAGGGCCAGTTCGTCTCGCTCGCGGGCCTGATCCCGGGCCGCTATCTCCTCGTCCACACGGCCGATCCGCGCGCGTACCTGCGCGAGGTGACGCGAGCCAACAACTCCGCCTCGGTGCTCTTCCGGCTGAGTCGCCCGTCTGGCCTGCGACCGCGTATCGAGATCCTGGCGACGTGCCCGGGCCGCGCAACCTGCTCGGGCTAGGGAACCTCTCGACCCCCGGCGGTGTAAGGGCGGAAACGACCGAAGGAGACTCGATGCGCCGGTTCCTCACCTCTCTACTCCTCGTCGCGCTGGCGGCAGCCGCGCTGGCCACGGCTGCGCTCGCGAAGGAGATGAGCGTGAGCCTCGCGACAGGCCCGCCCACCATGGATGCGGGCGAGCCGTGGAACGCGAAGCTTCTCGTACACGGAGTCCCCGAGATGCTGGCCCAGGCGACGCCGGGGATGACCTTCCGAAACAACGACTCGGGGCAGACGAAAAGCTTCGATGCCAAGGCGACCGGCCGCCGCGCCCCGGACGGCCAGCTGATCTACCGCGTCCGCGTCGTCCTCCCTGAAGGGCTCTGGGAGTGGGGGCTCACAGACAGCGTGACCGAGCGACTCTACGAGGGCGGGGTCGTCCGGGTCGGCGAGCCACCGCTCGAGGCTGCGCCGCCCGCGTCGTCGGATCCGACGCCCGTGCCCGCAGCGGCCGACGAC
>JACCXC010000058.1 GCA_013697275.1 Actinomycetota bacterium | reverse complement strand
GGACGTGATCCGCGAGAACCGCTTGAACCTCGCTGTGATCGGCCCGTTCGACGACGCCGAGCGCTTCGAGAAGCTGCTCGCCTTCTCCTAATCGTCGAGAACGATCGCGCCTGCCTCCGCCTGCGGTGGGCACGACTCGGCCACCGGCCCGGTGAACCACACGCGTACGCGCCGGCCCGGCTGGAGCGCCTCGAAGCCCTCGGGCCCGAGATCTTCACCGTTCGCGTCGTAGACGTGCGTGACGTCGGTCGCACGAACGGACGCCTGGTCGATGCAGCGCTCAGAGGCCTTGACGAGAAGCGCGATTCCGCCACCTCCAGCCGCGCCGCCGATCGACTCGGCGCTCGCAACGGCGCCGGTCACGTCCGGCTCGCGAGAGGGAGGCCCGGCTGTCTCCTCGCCGCCGCAGCCGGCGACGAGGAGGACGAGGAGAACGGCAGTGAGGCGAACCATGCTGCCCGTTGGACTTCCGCGCGGGCCGCGATGTTCCGGCCCGGAGGGTTCTATACCTCGAGGTCGTACGGGAAGTCGGTCAAAACCTCGCATCCGTCCTCGGTGACGAGGACGATGTCCTCCAGGCGGCAGCCTCCGAACCCTGGCCGGTAGCAGCCCGGCTCGAGCGTGACGACGTCGCCCGCGACGAGCTCCTTGCCGTTACGACCGAGGAGGGGCAGCTCGTGCACCTCGAGGCCGACGCCGTGCCCGAGCGAGTGGAAGAAGCCTTCGTCCAGCACCTGGCCGGGCTCCTTGGTTCGCTGGGTCGGGAAGCCCGCGTCCTCGAACACCTTGGCCGCCAGCTCGTAGAGCTCCTTGCCGGTCACGCCCGGCCGCACGACCGGGACGACCCGCGAGAGCGCCTCCTGGCAGAGCCGGTGGTACTCGACGAGCTCGGCCGGCGGCTCCCCGATGCAGAAGGTGCGCGTCATGTCGGTAAAGCAGCCCGAGTCGGGGTCGAGCGGGTAGATGTCGACGACCACCGGCTCGCCGGGCACGATTGTTCCGGAGCCCGGCTCGTGGCCGATCGCCGTCTGGGGGCCGTGTGAGGCGATCAGGCCGTCCGGCGCAGTCAGCCCGTCCTCGGTGAAGATCCGCAGGATCTCGGCCTGGAGCTCCTCGCAGGTGACGTCGCCGCCCCCGAGCAGCTCGCGCACGCGGCGCATCGCGCGCTCGCAGCTCCGCTGGGCCTTGCTGATCCCGGCGAGCTCGGCCTCGGTCTTCGAGCGGCGGCGACGGTCGAAGTGCTCGCCGTCGGGCTCGAGCTCTACACCGTTGGCGCGCAGGTGGTCGGCGATCCCGACCGGAAAGCTTCGCGGGACGGTCGCGCGCGAAACGCCGACGCGGCGGCACGCGCGCAAGACGAGCTCCGGGTCTGCTTCATGCCATTGCTGGCCGGCAGCGACCAGCTCGTCCATCCCGATCTCCTCGTAGGAGATCGCCTCGAGGCCGTCGATCTGTGCGAGGCGCGGCAGCTCGAGCGAGCGCGCGAACACCTGCCGCGTGCCGTTCCGCTCGACGTAGATGAGTGGGTCGGGTACCTGGACTGGCACCTCGTGCCGCATCTCCGGCGAACGGACGGTATCCCCGAACATGACGACGTCTGGCACGTGCCCATCCTAGTGCTCGCCCGCTAGGCTCACCCCGTGGTGGTGGCGCAAGACGTGTTCGAGCGCGCAACGGCGCTCATCGGGACCTATGAGGAGGAGCTCCGCGGCCTCATCCCGGACGGCGCCAAGATCTTCGACGCGCACGTCCACGTCGGCACCGACATCGACGGGTTCGTCGCCCCGCTCGACGACCTGCTCGGCACCATGCGCCGCCACGGGATCTCGCGCGCGTTCGGCTTCTGCCTGGACGAGCCCGATCGCCACCCGGCCTTCCGGGCGGCCAACGACCGGACGCTCGAAGCGGCAGAGCGGAGCGAGGGGATGCTCATCCCGTTCGTCCGCCTCGACCTCGCCGTGGAGCCGCTCGAGGAAGCGCGCCGCTGCCTCGACCGAGGGGCCCGCGGGATCAAGTTGCATCCGCGAGCGCAGCGCTTCCACCTGACCGACGAGGGCCTTTCCCCGATCTTCGCCCTGGCGGCCGAGCGCGGCGTTCCGATCTTGATCCACGGCGGCCGCGGCCTCCCACCGATCGCCGAGGCGCTCCATCGCCTGGTCGAGGCTCACCCCAAGGCGCAGCTGATCATCGCTCACGGCGGAATCGCCGACCTCTCGGATCTCGCCGACGCGCTCGCCGGCCGGCCCGGGGTCTTCTTCGATACGTCCGTCTGGAGCCCGGTCGACCTGATCGGCGTGTACCGGCGCTTCTCGCCGGAACAGGCGCTCTACGCCTCCGACTACCCCTACGGCCAGCAGCCGAGCTCGCTGCTGATCGCTCTGAAGACCGCCCGCGCCGCGGGGTTCGACGACGAGCAGATTCGCGACATGCTCGGCCGGAGCGCGGGGCGGATCGCCGCGGGCGAGCCGCCCCGCGCGACGAGCGAGCCGAGCCGGGAGGAGACCTTCGAGCAGCCGATCTCGTTCGCGCGCATCCACAACTACCTGGCGATGGCGACACCCCTCCTCTGGACGCGTCAGGCGGACACGATCGGCGTGCTCGGGCTCGCCCTGAACGCATGCCGCGAGCGCGACGGCCACGTCGAGGCACGCGAGCGGATCGCCGAGCTCCTCGTGTGCGCGCGCGAGCTCTGGCGAACGAGCGCCGAGGCGGAGGACGAGGCCGAACGGATCCGCCTCGGACGGACGACGTTCCGCCTGATCCACCTGGCAGACATCGAGACCGTCACGGCGTCCGGCTGAGTGATCGGGGCGGTCGTGCTCGCGGCAGGCGCCGCGACGCGGTTCGGGTCGGCGAAGCAGGCCTTGCTTCTTCCGCGCGTCCTCGAGCGAGTGCGGGCGACGCGATCGGTCGGGGAGCTCGTGGTCATCGCCGGCGCCCACCCGTTGAGCGAGATGGGCGCGCGGGTCATCGACTGTCCCGACTGGGAGCTCGGCGCGGGCGCCTCACTTCGCTGCGGTCTCGCCGAGCTCGGGCCCGAGGTCGAGGCCGCCGTCGTCTGCCTTGCGGACGGCCCCGACCTGGCCCCTGAGGCAATCGAGCGTGTCATCGACGCCTGGAGGGACGGGGCGGGCGACGTCGTCGCCGCGAGCTACGGCGGCACGCGGGGGCATCCCGTGCTACTCGCTCGCCCGGTTTGGGCCGCAGTGCCCGACGACGGAGCGCGAGAGCTCGAGCCGGCCCTCGTCCCGTGCGACGACCTCGGCTCGCCGGGCGACGTGGACACGCCTGCCGACCTCCGAGACTAAGCCGCAGCGGCTTGCCTGCCGATCCCGGAGGCAGGTTGGACGGCTCCGCCACAGAAACCCGGACTTCGATGGAGGGCTCGCACCTTCGCGCCGTCCTGCCCGCGCACGAGCCGGAGGGCTCACTCCTCGCCGCGGCTCGGCTGCGCCGACGCATGACCGTCGAGGAGGCCGCCGCGCGCGCAGGGCTCTCGGTCGAGGATGTCCGCTGCCTCGAGGAGAGCCGGATCTACCGCTTTCCCTCGGTCGACCGGGCGCTCGCCGCCGCGCTCGTCTACGGCAACGCGCTCGGCGTCTCGGGGCGCGAGGCTCGCAAGCTCGCGGGGCTTTCCGCCGGTCCCCGCGCGGGCTGGAGGCTCCGCCGCTGGCTGGCCATCGTCGCCTTCGCCGCTTCGCTCGCGTCCCTCGGCTGATTCGTGGTGCCGGAGCTCCGCCCGGGCAACGCGAACACGAGCTCGGCGCTCGCCGAGCAGAAGCTCCCGCCGCCCTGGGAGATCCGTGTGGACGTCTTCAACGGCACGGAGGTGCCGAGCGCGGCCACCCTCCTAGCAAACGAGGTCGGCGGCCCGCTCGCCTACCGGGTCGGGTCGGTCGAGAACGCGGAGCGCCTCGACTACGTGCAGACGCGCGTCTACTTTCCGCCGGGGAGCTCGGAGATCGCCGAGCGCCTCGCGGACGACCTCGGCGTCGGCACGCAGGCACTCCCGAGCGGCGAGGACCCCTCCCGGCTGATCGTGATCGTCGGACGCGACCGCGCCCCGCGCGGTTGACGCCCTAGAGCGGCGTCCGAAGAGCCGAGAGCTTCGCCTTGAGCTCGGGCGGCATGCCCTCCGCCCACGCCTGGCGCACGTAGCGGCGCAGCGACTCCTCGAAGCGGTAGCGCTTCCGGCAATACCCGCAGTCGTCCAAGTGCGACTCAGCCTCGCGGTGCTCGGCGTCCGTCAAATCGCGGTCGAGGTACGGCTGGAGGAGCTCCTCGCACTTCTCACATGGGTCGAGGGTCATACGGGCTCCTTCACGGCCTCGTCGGCCAGCTGCTGCTTCAGCGCGCGCCGTCCGCGGTGCAGGCGCGACATGACCGTCCCGATCGGGATGTCGAGGATCTGCGCGGCGTCCTGGTAGCTGAAATCACCGATGTCCACGAGCACTACGACGTCGCGGTAGTTGTGCTGGACGGCCGAGAGTGCCTCGACGATCGAGTCCTGCGAGAGCCGCTCCACAACGCGGTCCTCGTCTTCAGCAGGCCCAGTTTCCTCGAGCCGGTTGTAGAGGTAGTAGTCGCCCTCCTCCATCGGCTGCATGTCGGGCGCGCGCTGCTGCCGGCGGCCGCGGTCGATGTTCAGGTTCGTGAGGATGCGGAAGAGCCAGGCCCGCAGGTTCGTCCCGGGGGTGTAGGAGCGCCAGCTGCGGAAGGCCCGCGCGTAGGCTTCCTGGACGAGGTCCTCGGCCTCCTCGCGGGTGGAAACGAGGCGACGGGCCACCCGATAGACCTGGTCAGCCAGCTCGAGCACCTCCTCCTCGAAACGGACGCGATCGCGCGCTTCCTGCGCGATCCTCCTGGCGTCGACGTCCGGCTGCACCTCGCCCATGACGGCCGACACTACCAACCAACGGGGGCGAAACCCCCGCTATTCCGGGAGAAGAGCCAAGCGGGCCTCAGCGAGCGCCTCCACCTGGGCGCGATCGGTCGCGAAGGGGACGTACTCGCCGGCCAGCCAGCCGGGCACGAGGTCGTCGTAGTGCGGGCTCGCGGGATGGCCGGACTGCCCGGGGACGAGGGATACGAGCGTCCCATCGGGGTCGGCCAGGTCGTAGACGGCCCGCGTGGACGGCCCGATCATGGTCTCGTCGGCCAGGCCGGACGTGTGTGCCATGACGTGCACCGTGTCCGCGTCCCCGCCGACCTCGAACGGGCCGCGGCCGAGGTAGCGACCGAGCCCGGGGATCGAGTCCAGCCCGTGGCCGAGCCGGACGCGGTGCAGGCGCCCGCGCCGCCAGGC
>JACCXC010000055.1 GCA_013697275.1 Actinomycetota bacterium | reverse complement strand
CAGGTGCTCTGCGCGCTCTCGGGCGGCGTCGATTCCGCCGTGGCCGCGCTCCTCGCCTACAAGGCGGTGGGCGACCAGCTCACGTGCGTCTTCGTCGATCACGGGCTCCTGCGCCGCGACGAGGCCGAGCAGGTCGTCGAGACGTTCGGCCGGAGCTTCCACGTCCCGCTCGTACACGTGGACGCGCATGAGCGCTTCCTGACGCGGCTCGCGGGGGTGACCGATCCCGAGCAGAAGCGCCGGATCATCGGCGAGGAGTTCATCCGCGTCTTCGAGGAGGAGGCCGGGAAGCTCGGCCGCATCCGCTTCCTCGTCCAGGGCACGCTCTACTCCGACGTGATCGAATCGGGCGGCTCGGGCGACGGCGTCGCGGCGACGATCAAGTCGCACCACAACGTCGGCGGACTGCCCGAGGAGATGGATCTCGAGCTCGTCGAGCCTCTCCGGATGCTCTTCAAGGACGAGGTCCGCCGTGTCGGCGAGGAGCTCGGCTTGCCCGAGAAGATGGTCTGGCGCCAGCCCTTCCCCGGCCCGGGCCTGGCGATCCGGATCGTCGGCGACGTGACCGAGGAGCGGCTAGCGATCCTCCGTGACGCGGACGCGATCCTCCAGGAGGAGATTCGCCGGGCCGGCCTCTACCGCGACCTCTGGCAGAGCTTCGCCGTGCTCCCGGCGATCCGCTCGGTCGGGGTGCAGGGTGACGAGCGAACCTATGCGTACCCGATCATCATCCGCGCCGTCACGTCGGAGGACGCGATGACCGCCGACTGGGCGCGCATTCCATACGACGTGCTGGAGACGATCTCGAGCCGGGTCATCAACGAGATCCCGGGCGTGAACCGCGTCGCTCTAGACCTCTCGTCGAAGCCTCCCGCGACGATCGAGTGGGAGTAGGCGCCTAGGCTGGAGGAGCGTCGGGGCGGTCCTCGAGCTCGACGGGAGGATAGAGAGCACGAACCTCGTCGATGTACGCGGCGAGCCGCTCGGCCAGCTCCGCGCTCTCGAGCTCGAGCACGTTCTCGGCGTTCAGTTCGCCTGAACGGGACAGGTTGAAGCTCCCGAGGAAGACGATGTCGTCGGCGACCGTGACCTTCGCGTGCATGAAATCGTGCAGGCTTCCTTCGGGTTGCCAGGGGGTGGAAGGCTTGCCCGAGAACCCGCGCTCGAGGGAGCGGCGGAGGAGTGGCAGCTTCCAGTGGACGTTCCCGTTCTCGCCCCACTGGTAGACCACGCCTCGAACCTGTGTCTGGTCGACCACGCCGGCCAGGTCGATCCGTTCCTCGGAGGAGAGCTGGGCGAGCGCGGCCAGGACTGGCGCCGTCGTGATCACCGGGGAGGCGATCCGCACGCGGCGCTTGGCACGCCCGATCGCTCGCCCGATCCGGGCAGAGAGATCCTCGCCCTGGCCGGGGGTGAACCAGGCGCGGGCGTTCGTGCCGCCGACGCTGACCGTCCTCGGCTCGACGAACCCGCTCTGCTCCACGGCGCCGGTCTTCCAGAGCTCCTCGAAGTTCGCCGTGTACGCGTCCGCGACCTCGGCCGAGCGCACGATCGCGATCACGTTCTCCTGGCGGGCGAACGAGTCGTCCGTCCAGTTCATCGAGCCGGTCCAGACCTCCTCGCCGTCGCGCACCACGTACTTGTGGTGCATGAGGTCTGGAACGCCGGCGATCGCCCGGCTCGGGACCCCGAAGGAAGCGATCAGCTCGGAGTCGGGCTCCGGAGGAGGCGGGACCGGGATCGGATTTCGGTGGTCGACGTTGTAGATGATCCGGACGGCTACGCCCCGGGCCGCTGCTTCCCGGATCGCGCCACCGACGACGGCTGCCGTTTCGGACGCGAGATGGAGGTCGTAGTGCGCGAGCTGCAGAGTTCGCTGCGCCCCCCTCAGGAACTGCGCGACGATCTCTGCCGTCTCGAGGCTCGTCTGGCCACCGTCCTTCAGGGTTCGGAGGTCGATCACGATCGGTACCGGCCGAACCAGGGCAGGATCAGCAGAGCGAGCAGGAGCGTGAAGCCGGCTGCGAAGTAGAACGGGAGACGTGTCTCTGCGTGGAAGAGGGGAACGTAGACGAGCGGCCCGATCGCCACTCCCACGAACTTGAAGGCGCTGTAGACCGAGGTCGCGCCCGCCCGATTCTCCGGGAAGGACTCGACGGCCATCGTGTTGAGCCCGGCCCAGACGAAGGTGCCCGCGCAGCCGATCGCGAGCCAGGTGAGCCCAAGCGCCCAGGCGGTCGGCATGAACGCGAGCGAGAGTACCCCGACGGCGCACACGAGCGCGCCGGCCAGCGCGGTCGAGGGGCGGCCCAACCGGTCGACGATCGTCCCGGCAAAGCGGCCGAGCAGGATTCCTCCGAGCCCGTACCCGGCCACGAGGATCCCGCGGGCACTCGAGCCGAGCCCGAACTCCTCGGCCGCAACGAGGACGAGGACGAAGCCGATCGCCGTGAATCCGAGGTAGCCGAGGAAGGCCTTCGCCGAGAGGAGCGCGATCCAGCGGTTGCAGAGCGCCCGGAGGCCCCCCTTCCCCGACGGGCGCTGCTCGAAGGAGCCGAGCGTCGCCCGCGGGATTGCCAGGATCACGGATGCCAGGGTCACGGCCAGGAACGGGAGGCGCCACGAGACCTCGCCGAGCGCCCCGCCGATCGCGGGGGCGAGCGTGAAGCCCGCGGTCTGCCAGGCGGCGAACGTGCCGACCGTGCGGCCGAGGACGTCGGACGAAACGACCTCCGAGAGCGCCGCGAGGAGGATCGGGCTGAGGAAGGCGTTCGCAGCGCCCATGAGCGCCCGCGCGCCGAGGAAGCTCCAGATCTCCGGAGCGAACGCGCAGGCGAGGGCGCCGAAGCCGAATACGACGTAGCCGGCTCGCACGATTCGCCGCGCGCCGAGCCGCTCGGCGATCGTTCCGGAGACCAGCTGAAGCGCCGCGAAAGGGATCATGTAAGCGGTGATCGCGGCTGCGACGAGCGTCAGCGAGGTGTCGAGCCCGACCGCGATGTTGGGGATGAGCGCGATGAGCATCGCCCCGCCGAAGGGCCCGAGGAAGCCGCCTGCGTAGAGAGGGAGCGTCAGCCGCACGGACCTCCTAGGCTATGTGGGTGCCTGTCGACGCCGCGTCGCATCTCCAGGGGCCGGCGCTCCAACGGGCCGTTCGGCGAAACACGGCGCTCCTCTCGGCCTCGCTCGCCGTCAACTCGGCCACGCTCCAGCTCGCGGCCGCAGTCGCTTCGCTCACCTTCGTCGCCGTGACCGGGGTCGAGGCGCTGCTCGGCGTGGGCCCGGCGATCTTTCTGTTGAGCGGTGCGCTGAGCGCGCTTCCGGCCGGGAGGGCGATGGATCGCTTCGGGCGCCGGCCCGTCCTGGCCTGCGGCTTCGCGCTCGGCGCGGTCGGTGGGGGGATCGCGGGCCTCGCGACCCGCCTCGAGTCCGGCCCGGGCCTCGTCGCGGGCTTCGCCCTGATGGGGGCAGCCGCTGGCATCGCCTTGCTCGGCCGGGCGGCGGCGGGCGACATGTACC
>JACCXC010000046.1 GCA_013697275.1 Actinomycetota bacterium | reverse complement strand
GCGCGGGGGTGGGGGCGGGCTCTGGTGCAGCGGTGGGAGCGGGCGCCGACTCGCGCGCGGGGCGCGTCACGGGCCGCCGCACGGCCATGTGGCGCATCGCGCCGTCCGTGATCTTCAGGACCCGCGTCAACTCGTCGAGCGTGGCCGGATCGCAGTCGAAATGGAGCAGGTGATAGTGCGCCTCGCCCTTCTTTTCGATCTCGTAGGCGAGCCGTCGGCGGCCCCACGTCTCGTGGCTCTGCCAGGCGCCGCCGCCTAGCTCGACGAGCTCGCGTGCGCGCGTGACGATCTCCGACTGGCGCTCGTCGGCCAGCTCAGGGTCGAGCATCAACATGACTTCGTAGGCGTTCAGCTCCCGAACCTCCTCTCTTCCCTCGGTCTAGCGGCTTCACCTCTCCGCGCCGTTCGGGAACGGACGGCGCCCGGCGAAGCAGGAAGTCGTTCGAGTATAGCGGCGCCCTGGCCCTTGCCCTCGTCCCGACCGTCGTGGAAGAGTGACGGGTGTGAGGCGAAATCTCGCACTGCTCGCGGGGGCGGCCGCCGGAACGGTCGCAGCTCTTCTCCTGCGCCGCCGGACGACCCCCGGCGCTCCGGGCGGAGCCGAAGCCGACCCGCGCGCCGCCGAGCTTCGGCGCAAGCTCGCTCAGGCGCGGGAGGAGGCAGCCGACGAGGACGACTTCGAGGCCGCGGGCATGGGCGCCGAGACCATCCTCGAGGACGAGCCGCCGCCGGCGGGCGTCGAGGAGGCGCGGCGCCGTGTCCACCGCCGTGCCAGGTCGACCGCGGAGGAGATGCGTCGCGACGACGGGCCGGACGCGGCCTAGGTGCACGTGAACGAGCACTCGGTCGAGATCGACCGGCCCGCGGCTGCCGTCTTTCCCTACCTGGTTCGGAGCGAGCAACGCCTCCGCTGGATGGGCGCCCTGGCCGAGTCCGAGCAGGTCTCGGACGGGGAGCCGGGACACGGCACGCGCTTTCGCGATGTTTTCGAAGACCACGGCCAGCGAATCGAGATCGACGCGGAGGTCGTCGAATGGCAGCCGGTCGAGCGGGTCGCCATCCGCCTCGGCGCGAGCGCCTTTCGCTCCACCGGCACGCACGAGCTACGCGAGACCGGCGGCCGGACGCGCGTGTCGACCCGGATGGAGACCGAGTACACGAGCCGCATGGCGCGCCTGATGGCCGGGGTGATCACGAGGCATGCGCAGACACGGCTCGAGGAGGATCTCGTCCGGCTGAAGCAGCTCGTCGAAAACGAGGCCTAGCCGCCGAGGAATGCCTCGGCCCCGTCGGCGAGGCCGCGGGCGAGGCGCCACTGGTAGGCGGAGGACGTGAGCCGGCGGCGCTCGGCAGGGTTCGTCATGAAGCCGTTCTCGACGAGGACGACCGGGACGTTCGCCCAGTTGAACCCGGTTAGATCAGAGCGGCGGACGAGGCCCCGGTCGGCTGCGCCCGTCGCCGCGACGACAGCCCGCCGGATCCGACGCGCGGCGTTCAGGCTCGGGCGGTAGACGTCGTCCGTCCAGTCGCGATGCCAGGCGGGGTAGATGGTCGAGATCCCGTGCCGGCCGCTGTCGGTCGACCCGTCGGCGTGCACGCGAACCATGAGCGCGGCCCGCCGGCGATTGCAGAAGCGCGCGCGGTCGGCGTTCCCGCCCTCGCCGTAGGTGAAGTTCGCGGCTGTCCGAGTCAGCGCGACGCGCAGCCCTCGCCCCAGGAGGACGGCCCGTACCTTCCGCGAGATCTGAAGGACGACGGCCGCCTCGCCCGCGGTGCCGCCGCCGTCCTTGGCCTTCCGGATGGGAGAACCGGGCCCGATCGGCTCGGTGCCCCGAGCCGGCCGTTGGCCATGTCCGGGGTCGATGCAGACGATGGGCGTCGGCGCGACAGGCGGCTGCTCGACGGCGAGCACCAGCGGATGGTAGTCGCGGCACCCGCTCGCGCTTGACACCGTGCAGGCGCTCTCCGTATCCTCGGCGGCGCTGTAAGGTCACCCTTACACGGCAGGTCTGCGACGAAAGGACCAACTTGGGAGCTGCACTCCTCACAACCCGAGAAGGCCTCGAAGCCTCGCTCATCGTGGGCATCGTCCTCGCCTACCTCGCAAAGACGGACAATCGGCGCCACTTCAACACGATCTGGCTCGGAACGGCAGCCGCAGTCGCCGTCTCGGCCGTCACCGGGGCGGCCCTCTTCTTCACCGTGGGCGCGCTCGAAGGGCGCGCGGAGCAGATCTTCGAGGGCGTGGCCATGTTCTCGGCCGTTGCCGTCCTGACGTGGATGATCTTCTGGATGCGCAAGCAGGCCGTGGGCATCAAGCGGGAGCTGGAGACGCGCATCCAGGGCGCGATCGCCACGGGCTCGGCGGTTGGCCTCGCCTCCGTGGTCTTCTTCGCCGTCCTGCGCGAGGGCTGGGAGACCGCTCTCTTCCTCTTCGCGATCAGCGAGAGCTCGTCCCCACTCGTGACGACGATCGGGGCGATCGCCGGGCTCGTCGTCTCGATCTCTCTCGGCGTCGCGCTCTACATGGGCTCGCGCCGCCTGAACCTGCGCCAGTTCTTCACCGTCACAGGCGTGCTCTTGATCGTCTTCGCCGCTGGGCTCCTCGCGCACGGGATCCACGAGTTCCAGGAGGCCGGTGTGCTGCCGATGACGATCGAGCATCTCTGGGACACGAACGGCCTCGTGAGCGAGGGCTCGACGCTCGGCGAGTTCCTGACCACGCTCATCGGATACAACGGCAACCCGTCGCTCCTCGAGGTTGCGGCCTGGCTCACCTACGTGGCCGCCGCGCTCGCCTTCTTCCTCGCACCGCTCGTCGCCTGGCGCCCGCGCGCCGCGGCGGCCAACGCTTAGAGCGCCCTGCTCGGGGAGGCGGAGCGGCTCTACGGGCTTCCGCCCGAGGAGTTCGTGCGCGAGCGTGACGCGCTCGCCCGCTCGCTGCGCAAGGA
>JACCXC010000019.1 GCA_013697275.1 Actinomycetota bacterium | reverse complement strand
GCTCCGAACTGCATCGGCGAGCCGGCGAACCACCCAGTGGCCACCTACCCGGAGCCGCGCGTATTCCTGGAGTCGCAGGGCTGGTGGGACGACCGCGACGATGACGGCCAGGTGGCCCGGTTTGGTGACTCGGAGCATCTCCACATCGGGATGTGCTTCCCCCTCCAGCAGGCCGTGTCGGGGACGATCAGGTTGGACATCCGTGTCGTAGGACACAATCTTCCGGCTGGCTCCGTGATCCGGAACTCACGGTTTCACGACGCGCCTGGGCAGCTCTACGAGGACATCCGGTATGAGCGAACCATCGCCGCGGGCGAAATGGACGCTGTCGTCTGGAGGACGCTGAACTGGGACTCGTCAGAGGCTCCGGACGGGCTTCGTGAGACGCGCTTTCTGACGTTCGTGGAGCGATCAGACGGTGCCGAGATTCACGCGAGCACGGGCTGGTGCGTCAACTTCCAGAACGGCAAGGCCGACTCGAACTACGACTCGTGCACCCGGCGGCTGACCGAGGGCCGCGGATGGTACGACTGCCTTGAGTACAAGTCCTCACGCCTAGATGAGTGGACCTATCCATACGCGGGCATCCCGGCCGGCGAGCCGTACACGCTGAACGTTTCAGGACAGGACGGGGCGCCGTTCGGCGGCGGCGGAGACGACGCGGTCACCAGCCACTGGCTGCGCCTCGACCCAAACTTCCACTCGGCGGACTTGGGCACGTCGGTGTTCGACCATCCGGGAGCGCACCGAAATGAGGCGGTCACGATTCCGGGCAACCTGCTCACGCCGGGCGTGCACTTCCTCTTCTTGATGACTGAGCGAGATGGCCTGTGCACCGCGACGTCCACGGGCACCGTCTTCCCAGGTCAGAAAGTCCCGCAGGATGGAATCCTGAGCGGAGGCCTCCGTATTCCCATCCAGGTGAACTGACCGGCAGAGAAGTCGTCCGAGACGACGGGCGGTGCGGGAGCGCCGCCCGTTCTCCTCGGCGGGAAAGAAGGGTCGGGCGCTGGGGGTACGATAAGGCGAGCGCCTTGCCAGATCTCGAGAGACGTCAAGACCGCTCGCCGGTCCCTTCAGCTTTCGACTACGCGCCCTCCCCTGAGTCGCGCGACGTCGTGCAGCTCGAGGAGCGCTACGGGCTTTTCATCGGCGGCGAGTGGGTCGAGCCGCGCTCGGGCGAGTACCAGCCGACCGTCAGCCCGGCCACCGAGGAGCCGCTCGCCGAGGTCGCGTACGGCGGCGCCGAAGACGTCGACGTCGCGGTCGGCGCCGCTCGCGAGGCGTTCTCGAACGGCTGGTCGTCGCTCCCGAGCAGCGAGCGGGCCAAGTACATCTTCCGCATCGCGCGCGTCCTGCAGGAGCGCTCGCGCGAGTTCGCCGTGCTCGAGTCGCTCGACGGAGGCAAGCCGATCAGGGAGTCGCGCGACGTAGACGTCCCGCTCGCGGCCGCGCACTTCTTCTACTACGCGGGCTGGGCGGACAAGCTCGAGTACGCCTTCCCGAACCGTCGTCCGCAGCCGGTCGGCGTGGCGGCACAGATCATTCCGTGGAACTTCCCGCTCCTCATGCTGGCGTGGAAGGTCGCGCCAGCCCTCGCAACGGGGAACACCGTCGTCCTGAAGCCGGCCGAGACGACGCCCCTGACTGCGCTCCTCTTCTGCGACGTCCTTCGCCAGGCGGGACTTCCTCCGGGCGTGGTGAACATCGTCACGGGCGACGGCCGCGCCGGTGCCGAGCTCGTCAAGCACCCGGACGTCGACAAAGTCGCCTTCACCGGCTCGACCGAGGTGGGGAAGGCGATCCAGCGGGCGATCGCGGGCACGAACAAGAAGCTGACGCTCGAGCTGGGCGGGAAGGCCGCCAACGTGATCTTCGACGACGCCGCGCTCGATCAGGCGGTCGAGGGGATCGTCAACGGCATCTACTTCAACCAGGGCCACGTGTGCTGCGCGGGCTCCCGGCTCCTCGTCCAGGAGTCGATCTACGAGCCCGTGATCGCGAAGCTCAAGCGCCGGATGGGGACGCTTCGGGTGGGCGACCCGCTCGACAAGAACACCGACGTCGGCGCGATCAACTCGAAGGAGCAGCTCGACCGCATCCAGGAGCTCGTTGCCGCAGGCGAGGCGGAGGGCGCCGAGATCTACCAGCCGCCCTGCCGCCTGCCCGAGAAGGGCTGGTTCTTCGCCCCGACGGTCTTCACGAACGTTGCGCAGAGCTACCGGATCGCCCAGGAGGAGATCTTCGGCCCCGTGCTCTCGGTCCTCACATTCCGCACGCCCGAGGAGGCGGTCGAGAAGGCGAACAACACCGCGTACGGCCTCTCCGCGGGGATCTGGACGGAGAAGGGATCCCGGATCCTCTACATGGCGTCGCGCCTTCGGGCAGGGGTGGTGTGGGGGAACACCTTCAACCGCTTCGACCCGACCTCGCCGTTCGGAGGCTTCAAGGAGTCCGGCTTCGGCCGCGAGGGCGGTCTTCAGGGTCTCGAGCCATACCTCGACTTCGAGGGGAAGCCGGAGAGCTTGGGCGGATGAGCAGGCTCGACGTCAGGAAGACCTACAAGCTCTACATCGGCGGGGCGTTCCCGCGCTCGGAGTCCGGCCGTACGTACGAGATCGAGGACGCGAACGTCGCGCGCGCCTCGCGGAAGGACGTCCGCGACGCGGTTCGCGCCGCGCGCGCCGCGCTCCCCGAGTGGGCGGGGATGACCGCCTACAACCGCGGCCAGGTGCTCTACCGGATCGCCGAGATGATGGAGGGCAGGCGCGCGGAGTTCGCCGAGCTCTCCGGCGGCGAGGCCGAGGTGGACGAGGCCGTCGACACATGGATCTGGTATGCGGGCTGGGCCGACAAGCTCGCGCAGGTGATCGGCTCGTCGAACCCGGTCGCGGGCCCGTACTTCAACTTCACGATCCCCGAGCCGACGGGAGTCGTCGGGATCGTTGCGCCCGAGGCGCCGCCGCTCCACGGGCTCGTTTCGCGGGTCGCACCGGCGCTCGTCGGAGGGAATGCCGTTGTCGTCTGCGCCTCGGAGCGACACCCGCTGGCCGCGATCACACTGGCTGAGGTACTCGCTACTTCCGACGTTCCGGGAGGCGTCGTCAACGTCTTGACCGGGCGAAAGGGCGAGCTCGCCCCGGTGCTCGCCTCCCACATGGACGTAAACGCGATCGACCTGGCAGGGGTCGAGGGCGACCGCGCCGAGCTCGAGGAGCTCGCGGCCGAGAACGTCAAGCGGGTCGTGCGAAACGGCGACGGACACTCGCCGTGGCACGCAGCTGCCTATCTCGAGCTGAAGACCGTCTGGCATCCGATCGGCGTTTGATCCTCTCGCGCGCATGAGCCGCTTCAGCCAGGCGATCTCCGAGGGCGATGGGATCTCGGTCGTTCCCGCACTCTCGGGCGATGTCGGATCCTTGGCCGCTGCCGCCGAGGAGGCGGGCGCGGAGGCGATCGCGGTCGCGACGCTCGGCCACGCCGAGCTGGCGCAACCCGCGGCTGGGCTCCCTGTGCTCGTGCGCGAGCCGGTGGAGGACGTCGGGCGGCTCCTTCGCCTGAGCGAGCTCGGTGTCGACGCATGCGTGATCCGCTACGACGATCTGGCCGGAGCCGGCGAGCGGCTCGAGGAGCTGCACGCGGAGGCTCTCGAGCTCGACGTCGACTGCGCGCTCGACGTCGAGGACGAAGACCAGCTCGAGGAAGCGCTGCAGCGCGTCGACCCCGACATCGTCTTCATCTCGCTCCGCGACGGCGGCGACGACGAGGAAGAGCTCGAGCGCGCGCTCGACCTTCTCCCGGACGTGCCGGCGGGGAAGCTCGTCGTCGTCGAGACGAACGCCGTCTCGAGGGAGCAGGTACTCGCGCTCGAGCGGGCTGGCGTCGACGCCCTGGTCGTCCGGAACCTCGCCGGCGCGCCGGACTTCTCCCGCGCCGTCGGTGAGCTCGTCGGCGGCAC
Source organism: Actinomycetota bacterium (assembly GCA_013697275.1). Lineage (GTDB taxonomy): Bacteria > Actinomycetota > Thermoleophilia > Gaiellales > Gaiellaceae > JACCXC01. Next base: position 41,721 of record JACCXC010000019.1, on the reverse strand, counting down.
CAGGCGCTAGCGGCTGACGCGCCGCTTCTGCTTCCACTGACGTTCCGGCGCGTACACTTTTCCACTGTGAGAGGGGTCCTCGCGTTGGTGCTGGCCGGGTTAGCGCTCGCGGCGAGCGCCTGCGGCGGCTCGGAGGAAGAGCCGGCGAAGGCTGCGGCGAAGTCACCTTCGAAGGCCGAGTGCCCCGCAGCGTGGAAGGCGGACTGGCAGAAGCTCGCGAACCGGATCGAGGCCCCGGTCTACTGCCCGAGCTGGATGCCCGACCCGCTGGACGGCGACATCGACGGCATGTGGAACAACATCAACTCGGTCGACCCCGACGGGAGCTATCTGCTCGGATGGACGTGGTACGAGGTGCAGAGCGGCGAGCTGCACGTGAACTTCCGCGGTCAGCCGGGAAACGCAAAGATCCCGACTTGTCAGGAAGTCGAAACCGAGGCGGGCGTGACGCGGCGGCGCAAGGTTCCCTGCTTCGCCGACCCGAGCGGGACGAAGAAGCTGGGTGACCGCGAGGTGAAGGTCTACACGCGAAACCGCGGCGCGGACGTCTGGCACGTCCTTTACTCCTGGGAGGAAGAGGGCACGCTCTATGCCGTCAGTCAGCACGTTGCGGAGCCGCTCACGTACGCCCAGGTCGTCGAGAGCCTCGACCGCATCACGAGCGGCCTCGTCCGGGTCGAGCCCACGCAGGCGTAAGGAATGAAGCTCACCCGCCGCCAGCTCGTGGTGGGCGGTGCGGGCACGGCGCTCGGCGCTGCGCTCGGCGGCGCCGGGATCTACGAGCTACTCGACCGCCTTGCCGACGAGGGCGGAGGGCTCCCGCGCCGCCGCGCGGGAGGAGCCGAACAGCACGTGGTCACCCTCGACAAGGTGGTCGACAACGGCGTCGAGGTCCTCGTACCTCCGCTCCACAACGAAGTCGTCACCGCGACCGTGCGGGTGGAAGAAACGCGAGTTGCCCTACGGGAAGCCCGTGAGGCGCTCGAGGCTGCCCTGCGGCGGCTGGAAGGGGAGTATGCGCCCGAGCCGCGCGGCCTGCACGTGACGGTCGCCTGGGGTCTGCCGTACTTCAGCCGCTATGTGCCCTCTCTGGCGGACCAGCACCTGCCGGTCGACCTGCGGGCGAGCGAAGCCCGTGGGCGCTCGACGCGGGCGCTCATCGACGCGATCCGCTTCCCAAGCGACCCGGACGACCTCGTGCTCGAGGAGAACGAGGTGGCCGTCTTCTTCCGCAGCGACAACTCGGAGCACGTGCGCGCCGGCTCCAAGGCGCTCTTCGCGAGCCTGGAGGGCCTCTTCGAGCCGACAAGCATCCGCCGCGGGTTCATCGGCGGCGGGTTCGGCGGCGAGCAGAGCCTGCCCAAGAAGATGGCCCTGGCGGCGGGCATCCCCGGTGCTGAGCTGATCCCGGACACGGCCGAGCTCTTCCTCGGCTTCACCTCGAGCCAGAAGAACACGATGGGGCCGGGGCGGATCGCGAATCACGAGACGATTCCGGGGCTGACCGACCAGCATCCGGACGGGTACTTCCGCGGAGGCACCGCGATGCACCTCTCGCACATCTTCGAAGACCTCGAGGCGTGGTTTCTGAACTTCGACTTCAGCGAGCGCGTGACGACGATGATCCGGCCGGAGACGCGCGTCGCCCAGGGGACGCAGACGATCGCGCAGACGGAGGAAGATGCGGCCGACGTCGAGGCGGTGAAGCGGGATGCGAGGCGGCACGGGGCGTTCGGGCACAGCGCCTCGATCCAGCCGGCCTCGCGCCTCCAAGAGGCGATCGTCGGGACCGACGAGACGCCCTATCCGAAGGGGACGGCGATCCCCCAGCGGGCCGACTTCGACACGCTCGACAACCCGTTCTTCTGGAGCTCTCGCCCGGACGTCGACCGGCTGAGCAACGAGCCGGCTGCGGGTGTCCATTTCGTCGTCTTCAACCCGACGAGCGACGACTTCCACCGGAACCGTCTCGCCATGGACGGCGTCCTGCCCGACGGCACGAAGCTCCCGATCGACCCGCGCGGCCGCGGCGCAGGCTTCAACGCCGTGCTCAACGCCACGCACCGCCAGAACTACCTGGTGCCGCCCTTACGGCACCGCTCGTTCCCGCTCTCCGAGCTGCTCTAGCTCCGGGGCTCCATCCCGAAGTGCCATTCGTCATTCCGGCCGCGTTAGCGGCCGGGGGACTTGCCGCGGTAAGTGAACATCCACGCGAGGGCGGAGGCGTCCGCAAACGTGCTTGCGAACGAGACGACCGCGTGCGGGCCGCGCGGGATCCGGCCGCTCGAGTCACCGAAGAGCGTCACGCGCCTTGCATCTCCGGCGCCGGCCGTCCGCCCGGGCACCGCCTGCCCGTCGAGCCAGATTCCGGCCTCGGCGACCGCGGCGTTCGCCTCGACGCCGGCGGCCAGTTGGAACGTCCCGCGTGCCACGCTTCCCGGATCGGGGCCGAGCGGCTGAAGCTGCACAGGGCCGCCGAGCTCCAACCGCCACCCGCCGTCCTCGAGGCGGAGCGCCGCCGCGTAGCTCCCGAACGGCCCGCCTTCGCCGATCGTCGTTCGCCCGCCGTAGGCGGCCACCGCAAAGAGACTCGTGATCGGCTCGTCCAGGAAAACGCGGGAGCTGCCCGGCACGAAGACGCCGACCTCGCGCGCGAGGCGCGGGCCCGAGCGCGCCTCGAACCCCTCGAAGGTCGGCCCGAGCCGGCGGCGGGAGGGCACGGACAGGAGCTGCCAGATCGCGCGTGTGTTGCCTGCGCGGGCCGCGCGCACGAAACGCGTCAGCACCTGGCCCGGCTGAACTGTCGGAAACGGGTCGGGCTCGGTCGTGGTCGGCGCGGCCTCAGTCGTCGTCGGCGCAGCGGAGGTCGTGGCCGAACCGACGCTCTCGCCGCCGCCGCCCGAGCACGCGGCGGCCACGAGGACGAGCAGGACGAGACTGGTTGCACGCAGCACGGCCCGGAATCGTACGCACCGGCCCTGGGCCGTTAACCGAAGAAGGCGCGAGCGACGTCGTACCAGCCCGGCGGCACGGTCTTTAGCTCGACGACCGCGTCGCGCAGCGGGACGGCGACGATCTCGTCCCCGTGGAGGGCGGCCATCATCCCGAACTGCCCTTCGTGGACGAGGTCGGCAGCCTTGAGGCCGAAGCGCGTCGCGAGCACCCGGTCGCGGGGCGTCGGCGAGCCGCCGCGCTGGACGTGCCCGAGCACGGTGACCCGCGTCTCGTAGCCCGTGCGGGTCTCGATCTCCCGTGCGAGCGCGTCGCCCACCCCCCCGAGCCGGACGTGGCCGAACTGGTCGGTGGCCGCGGGCTCGCCGGCGACGGCCTGGCGCTCGCCCGACGCGTAGGTCAGCTCGTATCCCTCGCTCACGACGACGATCGAGAAGTCCTTGCCGCGCCCGTGGCGGCTGCGGATCTCGTCGCAGCACTCCTCGACCGTCATCGGCTGCTCCGGGATAAGGATCACGTCGGCCCCGCCGGCGATCCCGCTCATCACGGCGATCCAACCGGTGTGGCGGCCCATCACCTCGACGACCATCACGCGGTTGTGCGACTCCGCCGTGGTGTGCAGTCGGTCGATCGCTTCCGTCGCGATCGTCACCGCTGTGTCGAAGCCGAACGTGTAGTCGGTCGCAGAGAGGTCGTTGTCGATCGTCTTCGGGACGCCGACGACGGGGACCTCGTGCTCAGCGTGCAGCCGTGCTGCCACGCCGAGCGTGTCCTCGCCCCCGATTGCCACGAGGGCATCCAGGTGCGCTTCCTCGAGGTGCCTGAGCACGGCCTCGACGCCGCGCTCGCTCTTGTACGGATTCGTCCGCGAGGTTCCGATGATCGTGCCACCGCGAGGGAGGATCCCCGAGATCTCCCGCGGACCGAGATCGCGAAAGCGGCCGTCAACGAGACCGCGCCAGCCTGCCTGAACGCCTACCACCGTGTAGCCGCGGTCGAGCGAGCGACGTGCGACCGCTCGGATGACGGCGTTCAGTCCGGGGCAGTCCCCACCGCCCGTCAGGACGCCGACCCGTCGCGCCATACGCCTAACTTCGCTGACCCGGCAACGTCTTTTGCCTCACGGAAGTAGGACTGCACGAGGGGAGAAGTCAATGCCGAAGGCGGGAATCGAACCCGCACGGGGCCAAGCCCCACTGGATTTTGAGTCCAGCGCGTCTACCAGTTCCGCCACTTCGGCGAGGGACGCCACCTCGGCAAGCGTAGCGTCAGGCTTGAACCACTCGGGTTCCGCCGCCATAATCGCCCGACTGACAAGCGGGACAGCTGCGGACCGAGGGGAAGCGTGACCAGTGCTGCAGACCGGTGTCCGGGCGCTCGTGGAGCGTCGAACGATTGCGAATGCCAACGATAGGAGGAGGCAGGTGAGGAAGAAGTCAATTCTCTTGGCGCTTCTCGCGCTTCTCATCGGGGCCCTCGCGCTCACGGCCGCGGGCTGCGGCGGTGACGACGATGGGGGTGGCGGAGATGCCGCTGCTACCGGTGATACGGGCGGGGACGGAGACGGGGGCGGAGACGTCTCGGAGCTTCCGTCGGCGAGCTGTGAGGCGATGGTCTACGAGGGCGAAGGCTCTCCGGACGTCCTGATCGCTTCGGACTTGCCGCTACAGGGCTCGTCGCGGGTACAGACCGTGCAGATGGTCGAGGGCATCCAGTTCGTCCTCGAGCAGCACGGCTGGAAGGCCGGCGACACGAACGTCGGGTACCAGTCCTGTGACGACTCGACGGCGCAGGCCGGGAAGTGGGATCCGGGCAAGTGCAGCCAGAACGCGAACGCCTACGCCCAGAACGAAGCGGTCGTCGGCGTCATCGGCACGTTCAACTCTGGCTGTGCCGCGATCATCATCCCGGTCCTGAACAACGCGCCGGGCGGCGGTGTAGCGATGGTCTCGCCCGCCAACACGTACGTCTGTCTCACCGAGGCCGGGCCAGGTTGCGCGAAGGACGAGCCGGACAAGTACTACCCGGCCGGCTCCCGCAACTACACCCGCATGGTGGCGCACGACGCGTACCAGGGCGCTGCGGTTGCGCAGTACGCGCAGTCGATCGGCATCGAGAGCGTCTACGTCCTGAACGACCGCGAGGCCTACGGTCTCGGTGTCGCGCAGAACTTCCGGAATGCTGCCGAGAGCCTCGGCATGAAGGTCTCGGGCTTCGCTGCCTGGGATCCGAAGGCGTCCTCTTACGAGGCGCTCTTCCGGAAGATCAAGGCCAGCGGTGCACAGTCCGTGTTCCTCGGCGGTCTCATCTGCGAGAATGGCGGCCAGGTCATCAAGGACAAGGTCTCAGTGCTCGGGCCGAACGCGGCCACGCCTGACGAGGGGATCGTCCTGCTCATGCCGGACGGGTTCACCACGCAGGCGACGATCGACGAGGCCGGCAAGTCCGCCGCGGGCGCGTTCTCGAGCGTCGCAGGCGTTCCGGCCGACCAGCTCGAGGGTGCTGGCAAGGAGTTCGTCGATTCCTTCATGGAGTCGTCGGGTGCCGAGCCTCCGCTCGAGCCGTACACGGCATACGCGGCCCAGGCGGCCGAGGTGATTCTGGCGGCAGTCGAGGCGGGCGGTGCTGACCGCGCGGCTGTGATCCAGTCCATGTTCGAGTTCACGACGACGGACGGGATCATCGCGCCGGAGTTCGAGATCAACGAGAACGGCGACCCGACGGTCGGTCCAGTGACCATCTACGTCGCAGCGAAGTCGTTTGACACCCAGGAAGTCGTTACGCCGGAGGCCGAGCTCGTCGAGGCGGCCAAGGGCGGCGGCGCCTAGGCAGAAAACCGGTGCACGAGGGGAGGGCTTCGGCCCTCCCCTCGCCGCCGCTTCCCAGGAGGACTAGCTATCTCAGTCCAGGCTCGTAGAGAACCACCCTCGGCGCTCGCGGCCCTTCTCGGGCCGAAACGGCCCGGGATCCTCTCGCTGATCGGTCTCGGGCTCGTCGCGCTGGTCTTCATCTGGCTGATCGGGAATCTGATCAGCGACCCCGCCGACTTCATGAACGTGTTCTTCATCGGCCTCACGAACGGGGCCGTCTACGGCCTGGTCGCGCTCGGGTACACGCTCGTCTACGGGATTCTCCAGCTGATCAACTTTGCGCACGGCGACGTGTTCGCCCTCTCGGGCCTCGTCGCGTTCAGCGTGCTGAGCGGCAAGTTCCTCGGCATCACTTCCGACGACTCGATGGTGATCATCATCGGCGCGCTCCTGCTCTGCCTCATCCTGACGATGCCGCTCTTCGCGGTCGGGAACGCCTTGATCGAGCTGGTCGCGTACCGCCGCCTGCGAACCGCCCCGCGGCTTGCGCCACTCATCACCGCTGTCGGCGTGTCGTTCATCGTCCAGAACGTCGGGCTCGCGGTCTACGACGTCGAGTTCTACGGCGCGACCGAGCTCCTGCCGCGCTCGAACGCGATCGAGATCGGGTCGTTCGCCTACCAGTGGAACAAGCTGATCGTCCTTCTGATCGTCGTCCCGCTTCTCGTCTCGCTGACCTGGTTCGTCCGCTCGACGCGCCAGGGCAAGGCCATGCGCGCCACGGCTCAGGACAAGGACGCCTCGGCGATGATGGGGATCAACGTCAACCGGACGATCTCCGTGACCTTTGCGCTCGCGGGCGCCCTCGCGGCCGCCGCGGGCCTGCTCTTCCTCCTCCAGTTCAACATGCGCTACGACACGGGCTTCCAGCTCGGGCTGTTCGCCTTCACGGCAGCCGTCCTCGGCGGGATCGGCAACCTGAGCGGGGCCGTCCTCGGCGCCACGATCATCGGCCTGATCGAGGCCTTCAACGAGGGCCTCCGCTGGGGCCATCCGCTCGACGGCGCGTGGTTCTTCCCGGACGTCGGCGCGCCCAGCGACTGGACCAGGGCGGTGATCTTCGGGATCCTGATCGCGATCCTGGTCTTCCGCCCGGAGGGCCTCTTGGGCGAACGAACCGCAGAAGGAACCTGACGTGGCCACGACGGGAAAGACAGGTGGCTCGGAAAGTCGCATGGAGCGCGTGAAGGGGCGGAGCGGTATGGGTGCTGCCGGTCGCGGCTGGAACCAGCTGCCCGAGCGGGCCCGCACGCTGATCCCGGCAACGATCCTGATCTTGCTCGCGGTGCTCTACCCGTGGTACCACGAGAACTGGCTCGCGGAGTTCACGAACGTCCCGGTCATCATCAACTTCCCGAGCGTCTCGACGGCCGTGATCGTGATCGTCTTCGTGATCATGGCCGTCGGGCTGAACATCGTCGTCGGCTACGCGGGCCTGCTCGACCTCGGGTACGTGGCGTTCTACGCCGTCGGCGCCTACACGGCCGGCTGGCTCGCCTCCGGCCACTTCCAGCAGGTCAGCTTCCACTTCGGCTCGGCCGGAATCTCCCGCGACCTGAACGGGATCCACGTGAACGTCTGGATCGTGCTCCTCGCCGCCGGGCTCCTGACCGCACTCGCCGGGATCATCATCGGCCTCCCGACGCTGCGCCTGCGTGGGGACTACCTCGCGATCGTAACGCTCGGGTTCGGCGAGATCGTCCCCGTGTTCGTCCGGAATGGGGACAACCTGGGCGGGTTCAACCTGACCGCGGGCACGTTCGGGATCAACCCGATCGACTCGCCGGGCTTCGGCGAGGGCCTGAACGGCGCGTGGGGCGGGCTCCCGGTCAACTTCCAGCAGTCGTTCATCCGCGAGAAGCTCTTCTTCTACGCGGCGCTCGCTCTACTCCTCATCACGCTCTTCTGCAGCGTGCGGCTGCGCGAGTCGCGCCTCGGACGGGCCTGGATCGCGATCCGGGAGGACGAGACGGCCGCCGCCGCGATGGGCATTCCGCTCATGCGCACCAAGACCTGGGCCTATGCGCTCGGGGCCTTCTTCGGCGGGATCGCGGGCGCCTACTACGCGAGCTTCAAGTCGGGCGCCTTCCCGAGCGAGTTCTACTTCAACATCTCCGTTTTCCTGCTCTGCATGGTCGTGCTCGGCGGGATGGGCAGCGTCTGGGGCGTCGTCACCGCGGGCTCGATCCTCGCCTGGCTGAACGTTGAGGGGCTCGCGAACATCGGCACGTACCTCAAACGGCAGACTCCGCTCGACTTCGAGGTGGCGAAGTACCAGTTCGGGATCTACGGCGTGATCATCGTGCTGATGATGCTCTTCCGCCCGACCGGGCTGATACCCGAGCGACGGCGCAAGCTCGAGATGGAGGAAGGCGTCCAGGACGAGAGCGTCTACGGGGCGAGCCGCTGATGGCCGGCGCCATGCTCCTCGAGGCGACCCAGATCCGCAAGGAGTTCGGCGGCCTGTTGGCCGTGAACGACGTCGACTTCGTGATCCCCGAGCGGTCGATCGTCAGCCTGATCGGGCCGAACGGGGCCGGAAAGACGACCTTCTTCAACATGCTGACCGGCGTCTACAAGCCGACCGCCGGAACCGTGATCTTCAACGGCGACAACGTGACGGGGAAGCCGCCGCACGCGATCACCGAGCGCGGCGTGGGGCGGACCTTCCAGAACATCCGCCTCTTCCAGCAAATGACCTCGCTCGAGAACGTCATGGTCGGGATGCACTCGCGGCTTTCGTCCGCCCGCGCGCCCTTCGGGATCATCCGCTCCGTCATCCGCACCCCGGGGATCCGCCGCGAGGAGCGCGAGGCGCGCGAGCGGGCCCGGGAGCTGCTCCAGTTCTCGGGGCTGAAGGGACGAGACGACCAGCTCGCCCGGAACCTCCCCTACGGCGACCAGCGCCGCCTCGAGGTTGCGCGGGCGCTCGCGACCGAGCCGAAGCTCCTCCTGCTCGACGAGCCCACGGCCGGAATGAACCCGCAGGAGACCGCCGCCTTCACGGACTTCACCGCGAAGCTCCGCGAGGAGCGCGACCTGACCGTCCTCATGATCGAGCACGACATGAAGGTCGTCATGGGCATCTCCGACCGCGTCACCGTGCTCGACTACGGCGAGAAGATCGCCGAGGGCGCCCCGCAGGAGATCCAGAAGGACGCCCGCGTGATCGAGGCCTACCTCGGCAAGGCGGCCGTCGCGTGAGCGAGCAGACTCCGCCTCCCGAGCGGGCGGCCGAGAGCCCGGCACCTCAGCCCGAGACCCAGGCTCCGCCGCAGCAGCAGCGGGCAAACGGGGGTCGCGACGGCGTGATCCTCGAGGTCACGGACATCCACACCTATTACGGCTCGATCCACGCGCTCAAGGGGATCAGCCTCCAGGTGCGTGAGGGCGAGATCGTCACGCTCATCGGCGCGAACGGGGCAGGCAAGTCGACGACCCTCCGGTCGATCAACGGACTGAACAACCCGCGCAAGGGACGAATCGTCTTCCAGGGCAAGGACATCACGAACGACCCGGCGCACTCGATCGTGAAGATGGGCATCTCGCAGTCTCCGGAAGGCCGCCGGCTCTTCCCGCACATGAGCGTGCTCGAGAACCTCGAGATGGGGGCGTTCCAGCGCACCGACCGCCAGAATTTCAAGGAAGACCTCGACCGGGTCTATGCTCTCTTCCCGCGCCTCGCCGAGCGAAAGACCCAGCGTGCGGGGACGCTTTCGGGCGGCGAGCAGCAGATGGTGGCGATGGGCCGCGCGCTGATGGCGCGCCCGAAGCTCGTCATGCTGGACGAGCCCTCGATGGGCCTCGCCCCAATCTTCGTCGAGCGGATCTTCGAGATCGTCAAGGAGATCAACCAGCAGGGCACGCCGATCCTCCTCGTCGAGCAGAACGCCATGATGGCGCTCGACGTCGCTCATCGCGGCTACGTGATGGAGACGGGGCATATCGCCCTGACGGACGACGCCAAGGCTCTGGCCAAGAACGAGCAGGTTCAGAAGGCCTACCTGGGCATGGACTAGCGGCGCCCGGTAGCCAGCGCGCCCGCGACGAGCCGCTGGAAGTACCGGAGCGCGTCCTCGCGGCCGGCGAAGAGCTTCCCCCGGTCGTAGAAGCCGGAGCCGAGACCGCGCTGGACCGACTCGACGAGGACGATGTCCTCTCGCTGCACCTGGTCGATGAAGCCGACGAACTCCGCGAGGTCGTCGTCTGAGACCGCGTCGGCAAAGTAGTAGTGGTAGCGCGCGAGCGTGCGGCCGGGCTCGAGTGGGAGAAAGACGTTCACGGAGACGTTGCCCGGCCCTGGATAGACGTTGAGCGCGAAGTTCGGCCAGAGGAACACGTAGAAGCTCTCGTCGACGCCCGCACTGATCCGGTACGGACCGTCGCCCCCCCGCGCGGAGTCCCGCACGCGGCCGCGCTGAACGGTGAACGTCGGGAACTCCTCGGTCGTGTAGTCGTCGGTGTCGACGAGGGCCGCGAAGGCGGGGTGGGCGACCGGGCAGTGGTAGCACTCGAGCTGGTTGTCGACGATCGCCTTCCAGTTCGCGGCCGTGTCGTACTCGGCTGTCTCCCGGAGCTGCAGCCCGTCGAAGTCGAGCCCCGACGCGTTCACGATCGCCGGGAGCTCACCGAGCGTCTCGGCGAGTGGGGGCGCCCCGGCGACGGGATTCACGAAGAGAAACGGTCCCCACGTCTCCGCCTGCACGCGCACGAGCGAGAACTCGCTGCGGTCGAAGTCGACCTGCTCCTTCTCGCCGGGGGCCGCCCGCAGGCATCCGTCGAGCCCGTACGTCCACGCGTGGTAGTGGCACTGGAGGGTCTTGCGGTTCCCCCGCTCGGCGAGGACGACCTCCGCTCCGCGGTGGCGGCAGACGTTCACGAAGGCGTTCAACGCGCCGTCCGTATCGCGGACGACGACGAGGGGCACGGCTCCCGTTCGGTGCGTGAGGAAATCGCCCGGCTCGGCAACGGCGGCCGCCGGGCCCGCGTACTGCCATGTGCGGTGGAAGATGCGCCGCCGCTCCTCGGCGAAGACGGAATCGTCCGTGTACCACGCGCCCGGGAGCGTGTAACCCTCGCGAATCGCCGCCGCGACGTCCATGGACGGAGCGTAGTCAGATCGGCCCGCCTCGATGCCTCCCCGAGGACGCGGGGGCGAACCGGCGGCTGCGCCGACCGGGTAGAGGCCGGTGCCGAATACAGTTCGAAACGATGTCGCCGAAGACGCTGACGGGGGCCGAGCTCCAGCTCGACGACGGGCCCGCCCGTGACTCCGAGCTCTTCCTCGTCGACGGCAACAACCTGGCCTACCGCGCCTTCTTCGCGCTCCCGGAGGAGCTTGCTACCTCGGAAGGCTTCTCGACGAACGCGCTCCTCGGCTTCACGAACATGCTCTTCAAGCTCCTCTCGGACTACCGCCCGCGCGGGGTTGCCGTCGCGTGGGACACGAAGCCGGTGCACCGCAAGGAGGCGAGCCCCGACTACAAGATCGACCGGCGGCCGATGCCGGATCTCCTGCGCGAGCAGTTCCCGCACTTCCGGCCGATCGTCGAGGCGTTCGGCTACCGGAACCTCGAGTTCGAGGGCTGGGAGGCGGACGACGTGATCGCAACGCTCGCAACGCGGGCCGACGAGGCGGCCATGAAGACGACGGTCGTCTCGACCGACCGGGACGCCTTCCAGCTCGTCTCGGAGAACGTCGCGCTGATGATGACTCCGCGGGGGGTCGCCGACGTCCACGTCTACACGCCCGAGCGGGTGTTTTCCCGTTACGGGATCGGGCCGGAGCTGATCCCCGACTTCATCGGCCTGAAGGGCGACACCTCGGACAACATCCCCGGCATCCCCGGGATCGGCGACAAGACCGCCGGGCAGCTTCTCGCCCAGTACGGGTCCCTCGAGGCCGTGATCGAGCACGCCGCTGAGCTTTCGCCCGCCCGCGGGAAGGCGATCCGCGAGCACGCCGACCAGGCGCGCTTCTCGAAGGAGCTCGCCACGATGCGCCGCGACCTCGAGCTCGACTGCGATCCGGAGAGCCTCGTCCTTTCGCCACCCGACCGCTCGCAGCTCAAGGAGATCTTCCGCCGCTTCGAGTTTCGGAATCTGCTGCGCCGTGTCGACGAGCTCGATGCTGCGCTGCCTTCCTCCGCGCCCGTCGTCGAAGGGGTCGAGGTGCTGTGGCGCGAGGCCGTTCCGCAAGCGGTGAGCGGGGAGGCTGCGATCCAGGTCGTCGACGGCCGCTTCGCGCTGGCGCAGGGCGAGGTTCTCGTCGGAGAGTGGCGGGTCGACGTCGTACGCGCGCTCCGTGACGCGAAGCTCGTGGCCCACGACGCCAAGCTCCTTCGCCGGGCGGCCGGCCGCGGCATCGACGTCGCCGACGACACGCTCCTCATGGCCTACCTCGTCGACCCCGGCCGCCCGACCTACGTCCTCGACGACCTGGCGGAGGAGCGCGGGATCGAGCTGAAGCCGGTGCCGGCGGCCGACGAGGAGACCGAGGCGCTCGTCCGCCAGGCGGCTGCCGCGCTTCGCCTCGCGCCGCCCCTTCGCGACAAGCTCGCCGAGCGCGGCCAAGACGGTCTCTACCGAGAGATCGAGCTCCCTCTGACGGCTGTTCTCGCGGAAATGGAGGACGTGGGCATTCGGATCGACACGTACCGGATGGGGGAGATCACGGCACGCCTCGCCGACCGGGTCGAGGAGCTCGAAGCCCGCGCGCACGAGCTCGCCGGCGAGGAGTTCATGCTCGGCTCGACGCAGCAGGTCGCGCGGATCCTCTTCGAAAAGCTGGGTTTGACCGCGGGCCGGAAGGGCAAGACCGGCTACTCGACCGACACGCGGGTGCTCCGCTCGATTCGCGGAGAGCACTCGATCGTCGAGGTGATCGAGGAGTGGCGCGAGCTCTCCAAGCTCCTAAACACCTACCTCGGCCCGCTCCCCGAGCTGATCGGCGAGGACGGCCGGCTCCACACGACCTTCAACCAGGCGGTCGCCTCGACCGGGCGGCTCTCGACCACCAACCCGAACCTGCAGTCGATCCCGATCCGGACCGAGCTCGGGCGCGAGATCCGGAGCGCCTTCGTCGCCGAGCCGGGCTTCCGGCTCCTCTCCGCCGACTACTCGCAGGTGGAGCTGCGCATCCTCGCCCACGTCTCGGGCGAGCCGAAGCTCCGCGACGCCTTCGCGCGTGGCGAGGACATCCACGCCGCCACGGCGTCCGAGGTGCTCGGCGTCCCGCGGGCCGAGCTGACGAAGGATCAGCGGAACGTGGCGAAGATGGTCAACTTCGGGATCATCTACGGGATCTCGGCCTTCGGGCTCTCGGAGAACCTCGAGATCCCGCGTGAGCAGGCGCAGGAGTACATCGACGCCTACCTGGCGCGCTTCCCGCTCGTGCAGGACTTCATCCAGCGCACGATCGAGCAGGCGATGCGGGACGGCTACTCGACCACGCTGCTCGGCCGCCGGCGACCTGCGCCCGAGCTGCGCGCCTCGAACCGCCAGACGCGAGGGTTCGGGGAGCGGCTCGCGGTCAACTTCGTCATGCAGGGGACGGCCGCGGACATCATCAAGACGGCGATGGTGTCGATCCAGCGGCGGCTGCGCGCCGAGGGCCGGGCGGCGCGGCTCGTGCTTCAGGTGCACGATGAGCTTCTGCTGGAGGTTCCCGAGGTGGAGCTCTCAGCCGTGCGGGAGCTCGTGCGCGCCGAGCTGGTGGGCGCCTACCCGCTCGACCCGCCGCTCGCTGTCGACGTCGGCGTCGGCGACGACTGGAACGAGGCTAAGAGCTAACCCAGCCAGACGAGCGATGCCGCCTGGGCGCGCCAGCGAATGACGCGGTACCCGCCTGCGACCCGGTGGAAGGCGATCGCCCTCGGCTCGGCGACTGCGAGCCAGTTCCCGTCGGGCGACCAGGCAGCGGCGCGTCCGACGAAGGTGCGCGGCGCGGGATAGCGGGCGCACTCGGAGTTCGCCTCTTCCCGCCGGTTGATGCAGTTGTCCGTGGAGACCGTCGTCACCTGCCCACGCCCGCGAAAGCAGCCGAGATCGACGACCGAAACGGTGAGCGGGCCCACCGCAGCCACCGCGCACGTGTCGGGGGCGAAGACGAGCGACGGCCCGGTCGTGTTGACCGGAAGGCGCGCCCGGAAGCTCCCGCCATTCGGCCCGCGTCGCTCGATGCGACCGCCTTCGAGGACGAGTGCCAGCGACCCGTCGCGACCCGAAGCGACCTGCTCGATGTGGCCGGATGCCGTCGCCACGACCCGTGCCCCCAGGACGAGCGCGCGGTCGCGCGTGCTCACGAGCCGCCCTCCCTCGACGAAGGTGCGAGGACAGAAGTCGAGCGGTTTCACTCCCTGATCGGCCAGGTCGAGCTCATAGCCGTTCGTCGCCGTCTCGCACCATGCAGCCCGGGCGCCGTCGGCCGTCCAGACGACGGGCCCGACGAGGGCACCCCCTTCCATGAGCCGGTCGGGGCGGCCGAGGTCGACCAGCTCGAATGCCGCAGCGGAATCTGTCGACCCTGGCGACCCAAAGGCGACGCGGTACCCCGTGGTCGGGCCCCAGAGGGCGCAGCTCGTGCCGATCAGTGGGAGCGCCCGCTCGAGGCCGCGGCCCACACTCGCCTCGCGAAGGCGGCAGTCGCGCGCGTCCGTGAAGACCAGCCAGCCCGGAGCCGGGACGGGCGCAGCGGTCTCGGCGGAGAGCGGGAGCGGCTTCGGAGCCGTCGACGTGACGAGCCTCTCCGTTGTCGACGGTCGCGCCTCCGGCTCCCTGTTCCAGAGCGCGTCTGCGACGGCGAAGCCTCCCACAAGGAGGACCGCGGCGACGATGGCGACGTCCCTGACCTTCACGGAACCGCAGCTATAATGCGCGCTTTCGCATGGTGGAGAACCAAACCGTAGAGGCAGAACCCAAGGTCGAAGGCGACGTCTGGACCCTTGGTCCGGACGGCGACCTCATCCCGAACTACGACGCAACCTTCCCGATCATCAACGAGGGGGAGGTCGTGAGCGGCAAGGTCGTCCGCGTCGACAAGGACGAGGTCCTCGTCGACATCGGCTACAAGTCGGAGGGCGTCATCCCGGTCGCCGAGCTCTCGATCCGCCGCTCGGTCGATCCCGCCGACGAGGTGCAGCTCGGCGACGAGGTGGACGCGCTCGTCCTCACGAAGGAGGATGCCGAAGGCCGCCTCATCCTCTCCAAGAAGCGTGCCCGCTTCGAGATGGCGTGGAAGCGGATCGAGCGTGCGGCCGAGAGCGGCGAGCCGGTCGAGGGCACCGTGATCGAGGTCGTGAAGGGCGGCCTCATCCTCGATCTTGGCGTGCGCGGTTTCCTGCCCGCTTCGCTCGTGGATATCCGCCGGGTTCAGGACTTGGACGAGTTCATGGCCAAGACCCTCCGCTGCAAGGTGATCGAGCTGAACCGCAGCCGCAACAACGTCGTCCTCTCGCGCCGCGCTGTCCTCGAGGAGGAGCGCAAGGAGATGCGCCAGGCGATCCTCGACCGGCTTTCGCCCGGGAACGTCGTCACGGGGACGATCTCCAACATCGTCGACTTCGGTGCCTTTGTCGACCTGGACGGCATCGACGGCCTCATCCATATCTCCGAGCTCTCCTGGAGCCACGTGAACCATCCGTCGGAGGTGCTCGACATCGGCCAGGAGGTCGAAGTCAAGGTGCTCGACATCGACCGCGACCGCCAGCGGATCTCGCTCGGTCTGAAGCAGACGCAGAGCGATCCCTGGCAGCAGGTGGTCGACACCTATGACGAGGGAGACGTCGTCGAGGGCCGCGTGACGAAGGTGGTCACGTTCGGGGCCTTCGTCGAGATCCTCCCTGGCGTCGAGGGGCTCGTGCACATCTCCGAGCTCGCGCAGCATCACGTCGAGAACCCCCGGGAGGTCGTCTCCCAGGGCGAGACCGTGCGCGCGAAGGTCATCGAGATGGACGCCGAGCGCCGCCGCCTCTCGCTCTCGCTGAAGCGCGTCGAGGACGGCCAGGAGACGCGCGGGTCGGCCGAGCTCGGCCTCTCGGAGGAGGTCTTCGCGGAGCAGGACGAGCCGACCGGCGAGGCACTCGCCGCCGAGGAAGTGGACGCAGGGCACGAGACAGAGCCCCGCGCCGAGGCCGAGGCAGAGCTCGAGTTGGCTGCCGAGACCGAGGCGGAACCTGAGCTCGAAGCCGAGCCCGAGCTGAGCGTTGAGGCCGAGGCGGAACCTGATCTCGAAGCCGAAGCCGAAGCCGAAGCCGAAGCCGAGCCCGAGCTGAGCGTCGAGCCCGAGGCGGAACCTGAGCTCGAAGCCGAGGCCGACCCGGAGCTGAGCGCTGAGGCCGAGCTCGAGCTGAACGCTGAGGCCGAGCCCGCCCCTGCGGGCGGAGACGACGACAAGCAGTAGCCCCAGGCGTCCGGTCGCGGTCGCCATCACGGGGGGAATCGGGGCCGGCAAGTCGGCGATGCTGCGCGCCTTCGAACGGCACGGCGCGGCCGTCATCTCGAGTGACGAGATCGTGCACCGGTTCCTGCGCGAGGACTCCAAGGTGAAGGCGGCGATCGTCGAGCGTCTCGGCGAGGGCGTGCTCAGCGACGACGGCGAGATCGACCGCGGGCGCGTCGCCGAGACTGTCTTCGGTGACCCGGAGGCGCTCGCCTGGCTGGAGAGCCTCCTCCATCCGCGCGTGGTGGCGACCTATCTCAAGTGGCGCGAGGATCTCGCGGAGCGGCAGGAACCACCGGCAGTCTGCGTGACCGAGGTCCCGCTCCTTTACGAGGTGGGCGGTGAGACGCGCTTCGACGCGGTTATCGCCGTCACCGCCTCACCCGAGGTGCGGGCGTCGCGTGCCCGCCGGCCGCTCGACGAGCGGGAGACCCGCCTCCTCCCGGACGACGAGAAGCTCCGCCGCGCCGACTTCGCCTACGTGAACGACGGCACCCGCAAGGAACTCGACCGCTTCGTATCCGACGTGATGGGCAAGCTGGACGGCCCGTGAGATACGCCCTCGTAGCCGTGACCGCGCTCGCAGCGCTCGGGGCCGGCGTCTTCTATCTCGAGGAGGACAAGCCGGCCTGGTACGCCAAGCACCGCTACCCGCTCGCCTACGAGCACGTGATCGTCGGCCATGCGCGGAACTACCAGCTCGACCCGGCTCTCCTGGCGGCTGTGATCTACCGCGAGAGCAAGTTCGACGCCGAGGCGCGGTCGCGGTCAGGCGCGGTCGGGCTCATGCAGCTCCTCCCGTCGACGGCAAAGGGGATCGCCGTCCACACGGGCGGTAAGGCGTTCGTCGTGGCCGACCTTGTCGACCCGGAGATCAACGTCCGCTACGGAGCCTTCTACCTGCGCCGGCTCTTACGGAAGTACGAGGACGAGAGACTTGCGCTCGCCGCCTACAACGCTGGGCAGCGAAACGTGGACGAGTGGCTGGCCTCGGACGGAGGGCGGATTGGCTTCCCCGAAACGCGCCAGTACGTGCGCGAAGTGCTCGAGCTGCGAGAGGTCTACGCGCGCGCCTACGAGGACGAACTCGAGCTGTAACGGCGCGGCCGGCCGGGGCTAACATCAAGGTGATGGCGGACTTTCACGTCTCCCAGGCCTACTCGCCGACCGGCGACCAGCCGAAGGCGATCGAGGCGCTCACGCGCTCGGTCAACGAAGGCAATCGCTTCCAGACGCTCCTCGGCGCGACCGGGACGGGGAAGACCGCAACCATGGCGTGGATCATCGAGAAGATCCAGCGCCCGACGCTGATCATCGCCCACAACAAGACGCTCGCCGCGCAGCTTTGCAATGAGTTTCGCGAGTTCTTCCCCTCGAACGCGGTCGAGTACTTCGTCTCCTATTACGACTACTACCAGCCGGAGGCGTACGTCCCGCAAGCAGACCTCTACATCGAGAAGGACGCCTCGATCAACGACGACATCGACCGCCTGCGGCACTCGGCGACGAGCGCCCTCCTCACGCGTCGGGACGTCGTGATCGTCGCGTCGGTCTCGTGCATCTACGGGATCGGCTCGCCCAAGGAATACGAGCAGAAGACCGTCCTGCTCGCCACGGGCCACGAGATCGACCGCGACGTCCTCCTGCGCAAGCTCGTGGACATCCAGTACTCGCGGAACGACTCGCTCCTGGGCCGCGGGCGCTTCCGGGTGCGCGGCGACGTGGTCGAGGTACAGCCGGCCTCCACGGAGTTCGCCTATCGAATCTCCTTCTTCGGCGACGAGGTCGAGCAGATCACGCACTTCGACCCGCTGACGGGCGAGGTGTTCGCGAAGCTCGAGCACCTCGCGATCTTCCCCGCCACGCAGTACGTGACGGACAAGCCGACGATCGACCGCGCGCTCGGACAGATCCGGCACGAGCTAGAGGAGCAGGTCAAGCTCTTCGAGACGCAGGGGAAGCTGCTCGAGGCGCACCGGATCCGCCAGCGCACCGAGTACGACCTGGAGATGATGAAGGAGCTCGGCTACTGCAACGGGATCGAGAACTACTCGCGGATCCTGGACGGGCGCCCCGCCGGCTCGGCGCCGAACTCGCTCCTCGATTACTTCCCCGGCGACTTCGTGATCTTCATCGACGAGTCGCACCAGACGGTCCCGCAGATCGGCGGCATGTACGAGGGCGACCGCTCGCGCAAGGAGACGCTGGTCGAGTACGGCTTCCGCCTCCCGTCCGCCCTCGACAACCGGCCGCTTCGCTTCGACGAGTTCCTGGAGCGCGCGCCGCAGCTTCTCTTCACCTCCGCGACTCCCGGGACGTACGAGCTACGCCACTCCGACGTCGTCTCCGAGCAGATCATCCGCCCGACCGGGGTCGTCGACCCCGAGGTCGAGCTTCGCGCGACGAAGAATCAGATCGACGACCTCCTGAACGAGATTCGGCGGCGGGAGGAGGTCAACGAGCGCGTCCTCGTCACGACCCTGACGAAGAAGATGTCGGAGGACCTGACCGACTACCTGCTCGAGTCGGGCGTGAAGGCGCGGTACCTCCACTCGGAGATCGACACGCTCGAGCGGATCCAGATCATTCGCGAGCTTCGCCTCGGCGAGTACGACGTGCTCGTCGGCGTCAACCTCCTCCGCGAGGGTCTCGACCTGCCCGAGGTCTCGCTCGTGGCGATTCTCGACGCCGACAAGGAGGGCTTCCTGCGCGGGCAGACGGCGCTGATCCAGACGATCGGGCGCGCCGCGCGAAACGTGAACGGCAAGGTGCTCATGTACGCCGACAAGATGACGGTTGCAATTACGGGCGCGATTGACGAGACGAACCGCCGACGTGAGATCCAGCTCCGGTACAACGAGGAGCACGGGATCACGCCCGAGTCGATCGTCAAGGGCGTTTCGGACATCGCCGAGTTCCTGGCGCTCGAGTCGCCGAACGTCCCGGGTAAGCGGCGGCGCGGTCAGGCGAAGGTCGAGGGCCTGAGCCGCGAGGAGCTAGAGAAGCTCGTGGTCACGCTCGAGGAGGAGATGTACGTCGCGGCCGAGGAGCTTCGCTTCGAGTACGCGGCGAAGCTGCGCGACGAGCTCAAGGGCCTCCGCCGCGAGCTCCAGGCGACCGCCGAGGCGGCGACGGCGTGAGGGAGCTTCCGGGCGCGGATCTCGTGCAGGCGGGCCTGGCCGACCTGGAGGCGGGCGTCGAGTCGGACGAGGCGTTGCTCGTCTCGATCGGCGCGCCGCGGCTCCAGGCGCTCGGCTTGGAGGTCCCCTCGCCCGTTCCGGCGCCGGAGAAGCGGCTGTACGGGCGGCTGAGCGGCGACGATCCCGACTCGGCCCACGGGCGCTACAACGCTCTTCTCCGCCGGCTCGTGAGCTTCGAGCGCGCGGCCGAGTGCGCGAGCTAGCCGACGCCGCGCGCATCCGCCGCTTCCTGCGGGCGCTGGGTGCGGCGGCGGAGAGCGACGTCGCCGCCTACCTGACCGGGGGCGCCACGGCGGTCCTGCTCGGCTGGCGCGAGAGCACGATCGACGTCGACGTGACCTTCGTCCCGGAAACCGACGCGGTGCTCCGGGCGCTCGCACGCCTGAAGGACGAGCTGGAGGTCAACGTCGAGCTGGTCTCGCCCGCGCATTTCATCCCGCTTCCGCCCGGGTCCGAGGAGCGGGCGATCTTCGTCGTGCGAGAGGGCCGGATCAGCTTCTACCACTTCGACCCCTACGCCCAGGCGCTCGCGAAGGTCGAGCGAGGGCACAGGCAGGACCTCGAGGACGTGCACGCGATGGTCGAGCGCGGCCTCGTCGAACCGGAGCGGGCGCTCGCCCTCTTCGCGCAGATCGAGCCGGAGCTCTTCCGGTTCCCGGCTCTCGATCCGCGCTCCTTCGCTCGCAAGGTCGAGAGAGCATTCGTCCAGCGGACGGCCTAGGGAGGGATTGGCGAAACGTCGCTCGTCGGCGGGGCGGCCGAGGGCCGCAATCCTGGTCGAAACGGTACTCGCCGGCGCGGTGGAGTCTAGAGGGATCGGCCGGTCAGGCCGGAGCCGACGCCAGCTGGGGCACCGACGATCCTGAGCGCGGCACACCGGACTGACCCAACGCGAACGGTGAGCGTCCCCGCTCGCGTGGGGCGCAGGATGAGGCGGCCTCGCCCGTTCTGCTTGAGCGTCGTCGAGGCGCTGGCGCCTGCGCCGCGCGCAGTGGCTCTTCGGCCCTCGGCCGGAGTTCCCAGGAGGCGCGAAGAGGACACGACGACAGTGAGCCGGCGGCCCGCCTGCAGCCTCTGGAACGTCCCGATCTCGATCTGGCAGCTCGGGGCGGGGCCCCGGTTCGCGATCGCCTCGGCATGCCCGCCGCCGCGGCGGACCGGCTCGGCGACTGCCTGCATGACGCCGCCCTGCTGGAAGTCGATCCCGGTTGCTGCACCGATCTCGCCCGCGTTCGTGAACCGGTGGCCGAGCGCCGTCAGAGCGGCCGCGTCCGGCGAGGCGATGAAGGCGGGCTCGGCAGACACGGACGCGGTATTGCGTTGCGACGCGCGGGGCGTCGCGATGGCGTCCGGAAGCGAGCGGCCGAAGTCGAGGTGCTCGACGAGGACCTGAAGGACGGTCGTGATGATCGTCGAGCCGCCCGGCGAGCCGACAGCGATCTCGGGCCGGCCGTCGCGGAGCATGATCGTCGGGGCCATCGAGGAGCGCGGCCGCTTGTCGCCGGCCGGCGAGTTCGCCGTGCCCGCCGTGAAGTTGAAGTCCGTCAGCTCGTTGTTCAGGAGGAAGCCCTTGTCGCCGGCGACGATCCCGCTGCCGCCCGTCGACTCGATCGTGAACGTGTAACTCACGACGTTGCCCCACCTGTCGGCGACGGTCAGATGCGTGGTCGACGGCCCCTCGTTGTCGGTCGGATCACCCGGCGGGACGGGCTTCGCCGCTGCGGTTGGCCCGATCAGCGCGCGCCGCTCGGCCGCGAAGCTGTCCGAGAGAAGCCCGGCGAGCGGCACGTTCACATGATCCGGATCGCCCAGGAACTGGCCGCGGTCGGCGAACGAGAACGCCGAGGCTTCGAGGAAGTAGTGGAGACCCTGCGGGCGCGTCAGCGTCGAGAGGGGGTAGCCCTCGAGGATGTTGAGCGCCTCGCCGACGGTCGAGGCCCCGCTCGACGGCGGCCCCATGCCGACGTGGCGCAAACCCCGGTAGTTCGACGAGGCCGGGTTGCGGAAGAGCGCGCTGTAGGCGGCCAGGTCGGCCTGCGTCATCAGCCCCGGCCGGACGTTTCGGGTCGTTCCGGGCACGACGGGCGGGTTCTGGACGCTCTGCACGATCGCGTCCGCGATCGTGCCAGAGTAGAAGGCGCCGACGCCGCGCGAGGCGATCTCGCGATACGTCTCGGCCATCTGTGGATTCCGGGCAACCGAGCCTACTGCCGGCGACTGGAAGGTTCCCGGGGTCAGGAAGACGTCGCGTGTCGTCGTGAAGTCGTCGAAGCGGTCTCGGTTCGCCTCCGTCTGGTCGCGGTAGGTCTGATCGACGACGAAACCCTCGTCTGCGACCCGAATCCCGTGCTGCATGAGCGAGGCAAGGGGCTTGGTGCCGAAGCGCCGGAGCGCTTCCTGCCACGTCCGAAGCGTCCCCGGGACGCCGACGCCGAGGCCGCTCGTCTGGCCCTCGGCGAACGGGATCGGGTTGCCGGTCATCGGATTGATGAAGCTGTTCGGCTGGAACGAGGCGGGCGACTCCTCGCGCCCGTCGATCGTGAAAAGCTTCCGGTCGGCCGCGCGGTAGATGACCATGAAGCCGCCGCCGCCGATGCCACACGAGTACGGCTCGGTGACGCCTAGTGTCGCGGCGGCTGCCACCGCGGCGTCGATCGCGTTTCCGCCGCTCCGGAGGACGTTCATCGCGGCCTGGGTGCCGAGCGCGTCGACCGTCGCCGCGGCGCCGCCCTTCCCGGAGGCGACAGGCTGCTTCGCCGGCGCTGGAACCTGGGCGGCGGCTGGCGCCGCGAAGGCCGCGACCAGCGCCGGAACGACAAGGACCCCCCACAGGCGTTGCACGCGCCACGAGCGTACGCCCGCCTATGCCATTCGTCAACCGTGCGACCAAGTTCACCACCCCGTCACTCCGTGGTCACGACGGTTACACCATGTTCACATTGACCCGGCCCCGGCCCGGTTGTAGCGTCCAAGCCCCAACGTCTCTGGAGGGTCTGCTGCGCATGCGTACTCGTCGCCTCTTCCCGGCCGCTCTGGCCTCGCTCATCGCTCTCTTCCCGCTCGCCGTCGGCCTCGGAGCGGCCGGCGCCAAGCAAAGACCTTCGACACGTGACGTGCCGAAGGCCTCGAAGGTCATCCTCTTCGCCGCGGACGGGATGCGGCCCGATCTCGTAGACCGCTATGCGGCCTCGGGCGCCATGCCGACCATGCGCGCGCTCATGCGCGACGGCGTCAAGGGTGTCAACGGGCTGAAGCAGGGCTTCCCGCCGAACACGGGCGTCGGCTGGTACACGCTCGCCACGGGGACGTGGCCAAGCGAGCACGGCTCGACGAACAACACGTTCCACCGGACGGGCGACCTCTTCACGAACCGCACGAGCTTCGCCACGACGGGGATCCTCCAGGCGGACACGATCCAGCAGGCGGCCGAGCGCGCCGGCAAGACGGTCGTCTCGGTCGAGTGGGTCGGCTCGCGGAACATCAGCCCGGCGCTTGCCGGCCCGGTGGTGGACTTCCGGTCGTTCTTCTCGGACCGCGGAGTCATCACGAGCTACGACCTGCCGGGCCAGCCCGGCCTCGCGAACCAGTTCGGCGTCACGTACCAACGGGTCACGCTCACCACCGCGACGGGCTGGACCGGCGTACCGACCTCGTACAGCCCCGCCCGGGAGCAGCGGCTCAAGGTGGCGAACACCGCCTTCCCCGCGACGGCGAACGTCGACCGCTTCTACGACCTCTACATCTACGACTCGACCAACGACGGGCAGACGAACTACGACCGGACGATCGTCGTTCCGGCCGAGTCCGGTAAGAACGGCGCGCAGGCCGTCTCCAACCTCGCCAGGGGTGACTGGGACGAGATCAAGCTCGCTCTCACCGGGCCGCGGGCAGGACAGACAGCGGGCTTCTACGTCAAGCTGATCGACCTCTCGGCCGACGGCTCGCAGTTCCGCCTGTACTACACGTCGATCGCCCGCGTGAACGCGACCTACACGGGCTGCACGGCTACGCCGACGTGCGCCTCGGACTTCGAGGAGCAGCTCGCCTCACGCTTCCCGACCTCGACCGCGGCCGACTTCGCGCCGCTCGAGGCCGAGATCGTGGACGAGGACACCTACGTTCAGCAGGGCCTCATGTGGGCCGACGCGCACTGGGCCTACATGCGCTATATCGTCAACGACCTGGGCGTGAAGCCCGACCTCTTCCTCGTCGGGAACCCCGTCACGGACGAGTTCTCCCACCAGTTCATGGGCCTCGTCACGAAGACGGACATCGACGGGCGTCCGAACCCGTACTACGACGACCTGAACGCGGACGGCACCAAGGACAACCGGGTGCCCGCCCGCGAGGGCTTCATCCGCTCCGCCTACCACGAAGCCGACTCAACGCTCAAGCTGGCCCGTCAGCTCGTCAAGAACGCGACGACGTTCGTGAGCTCGGACCACGGGTTCGCTCCGCAGTGGATGGCGATCAACGCGGGCAAGGTGCTGCAGGACGCCGGCCTCGCCTCGGCCGAGTCGCTGTCGAACTGTCGCGTCGCCGCGGCCGACACCTCGCAGCGCGTCAAGGCGTGCTGGGCCGGCGGGACGGCGCAGATCTACCTGCGCCGGGACGGGCGTGACCCGGCGATCTCAGGCCGCCCGGCGGGCTACAGCGCCACGCAGTACGAGGACGTCCGCCAGCAGGTCAAGGCGGCGTTCATGAACCTGACCGACCCGGCCACGCCGGGCCGGCCCGTGATCGACCGCGTGCTCATGAAGGAAGAGCTCAGGAACGTCGACGGAACCGACGCGCTCCATCCTTCGCGCTCGGGCGACGTCGTCGTGATCGCGCGGCCTCCATACCAGTTCGACGCGGCCGAGCCGGGGAAGAGGATTGCCTTCTCCCACTTCTTCGGCCAGCACGGGTACGCCCCGAACCTTGTGAACATCGCCCGGAACGTCAACATGCACGGAACGTTCATCGCGGGTGGGCCGGCGATCGCGAAGAAGAAGTCGCTTCGCAACGTCCGGGCGATCGACGTCGCTCCGACGGTCGCTTTCCTCCTCCGGATCCCGGGCCCGCAGAATGCGCGTGGGCGGATCCTCCTCGACCTCCTGCCGACGCCTGCGCCGCCGAAGCCGCCGCCGGGCGGCGGAACGGCTGCGCCCGGCGGAGGCGGCCAGCTGACCGGCCGGGCCGCGGGCCCGCGTGACCTCAAGGAGATCACGATCCTGAACATCAGCGACTACCACGGCCAGCTGACGCCGCTCACCGAGGCCGCGGACAACTTGACCGGCACGGGGACGATCAACCAGGTATACGACATCGGGGGCGCTGCGTTCCTGAAGCCGTGGTTCGACGCGTACCGCGGCGAGGCTCGGGCTGGGCACGTCACGCTGACGGGCGGCGACGCCGTCGGCGCGACGCCCCCGATTTCCTCGTTCTTCGGCGACAAGCCGACGATCGAGGCGATGAACAGAATGGGGTTCAACCTCGACGGCCTCGGCAACCACAACTTCGACCGCGGGCAACAGTACTTCCGCGAGCAGCTCGTTCCGCTGGCGAAGTTCCGGTATCTCTCGGCCAACGTCACGCAGGGCGGCCAGACCCCGCCGGAGTGGGCTCCGGCCAAGACGTTCACGTTCGGGAGCGGTAAGACCCGCGTCCGCGTCGCCTTCATCGGCTTCACCAATGAGGACGCGCCAACGCTCGTGCGGCCGGACGCGTTCGGGCCTTTCCAGGTCACCAGCGCAACCGATGCCGTCAACGCGCACGCGAGGAGGCTGAAGGCCAAGGGCGTCGACGCGATCGTCGCGTTCGGACACCTGGGGGCGACCACGGGCACGCTGAACGACCCGCAAGGGCCGCTCGTCGCGCTCGCGGACGCCGCGAAGAACGTCAACGTGGTCATCGGTGACCACACCGACTTCCAAGCCCTCGATCGGAGGCCGAACGGCGTCCTTCTGACCGAGAACCGGAGCAAGGGCATCCGGTTCACACGCGTCCGCCTGGTCATCAACACGCTGAACAACCGCGTGATCTACAAGACGGCGGACTGGCACCGACCGTGGAACATCGGCGTGGGCCCGGATCCGGAGCTCAAGGCGCAGATCGACTCGCTGAACGCGCAGCTCACCGGCCAGCTCAGCGTCGTGATCGGGAATTCGACCCGCCGCATCCCGCGGGCGGATGCCTGCGGCCAGTCCGCGGGCCGAACCTGCGAGTCGCTCGAAGGGAACGTCGTCGCCGACGCCCTGCGCGCGACCTACGGGACCGACTTCGCGCTCACGAACTCGGGCGGCCTCCGCGCCGACCTGACCTGTCCGACGACGGACAGCTCGACGGACTTCTGCCCGCCCTTCACGCCTCCGCCCTATCCGATCACGCGCGGCAAGGTGCTGGAGGTGCTCCCGTTCGGGAACGTCGCCTCGACGGTCTCGATCAACGGGGCGGAGCTGAAGACGATGCTCGAGAACGGCGTCTCGCGGATGCCTGCCGCCGACGGACGGTTCCCGCAGGTGTCCGGCCTCTGCGTCACGTACAACATCACGCTCCCGGCCGGGAGCAGGGTGGTGTCGGTGGTGCGCCAGGCCGCGAACGGGACGTGTACCGGGCCCGCAGTCGACCTGACGGCCGGCTCGACGTACACCCTGGCCTCGAACGACTTCACGCTGAGCGGCGGCGACTCGTACCCGAACTTCCAGGGTCGCTTCACGACCCGGGAGATCATGGATCAGGTCGTCGCGGACTACATCACGGCGCAGGGGACGATCAGCCCTGCGATTCAGGGCCGGATCGTCTGCACCGGCGTCGGCTGCCCGGTGGTGACGCCCTAAGGAAGCGCACGGGAGGCCGCCGCCGCTCGGGCGGCGGCCTCCGGCTCACCCGACGGTCGCGAGCGGCTCCTCGCCGCGGGGGAAGCGGCGGTCGGCGATCTGAACCCAGCTTCCCAAACCGTGTCCGACGGCCGGCGCCCAGGCGTAGGTGAGCACGCGCAGCGACCGCTCGTCCGCCTCGTAGAGGTGGAGCCCGCGGGCCTCGCCGCGCCGCTTGGGGCGCGGCTGGCCGAGCCCGGGGGCGATCGCCACGGTTGTTGCGTGCAGGCGGCTCGCCGCCGTTAGAACCTCGAACTCCCTTCGCTCGCCCACGCTGCTCTGGTGGACGTGCCCGGAGACGATCAGGTCGGCGCCCGCGTCGACCAGGCCGCCGAGGACGGTCGAGCGGTTGGCAATCGTCAGCTTGCGCGTCCGCCAGGGCGCTCCCATCAGGTGGTGGTGGAGGGCGACGAGGCGGAGGGCACCCGCCGCCGACTCGGCAAACGTGCGCCCGACCCCCTCGATCTGGTCGCGGCGCAGCGCCCCGCCCTGGTGCTTCCAGGGACGCACGGAGTTGAGCCCGCACGCCACGATGCGCTCGGAGCGGTAGACGGGCTCCGTTTCGGGCCATTCGCGCCTGAAGGCATCGAAGGTCGCGGTGAAGCGCGCGGGTGGCCAGACCGGAATGTCGTGATTGCCCGGAATGACGAGGAGCGGGCGCTCGAGCGAGCGAAGGAAGCCGGCCGCCCGAGCGTGCTGGTCGGGCTTGTTGCGGTGTGTCAGGTCGCCGCTCGCGACCACCAGCTCTGGGTCGGCCTCGGCGACGAGCCGCCGCAGATCCTCCTCCACCTCGGGCTCCTCGAGCGTGCCCGTGTGCAGGTCCGACACCTGCAGGACCCTGACTGGCCACATCATCCGGCCGGCCACATCGGGGGCGGACACTATAGTTCTGGGAGGATGCCTGAGGAATCCGCAGAGCTCTTCGACGACATCTACGTCGGCCTGCGAGCTGGGGCCGCGGGGCGCAAGAAGCGCCGCGGCGAGCCGCTCTCCCCCGAGGAGCACGAGGCACTTGGGCGCTGGGAGCGGATGTCCGGCTTCCGCAAGTCCGTCGCGGTGGGCGGGTTCGCCGTCGGGACGTTCGGTCTCGGCTTCACCGTCGGAGGCCTCGTCTTCCGCCGCTGGCGCAAGGCCTGAGCCGCGCGCCGCGGGGAGGAGGCGGTGGCCGCCCGGCGAAACCGCGCCGCGTGAGCCGCTTCCGCAGCAGCGACGAGATCGTCCGGTTCTCGACCCGCCCGCACGGGGCGGCACTCGTCCGGCCGCTGGCCCGCGCCCTCGTGATCGCCGCGGCCGGCGGTTCACTCGTGCTCGTGGCCTCCGGCGCCGCCTGGCCCATCGCTGCGCTGGGCGCGCTCATCGTCGCCGCCGGAGCCTTCGCCGCCCTGCGCGCGGTTGTCAGGTGGGATCGCACCCGGGTCGTGGTGACCAGCCAGCGTCTGGTGGTGCAGCACGGGGTCGTCCGGCGGCGGTCTGCAGAGGTCGAGCTCCCCCGGGGCGCGCCGGTCGAGGTCGAACAATCGCTGATCGGACGCATGCTCGGGTACGGGACGCTGATCGCGGGCGACCTCGCGGTTCCCTACGTGGCTGAAGCTCGGTCGCGTCAGCTCGCCGGCTAGGGCGTCGCCCCTGGGGCGGCCGGGCCCTGCTCGCGATTCGGCGCGGCGTGCGAAGCGCGGTGCGCGTCGCGAGCCCTGTCCGCGCCGGCCTTTGCGAACGCGCCGGAGACTGGCTTTGGAGCGGCGCCAGGAACGTACGTTCGCTTCGCTAGACTGCCTCCATGGCGGCCGACGAGCTCGTCGTTCACGGCGCCCGCGAGCACAATCTGAAGGACATCACCGTCCGCCTGCCGCGGAATGCGCTCATCTGCGTGACCGGACTCTCCGGCTCGGGCAAGTCCTCCCTTGCCTTCGACACGATCTACGCGGAGGGCCAGCGGCGCTACGTGGAGTCGCTCTCCGCCTACGCGCGCCAGTTCCTCCAGATGATGGAGAAGCCCGACGTCGACTCGATCGACGGTCTCTCACCGGCCATCTCGATCGACCAGAAGACGACGTCACGAAACCCCCGCTCGACGGTCGGGACGGTGACGGAGATCTACGACTACCTCCGGCTTCTCTACGCGCGAATCGGCAAGCCACACTGCCCTGTCTGCGGACGCCCGATCGCGGGCCAGTCGGTCGAGCAGATCGTCGACCAGCTCCTGCGCCTGCCAGAGGGGACGCGGTTCACCGTGAACGCCCCGGTCGTGCGCGACCGAAAGGGTGAGTACCGCGACATCTTCGAGCACCTGCGCGCCGAGGGCTTCACTCGCGTGAAGGTCGACGGCGCGCAGCGCTCGCTCGACGAGGAGATCGACCTCGACAAGAAGTTCAAGCACACGATCGAGGTCGTCGTCGACCGTCTCGTCATGAAGGACGACTTGCGCCACCGGCTCGCCGACTCGGTCGAGACCGCTCTCGCGCTCGCCGACCGGCTGGTGGCCGTGGACGTCGTCGACGGCGAGACGATGACTTTCTCGGAGAGGTTCGCCTGCCCCTTCCACGGCGTCGGCCTCCCGGAGCTCGAGCCGCGCGTCTTCTCCTTCAACTCACCGCACGGCGCCTGCCCACGCTGCACGGGCCTCGGACACCAACAGGAGATCGACCCCGACCTGATCGTCCCGGAGCCCGAGCTCTCGATCGCGGAAGGGGCGCTCGTGCCCTGGTCGGTCGGCTCGAGCTCGGGCTTCTACGACGCGGTGATCGAGGCGATCGCGGAGCGCTACGAGATCGACATGGACACGCCCTGGTGCGAGCTCACCGATGAGCAGCGGAATCTCTTCCTGGTCGGAACGGACGGCGATCGGGTCTACGTCAACTACCGCAACCGGATGGGTCGCCGGCGCTCGTACATGCTGGCGTTCGACGGGATCGTCTCGAGCCTCCAGCGCCGCTATCGCGAGACCGACTCGTCGCAGCAGCGCGAGCGGATCGAGGAGTACATGACCCTCCGCCCGTGCCCGGAGTGCAAGGGCGCCCGCCTCAAGCCGGAGGTCCTCGCGGTCACGATCGGCGACCGGAACATCCACGACTTCACGCGCCTCTCGGTCGAACGTTCGCTCCGCTTCGTCGACGAGCTCGAGCTTTCCGAGACCGAGAGCCTGATCGGCGCCAGAATCCTGAAGGAGATCCGCGAGCGGCTGACCTTCCTCGACGATGTCGGGGTCGGCTACCTGACGCTCGACCGCGGGGCGGCGACCCTCTCGGGCGGCGAGGCGCAGCGTCTCAGGCTCGCCACACAGATCGGCTCGCAGCTCGTCGGCGTCCTCTACATCCTCGACGAGCCGTCGATCGGGCTCCACCAGCGGGACAACAACAAGCTGATCGGCACGCTCGAACGGTTGCGCGACCTCGGCAACACCGTTCTCGTCGTCGAGCACGACGAGCAGATGATCCGCGCTGCCGACCACCTCGTCGACATGGGCCCTGGAGCGGGCGAGCACGGCGGCCGCGTGGTCGCCCAGGGGCTCGCCGAGACGGTGGAGCGAAACCCGGAGTCGGCGACGGGCCAGTTCCTCTCGGGCGCGAGGTCGATCGGCATCCCCGAGCGTCGCACCGAGGATCTCGGCTCGTTCTCAGTGCGCGGCGCGAGCATGCACAACCTGAAGGGCATCGACGTGGAGTTCCCGGTGGGGAAGTTCGTCTGCGTGACCGGGGTGTCGGGCTCCGGCAAATCGACCCTCGTGAACGAGATCGTCTACGAGGCGCTCGCCAACCGGCTGAACCGCGCACGCGTGCGGCCCGGCAACCACGCCGGGTGCGACGGGATCGAGTGCTTCGACAAGGTGATCGACATCGACCAGTCGCCGATCGGGCGCACGCCCCGCTCGAACCCGGCTACGTACACGGACGTCTTCGCGCCGATGCGCGAGCTCTACGCGCAGACCCAGGAGGCGCGGGTGCGCGGCTACAAGCCGGGCCGCTTCTCCTTCAACGTCCGCGGCGGGCGCTGCGAGACCTGCAAGGGCGACGGGACGATCAAAATCGAGATGCACTTCCTGCCCGACGTCTACGTCCCGTGCGCGACGTGCAAGGGCAAGCGCTACAACCGCGAGACGCTCGAGGTGCGCTTCAAGGGGAAGTCGATCGCCGACGTGCTCGAGATGTCCGTCGAGGAGGCTCTCGCCTTCTTCGCCAAGATCCCGAAGATCCGCCGGCGCCTCCAGACGCTGCACGACGTCGGGCTCGACTACGTGAAGCTCGGCCAGCCGGCGACTACGCTCTCGGGCGGCGAGGCTCAGCGCGTCAAGCTGGCGAAGGAGCTCTCGAAGATCGCGACCGGCCGGACGCTCTACATTTTGGACGAGCCGACCACGGGCCTCCACTTCGCCGACATCGAGAAGCTCCTGGACGTGCTCCAGCGGCTCGTCGACGCGGGAAACACGGTCCTCGTGATCGAGCACAACCTCGACGTGATCAAGCAGGCCGACTGGCTCGTGGACCTGGGGCCCGAAGGCGGCGACGCCGGCGGCGAGGTGATCGCCACGGGCACGCCAGAGGCCGTCGCCGAGGTCGAAGGGAGCTACACGGGCCGCTTCTTGCGGGAGCTTCTCCCGGCCGTGGCCGCCGCCGCCTAGCGAAGCTTCGAGCGCGCTACGGGATCGTTCGCGCTTCCCAGGTAAAGGCCTGAACGACCGAGAGGCCCTGGGCCGCGTTGTCGTCGTTCAGCACGACATGGAAGCGATACGCATGCGACTCGCCGTCCGTCCAGGTTGCACCGGGCGGCCCGTCCGGCTCGTCCGCCGCGGTCTCCCATGAGCCGGGAAACGCACCAAGCGAGCCTTGGTAGACGATTCCGTCGCCGAAGCCGAGATAGTCGCCCTCGTCGGGCTCAAAGGTCGAGCACGAGCCGGGCGATGAGCCGTTCGCCACGCCGCGGGTGACCGTGAGGACGACGTAGTCCTCGAGCCCGGTCCCGACCCCGGAGCCGTAGATCCGCACCCTTGCCGGGTTGGAGCCGCTGTACGTAACGGTGACGCAGCCGCTCGTCGACGCGCCGGGACTCGCGTCTAGGCGGAACCAGCGCTCCTCGCCGTTCGTCCAGCTCGCATCCGGGTCGGTGATCCCCGCCGCGTAGGTGGATGGGAACGCCTGGAGGGTTCCGCTGTAGACCACGCCGCCGGGGCCGTAGCCATAGTCGCCGGCGTCGGCCGTGAAGCCCGTGCAGTTGTCGAAGCCCGCCGCGCCCGAACCGTGCGTGACCGTCACGTTCAGGTACTGCGGCAGGGTTCCGGTGACGCTCGCGTAGAGCTTCACCGTCGAGGCGAGTGAGCCCGTGTAGCGAACGCGGATTCACGAGATGTCCGAATCGTTCGGCTTCGCGTTCGCGAGACCGAGCATCGCCGTCGAGCCGCCGTCGTTGTCCTCGATCGCGACGGAGCCGGAGGCGAAAGAGTTCCCGGAGTTCGCTGTCGTCGCCGTGAAGGCCGAGTAGGTACCGACGCCTGCTGCCATCGTGACGGCGCCGACTACGGCAAGCGAGAGGAGCACCTTGCTCGCCCGGCTCCTGCGGCGACCGGTCGCAACTGCGCGGCCGCCTCTCGTGATCTCGATGCGGATTCTCATGGGGTTTGGGTGCTGGTCAGATCGAGACGAACGGAGAGGGTCTGTGCTCGCCAATCCTTTCGGGCGTGCCCGCGGGGATCCACAGGCGCACAGCTACCGCTGCAGTTGCGCCGGCTTCGAGGCGGAGCGCGGCGGAGCCGCGGCGGAGGCGCTCAAGCGTTCCGGAGAAGAGACGCTGCCCCTCGACGGCGATCGCCACGTGCAGGGCGCCGTTCAGCTCGCCGTGCGCGGGGGTTGCCCCGAACCGGACGTCTCGGGCACCCGCGGTCGCGTTCCGCACTGTGAGCTCCCGACGCAGCGCGATCTCTTCGGAGGCCCGCAACGCAGCTCCCGTGGTCGTCACGCCTGGGGGAGAGACGTCCAGCTCGCCGGTCGAGACGGTGACGAGCTCGACCTTGGCCGCCGGGATGCGCGTCCCACCCTCGACCTGCCAGCCGAGAGGAGCATTCCGGCGGAGAACTCCTTAGATAGCCGCAGACGGAAAAAGTTGACGCTTACGTTGTCGGCGCACCCGTCTCCCTGCCCGTCCCTCCAGAGGGGAGTGAAGTAAGGATTCCGTAGGTAGGCGGGGCAGGACGGATGGCGCGCAAGGCTAGGCTGGACGCGTGGTGGAGCACGCAGACCAGCCGACGTCCGAACGGGCCTGGTGGCTCCGAACTCTGGCCGTCCTCGGCAGCCCGTTCACGACCTTCGCGGCGCTCCGTGACGACTCGCCCCGCGAGGCGGAGGCCCGGGGCGAGCCGATTCTCGCGCTGGCGCTCCTCGCGGGGATCGCCGGGATCCTCTTGACCCGCGCGGCGGGCCAGCTACTGGACGAGGAGCTGGTGGACGAAAGCGCTCTCGTTGTGGCGGTGCTCGTCTTCTTCCTTGGGTGCGTCTACGGGGCAACGACGTACTGGCTCGGAGGCGCAGCGCTCTTCATGGGCCTGCGGGGGGCGGGGAGCCGGGGTAGCTACCGCCGTGCACGTCACCTTCTGGCCTTTGCCGCGGCACCGCTCGTCCTTGGCCTCCTGCTCGTGTGGCCGGTTCGCCTGGCCGTTTATGGCTCCGACAACTTCCGGTCGGGCGGCGCCGACGAGGGTGGCGGAGCTCTTGCCTTCGACATCGCCTTCGGCGCGTTCGTCGCCTGGGCCGTCGGTCTGCTGGTCTACGGGATCAGCGTCGTGGAGCGGTGGACGATCCTGCGCGCAGCACTCTCGCTCGTCCTTGTGATCCTCGGGCTCGTGATCCTCACGCTTGCCGTGCTGATCCCGCTCTCGGCAAGCTGAGCGTCGCTTCGAAGGCGGCGAGCTCCTCCTCCGGAATCGCGTAGGTGTGCGTTTCGTCCGGGAAGACGCCCGCGCGCACCTCGCCGGCGTAGCGCGAGAGCGCCGCCTGGATCGTGTCCGCGAGCTCTGTGTAGCGCTTCACGAAGCGCGGGGCCCGGCCCTCGTAGAGACCGAGGAGGTCGTGGAGGACGAGCACCTGGCCGTCGCAGCCACCGCCCGACCCGATCCCGATCGTCGGGACGTCGAGTGCCTCCGTGATTCGGGTGGCGACCGGGGCCGGAATCGCCTCGAGCACGACGGAAAAGCACCCGGCCGCTTCGAGCGCGAGGGCGTCGTCAAGAAGATTGCGGGCGCGTTCGGCCGTTCGGCCCTGCGCCCGAAAGCCGCCGAGCATGGTCGCCGACTGCGGGGTCAGGCCGACATGGCCCATGACG
The DNA here is from genome assembly GCA_013697275.1 of Actinomycetota bacterium. GTDB lineage: Bacteria > Actinomycetota > Thermoleophilia > Gaiellales > Gaiellaceae > JACCXC01. The sequence goes on along the minus strand of JACCXC010000019.1, from coordinate 8,099 downwards.
GGAATCCCGGCGCCGACGAGCGCACGCACGCGCCCGAGCGTCGGCCCGGCGCCTTCGACCTTCACGGCGTCAACGCCCGCCGTCTTGACGAACCGGACGCCGTTTCGCACCGCCTCCTCATCGGAGACCTGGAAGGAGCCGAACGGCATGTCGCCGACGACGAGCGGCCGCCGAGCGCCGCGGACAGTCGCGCGTGCGAGCATGATCAGCTCGTCCATCGTGGCGGGCAGGGTCGAGTCGTGGCCGAGAACGGTCATCGCCGCCGAGTCACCGACGAGGACGACGTCGATCCCCGCAACATCGGCAAGCCGGCCAGTCGGGTAGTCGTAAGCCGTCACCATCACGATCGGCCGGCCCCGCCGCTTTAGCTCGGCGAGCTCGGTGAGCGAAAGCTTCCCGGCCTCGTCCGGGCGGCTGCTCATGCGTGCTTCCCCTGCAGGACGACGTTGTCGATGAGCCGGGTCGAGCCCGCCCTGACCGCCGCTGCGAGGACGTCGGTCCCGTTCCAGCGGGCAACCTCCACGTAGTCGGCTGCCAGGCGCGATTCGGCTGCGAGGACAGCGCAGGCCGCGGCCGCAGGGTCGCCTCCCGCCCGGTGAGCCTCGGCACCGGCAGCGAGGGCGCGCGGAAGGGCCACGGCGGCCGCCCGCTCCTCCGCGCTCAAGTACGCGTTCCGCGAGCTGAGCGCGAGCCCGTCCTCGTCACGGACGGTCGGGACGACGCGGAGCTCGAGCTCGAGGTTCAGGTCGCGGACGAGCTGCGCAATGACGGCGATCTGTTGTGCGTCCTTCTGCCCGTAGTACGCGCGGTCGGGGCGGACGATGTTGAAGAGCTTCAGGCAGACGGTCGCGACACCGCGGAAATGGCCGGGCCGCGCCGCGGCCTCGAGGCCTTCGCCGGCCCCCGCCACGTCGACCCAGGTCTCGAACCCCGGCGGATAGAGCTCGGCTGCCTCGGGCATGAAGGCAACGTCCGTGTCGGCCTCCTCGAGCATCCGGAGGTCGCGGTCCTCGTCACGTGGATAACGGGCAAGGTCTTCGCCGTCCCCGAACTGCGCCGGGTTCACGAACACGCTTGCGACGACCACCTCGCACTCGGCGCGGGCGGCTTCGAGCAGGGCCAGGTGGCCGCGGTGGAGAGCTCCCATCGTGGGCACGAGACCGACCGAGGCGGTGGGGGCAGCGAGCGCCTCACGCGCCTCCTGAATCGTTCGCGCGACTCTCATCGCGCGAGCTCCACGGTCAGCTCGCTCAGGGTTTCGTAGAGACGCTCGAGGTCGGGCCGGCGCTCGCGGATCTCGGCGAGGTGGCGCTCGACGGTCTCCCAGTCTCCGCGCGCGTGCGGGCCCGTCGGCGAGAAGCCGTTGTCCATCGTCCGGCGCATGAGCGGCTCGAGTGCCTCGGGGGGAGCTCCGGCTGCGCGCATGAGCTCTGCCGCGGCCTCGTGAAGGGTGACGAGGAACCCGGCCGCGACCGTCGCCGCCGCGTGGTAGAGGGCGCGCTCCTCGTCGGGCAGCTCGAACGGTCGAAGCCCGAGGAGACCGGCAAGCTCGTGGCCGGCCTTGCTCGCCTCGGAGTTCTCGCTCGTGACTGCCGCCCACGCCCCGTCGAGCTGCTCCGCCCCACGCGAGCGCGAGAAGGTCTGGAGCGGATGGACGCTGAAGCGCCGGTCGTGCGGAGCCAGCTCGGCGAGCGTGGTCGCGCCGCTCGTGTGCGCGACCCAGGGGCCCTGTTCGATTCGGGCGGCGAGGCCCCCGATCGCGCGGTCAGGGACGCAGAGTAAGACGAGGTCGGCATCCGCGCACTCGAGCTGCCGCTTCGTGACCTTGACGGGCAGCCGTCCTTCCAGGCGCGCGGCGAGCGCTGTGCCGACGCGACCCTGACCGACGATGCAGATAGATTCGAAGCTCACGTTGGGCTCCAGTTCCTCGCGGATACCGGGCCCACCGAGTCTAGCCGCGGGCGGATCGGTCGCGCCTAGTCTTTGCCTTTCTCGCCCTTGTCCTTGTCGACCTTGTCTTTGTGGCCCTCGTCCTTGTCGCGCTTCTTCTGGCCCTCGTCCTTCTGGGCCTTACCGGCCTGTCGACCGCTGTGGCCTCCCTTGGACTTCGCCCTCTCGGGCTTCTGCGTGTGCTTTCCGGACTGGATGCTGTTTGGCGATCCGGCCGTGGGGACGGGCCTATCCGGCCCGGTGGGCCGCGAGCCGGTTCCCCCGCCTGCATTCGTGCCGCCCGTTGCGCCGCCCGACGACGGCCGGTTCGGGCGGACCGAAGTAGGCGCGGCCGGCGGTGTCGGCTCGGCTCCGCCGCTCAGAGGCGGCGCGGCTGGCGACGAAGGCGCGAGGGTCGCCGGCTCAGCCGGCGGAGGAGAGATCTGCACGGGGGCGGGAGAGGGCGGCGGGCTCGGCTCCGCGTACACCGTCACCGCGCCGGGGCTCTCGAAGGCCTGGAATGAACCGGGAAGGCCGGGAAACGACTTGGAGAACGGGTCGGACGTCTGGACGACGCCATAGAAGATCGCCGTCAGCGCAACCACCGGTACGACCCACCGGGCCGCCCGTACTGCGCCTCGCGCTCGGCCTGAACGGCCTTCCACGTTTGTCACCTCGTCCTTGTGCTCGAGAGGTGCTTTACGCCGCGGCCGCGCGACGCCCAACTCCTGCTCTGTCTTTATCGGCCGCTGTGCCGGGCAGTTTAGCCTCGATTTCCGACCGTCTTGCGAAGCGTCCGTAGAGGTGCCTAGACTCCCGTGGCGATGCCGATCTACGAGTATGTGTGCATGGAGTGCGAGAGCCATTTCGAGGAGCTCATGCGCGTCGACGACGTCGATCCGGGCTGCCCAGACTGCGGCTCCGGGCGGACGAATCGGCAGTTCTCCGTGTTCGCGGCTCACGGCACCGCCGGGCAACCGAGCTTCGGCGAACCATCCGCAGGCGGCGGTTGTTGCGGCGGGGGCTGTGGCTGCGGTTAATCACGAGCCCGACCGCCGAGACGCCCTAGCCGCCTACGCTGCCGAGTGGTCCGCCTGTACGCGCTGTCGCCTGGCCGAGGGCCGGACGCAGGTGGTCTTCGGCGTGGGGGACCCCGATGCAGACCTGATGTTCGTCGGCGAGGCCCCTGGCTTTCACGAAGACCAGCAGGGCTATCCGTTCGTGGGCCAGGCGGGGAAGCTCCTCGACCGGCTCTTGGCGGGCATCGGGCTCGACCGGGGCGGGGTCTACATCGCGAACGTGATCAAATGCCGCCCGCCGGGGAATCGCGACCCGCTCCCGGACGAGATCGAGGCGTGCGAAAGCCATCTCTTCCGCCAGCTCGCGCTCATCCAGCCGCGTGTTGTCGCGACGCTCGGGAACTTCGCCACGAAGCTCCTGACGGGCAAGCCGCACGGGATCACGCGCGTGCACGGGGCGCCGCAGGAAGCGACCGTCGGCGGAATGCGAGTCACCCTCCTACCGCTCTACCACCCGGCTGCCGCGCTCTACACCCCTGCGATGCTCCGCACGCTGGAGGACGACTTCGGCCGGATCCCCGCCCTCCTCGACCGGTACGCGCCCGAGCCAGCTCCGGTCATCCCCCTGCCCGTCCGGGCGGTCGCTCAGGCCGCGCCGGCGGTGGAGCAGCTAGGGCTCTTCTAGGGGGCGGGCGGGGCGAGCTCCGCCCCTACGATGTCGGGATGTCCGAGCTCGAATCCCGCTCCCCGGAGGAGACCGAGCGGATCGCAGCCGGGCTCGCAGGCGGCCTTGCGCCGGGCGACGTCGTCACCGTTTCCGGCGAGCTCGGAAGCGGGAAGACGACGTTCGTCCGGGGCGCGTGCCGCGCCCTCGGCGTCGAAGGGCCGGTCACCAGCCCGACATACGCGATCGGACATCGCTACTGCGGGCGCGTGCCCGTCGCGCACCTTGACCTTTATCGCTTTGACGGGATGAGCGAAGCCGACTGGGCCGATCTCGAGCCGTACTTCGAGGGGGCGGTGGCGTTCGTCGAGTGGCCCGAAGTCGGGGAGGAGTTTCTTCCGGCGCCGCAGGCCCGCGTCCGTTTGCGGCTTCTGGACCTGGAGCGTAGAGTGATCGAGGTGCAGGGGGCAGGAATGTCCCTGCAAATGGCCACCTCTCGACCATGACGATCCTCGCGTTCGACACCGCCACCGACGTGGCCACCGTCGCGGTCGTTCGGGACGGTGAAGTCCTCGCGGAGCGGCGCTCGCGGGCGATCCGAATCCTCCACGAGATCGAGTCGGCTCTGGCCGAAGCGGGCGTCGAGCGCGGCGCCGTCGAGCGCCTCGCGGTCGGCACGGGGCCCGGGAGTTACACCGGCCTGCGCATGGGGCTGATCACCGCCCGGACGCTCGCGTTCGCGCTCGGTGTCCCTGCCGCCGGCGTCTCGACGCTCGACGCGCTCGCCGCCGGCTCACCCGGCGCGACCCCGGTCATCGATGCGCGCCGCGGCGAGATCTTCACTCTTCAGGACGGGCAGCCGAGCGTCCTCGCGCCGGAGGACCTGCCCGTCGTGCCGGGATCTCTCTACGTTGGCGACGGCGCCGTCCGGTACCGCGGGGTCCTCGAAGATCGGGGCGGCACCGTCCCGGGCGAGGAGAGTGAGGCCCACGTCCCCTGGGCTCGCCACCACGCGGCGCTCGCCGCGGATTTCGGATCAGCCGAGCGGCTCGAGCCGCTCTACCTGCGCGTCCCCGACGCCGAGGTCGCGGTCCAGGAAGGCCGCCTGCGCATATGAGGATCGAGCTTCGCCGGCTCACGCTCTCCGACCTCGGCGAGATCGACCGCATCGAGCGCCAGGCGTACCCGACGCCGTGGTCTCGCTCGATGTTCGCGGGCGAGCTGGCCAAGCCCTCGTCCATCTCGCTCGGCGCGTTCGATGCGGACGAGCAGCACATGGTCGGCTACCTGATCATCTCCCGCTACGTCGACGCCTGGCACATCATGAACGTGGCCGTCGATCCCCCCCTGCGCCGCCACGGGATCGCAACCCAGCTCCTAGAGGAGCTCTTCAACCTGACCGAGGGCGATCCGCGCCGTGGCTACACGCTCGAGGTGCGCGTGTCGAACGCGCATGCGATCGCCCTGTACGAGCGACTCGGCTTCCAGGCCACGGGCGTGCGCCGTGGCTACTACACGGACAACCGGGAGGACGCGCTGATCATGTGGAAGGACCCGGTTCGGGTGCGGCAGGTCGGATGATCCTCGGGCTCGAGACCTCATGCGACGAGACGGCGGCCGCGCTAGTCACTGCGGACGGCGAGGTGCGGGCGAATGTCGTCGCCTCCCAGGCCGAGCTGCACGCGCGCTACGGCGGCGTCGTCCCCGAGGTGGCGTCGCGGCGGCACCTCGAGCTCGTGGCGCCCGTCGTCGAGCGTGCCCTGGCCGACGCCGGCGCCGGCCTCGCGGACGTCGACGCGGTCGCCGTCACCCGCGGCCCCGGTCTGATCGGCGCGCTCCTCGTCGGGCTCTCGGCCGCTAAGACGCTCGCGTGGTCGCGGCGCCTTCCGCTCGTCCCCGTCGACCACCTGCACGGCCATGTCGCGTCGCTCTTCCTCGAGCCCGGCTCGGTCGAGCCGCCGTTCCTCTGCCTCCTCGCGACCGGCGGCCACACTTTGCTGCTGGACGTCCAGGATCGCGCGGGCTACCGCGTCGTCGGAACGACGCTCGACGACGCGGCGGGCGAGGCCTTCGACAAGGGCGCCCGGCTCCTCGGTCTCGGCTACCCGGGCGGCGCGGCGATCGACCGACTCGCCCGTGCCGGAGATCCCGAGGCCTTCTCGCTTCCCGTGGCACGCGTGCCCGGCTTCGACTTCTCCTTCTCGGGCCTGAAGACCGCGCTCGTATACGCCGTGCGCGCGTTGGAGGCCGGCGAGCTAGAGCGGCGCCGTGCCGACCTGGCGGCGAGCTACCAGCGGGCGATCGTGCGCGCGCTCGTCGGGCGCACGCGAGCGGCCGCGGAGGCGCTCGGCGCCCAGAAGGTGGCGGTCGTCGGGGGCGTTGCGAGCAACTCGGAGCTGCGTGAGAGCCTCGCCGACGCCGAGCTCGCTCCGCTCGCCCTCTGCACGGACAACGCGGCCATGATCGCCTCGGCGGCCAGGTTCGCAACGGCCATTCCGTTTCCCGACTATCTTGCGCTGGATGCATACGCCTCGGCGGCGTAGCCGTCGCCCTCTCCTGCTGCGCGCCGCAGCTCTCGCGGCGGTCGCGGCACTCGCCGCTGCAGTCGCCGGCGCGGGGCCGGTGCAGGGAGCCGGCGACTCGGTCCTCCACGCTGCGGCGGAGGCGTGGGACGGCCTCCTCGGCGACCGGCCGGCCGTGTCCAGCGGGCAGCGGATGATCGTCGTTCTCGAGGCGCCCTCCCTCGCCGACCGGATGGCCGCTGCCGAGACTCCTGCCTCACCCGAGGATCAGAAGCGCTGGGTCGCGGAGGCCGATGCGGCGCAGCGCGTCCTCCTCGCTCGCCTGGCAGAGCGCGGCGTCGAGCTGCGGCGCGAGCGCTCGTTCACGCGGACGCTGAACGGATTCTCGGCGCAGGTGGACTCCCGCGCCCTGGCCGCGCTCGAGCGGACCGACGGCGTCGCGGGCCTTTATCCGGTGCGGGTCGTTTATCCGGCCTCCGTCACCTCGCAGGTGCTGACGCGGCCCGAGTACCGGGCGGGGGCCGGGCGCCGCCCCGACGTGGGGTTGCCCGGCTTCGAAGGGGCCGGTGTGCGAATCGCCCTGCTCGACACCGGGGTCGACCTCGACCACCCGTATCTGAACGGGCGCGTCCTCCCCGGCTACGACGTCGCCGACCGAGACCGTCGGGCCGCCGCCGAGCCGAAGCCGGACGAGCCGGCGCGGCGCGAGTCGCACGGCACGCGAATGGCCGGCATCCTCGTCGGGTCGAATGGGCCGGCCGGGCTCCGCGGCGTCGCTCCCGCCGCGCAGATCCTCCCGATCCGCGTGCTCGACTGGGAGCGAGCCGCCGACGGCTCCTACCAGCTCCTCGGGCGCGGCGACGTCCTGATCGCAGGCCTGGAGCGCGCGGTCGATCCCGATGCGGACGGGGACGTCGACGACGCGGCGGCGGTCGCGCTCGCGGCGGTCGTCGAGCCGTACGCCTCGTTCGGCGACAGTCCCGAGGCCCGCTCCATCGACGGGGCCGCGAGGCTCGGCACCCTTGTTGTCGCAGCGGCAGGAAACGACGGGCGCGGCGGACGTGGTTTCGGCACGGTTGGTTCCCCGGGGGGTGCCCCTGCCGCGATTGGCGTCGGCGCACTGGACGCTCGCGCCGAGGTGCTCGACGCGCGGACGCTCGTGCGCGTCGGCGCGGAGTACGTCCTCGACGAGCGGGCGCGGGTGGTCGGGGCACTGCCGCCCGAAGGCGCACTCCCGGCGGCAGCACTCGCCGGCCCGACGCTCGCCGACCCGAGGCGCGAGGCTAGCGCGCTCGCCGACGGAGCGACGCTCGCAGATTTCTTCGACGCCGAGGGGCTCAGCACCGTGTCAGGTCACGCGGCCATCCTGCCGGCCGGCCCGGCGTTGGAGACCACGGTGCGGAACGCCGTGACGGCAGGCGCGACCGCCGTGGTCGTCTACGGTGCGCGCGCACCAGCCGGCTCGCTCGACCTGGATGAGACGACTGCGATCCCCGTCGTCGCGATCCCTGCCGAGGCCGGTCGTGCGGTCGTCGAGGGCCTCGCGCGCGGCGAGGTCGCCTCGGTCTCCTTCGGAGCGACCCGGCGCGTCGGCAACGGAACCTTCGGGAAGGTCGCACCGTTCTCCTCGGGTGGCGTGTCCTTTGGCGGGGGCGTCAAGCCCGACCTCGTTGCACCCGGCGTCGGAATCGCGACGGCCGACGCGGGAACGAACGCGGACGGTTCGCCCCGCTACGCCACCGCGACTGGCTCGAGTGTCGCCGCCGCCGTGGTGGCCGGCTCGGCGGCCGTCCTCGCCCAGGCGCGTCCGGGTCTCACCGCTACCGAGCTTCGGAGCCTGCTGGTCGGGAGCGCACAGCAGCTCGTCCGCGCCGGCCGGCCTGACCCGGTCACCGTCCAGGGCGCGGGCGTCGTCGACCCGGCGGCCGCGGCGGCGGCCGAGGTCGCCGTCGCGCCCGTCACGCT
>JACCXC010000220.1 GCA_013697275.1 Actinomycetota bacterium | reverse complement strand
GCTCACGACACGCGCGATCGACGCGGCCGAGCGGGCGATGGCCGAGCCCGTGCCCGCTCATCGCCGGGCCGAGATCCTCGACCGCGTGGCCCAGCTCCTCACGGACCGGCGCGCCGAGGCGGCGGACACGATCTGCGCCGAGGCCGGCAAGCCCCTGAAGGCGGCACGCCTCGAGGCCGAGCGCGCTGCCTCCACGTACACGATGGCCGCCGTGGAGGCGCGGAAGCTCTCCGGCGAGGTCGTCCCGATGGACGCCTCCGTGGCCGGCGCGGGAAAGGTCGCGTTCACGCTGCGAACGCCGATCGGGATCGTCGGGGCGATCAGCCCGTTCAACTTCCCTCTCAACCTGGTCGCGCACAAGATCGCGCCCGCACTCGCCGCCGGCTGCGCCGTCGTGCTGAAGCCCGCGGGTCAGACGCCGCTCTCGGCCCTCCTGCTGGCCGAGCTCGAGACCGAGGCGGGCCTTCTTCCCGGCTGGCTGAACGTGCTCGTGGGCCCGGCCTCCGCGATCGGCGACACCCTCGTCGGGGACCAGCGGATCAAGATGCTCACCTTCACGGGCTCCGGCGAGGTCGGCTGGAGCCTTCGGGAGCGGGCGGCCCGCAAGAAGGTCTCGCTCGAGCTCGGAAACTCGACCCCCGTCCTGGTCGAGGCTGACGCCGACATCGAGGAGGCCGCCTCCAAGCTCGCCGCGCATGCGTTCTCCTTCGCCGGTCAGAGTTGCATCTCCGTTCAGCGCATCTACGTGCGCCGGGCGGCTTACGAGGAGTTCATCTCCCGCTTCGTCCCGAAGGTCGAGGCGCTCGCGGTCGGCGATCCCGCCGACGAGGCCACGGACGTCGGGCCCGTGATCGACGCCGACGCCAGGGAACGAATCGGCGCATGGATCGAGGAAGCGAGAGCCGGTGGCGCCACCGTCCTCACCGGGGGTGAGGCGGGCGGTCTCCTGCGTCCAACCGTGCTCGCCGATGTCGCGCCGGAAATGAAGGTTGCCTGCGAGGAGGTGTTCGGGCCCGTCTGCACGGTGTCGCTCTACGACACGCTCGAGGAGGGTCTCGAGCTCGCGAACTCCACGCGATTCGGCCTCCAGGCCGGGATCTTCACGGGCTCGGTCGCGAGCGCCCTGGCCGCCGCGCGGGGCCTGGAGTTCGGTGGTGTGACCGTGAACGAGGCGCCCACCTTCCGCGCGGATCAGATGCCGTACGGCGGAGTGAAGGACTCGGGGAACACGAAGGAAGGGCCCGCCTGGACGGTGCGGGAGATGACGGAAGAGCGCCTGGTAGTCCTCGCGTAGACTCGCGCCGATGCCGGGTCGCCGTTTCATTTTCGCGCGCCACCTGCCGCTCGGCGCCCCGCCGACCGAGCCACCGCCCGAGGGAGAGATCGACGCCGTCGAGGAAGAGGCTCCGCTCCCTGCGCCCGCACCCCCTTCCCCGCCACCGCGGGTGCCGCCGCAACGCGAGCGCCGCGATCTCGCGCGTCGGCGGGAGATCGAGATGCGCGACGTCGGCGGGCTGGCAGTCGAGATGGCGCGGCGGAGCGACTGGCGCTACCCGCTCCTCCACTCACGCTGCGCCGAGGTGCTCGCGCTCGAGGAGCGGATCCACGAGCTCGACGCGATCATCGCCGCCGGGGCCATGGTCGCCAGAGGCGTGCCCGCCGTTGAGTGCCAGTGCGGCGCCCCGATCCTCCGTGGCGCTCACTTCTGCTCCCACTGCGGTCGGCCAGCTCCCGAGACGGCGCCCGTCACGAGCTGCAGCCACTGCGGCCAGCCTCTCCCGGCCGAGGCGAACTTCTGCTCGGTGTGCGGGAACGCCATAGCAGCCGAGGCGTTCGAGGGCGAGGCCGGCCTCGACGACACGATGATCGAGCCGCTTCCGCCGCTCGACGGACCCCGGGAGACGGCGTGACCGAGCCACCTGGCGACGCGCCGGTCGTCGAGCAACCGGTCGAGCCGGCCTTCGTCCCCGACCCGTACCACTGCTACCGCTGCCGCTCGCCGCACGACCCCTTCCAGGAGTACTGCCTCGAGTGCGGCGCCCGCCTCGTTCCACTCGGTGGGGGATCGGTGTGGCGGCGCGATTCGTGGACGCGCGACTCCCCGCTCTGGTTTTGGGCCACGCTCCTTGCGCTCCTCCTGATCGCGCTCGTGACCGGAGCGATCGTCCTTGCCGCGACGGACGACGACGGCGGCAAGGCCAAACGGCAGACGACGGGCCAGGCGGCCCTGCCGACGAGCACGATTGGGTCGCTGAGCGTCCCAACCACGGGCACGACGCTGCCGCCTACCTTGACAATCGCGCCGACGACGGGCACGGGCACGACGCCGATTCCAACCTTCCCGACTCCGACGACGACACCGACCTTCCCGACCACGACGAGCGGCACCACGACCGTAACGACGACGGGAACGACGACCGGAACCAGGACGGTGATCGCCTGGCCCGCGAACAGGGACGGCTACACGGTCATCCTGAAGTCGCTCCCCCAGTCGCGGGGCAAGGCCGCCGCGGAAGCCGAAGCGCGACGCGCGATCGGCAAGGGGCTACGGCAGGTCGGCGTGCTGAACTCCTCCCTCTATTCGACGCTGAACGCCGGCTACTGGGTCGTCTTCAACGGCATTCACGACACCGAGTCGCAGGCGAACGCAGGGCTCCCGGCCGCGAGGGCGGCGGCATACACCACCGCGTACGTCCAGCGGGTCGAGGAGTAGGCGGTTTCCCGCTGCTTCCGGCGGGGACTTTGTAACAGCGAGGCGGCCCGGATAAACTGAGCCGGAACCTAGCCACGCCCCTTCCGCTTAACCTCAAATACACATTCGTTTGCAGGCGCTTAATCGCCGACGGAGATAATGACCCTGAACGCCATGCCCGAAGGTCTTCTACCCCGCATGTATCAGTACTCGAGAGCGATCTACCGTTCGGTGAAGGACCTGATCGAGCCGTACGCCGACCGTGAGACGCAGCTCGAGGCGCGCCGCTCGGTCCTCGCCGCGTGCGAGGAGACCGTCGAGCGCCTCGCCCAGGACCCCCGCTATTTCGCCAAGCCCGAACGGACGCTCTTCCAGGATGTCCGCCGACATTTTCCGATCGTGCACCAGGCGCAGGTGAGCTGGGCGATCGAGCACGGGATCAACGCGGCCGTCGAGTACGTCGAGGATCAGATCGAGAGCGGTGCCTTCGACGGTGGCGTAGCCCGCTGCCGGGCGACGACGCGCAAGGGCAAGCCGTGCCAGCGCGCGCCGCTTCCCGAGCGCGAGTACTGCCCCTCGCATCAGCACCTAGAAACTCGAGTCGCGGCCTAGCGGTCTCGTAGGACCGGGTTCAATCGGCCCGCCCTAGCTACGGCTCCACGAAGGTGAGCTGTACGGCCGTCTCGAGCTTGGACACCGTGACGCCTACCAGCCTCAGAGCTCCTGGCCGCTCGGCCAGCGCCCGCTCGAGGAGAGTGCACGCGAGCTCGCCGATCCGCGCCGCGTCATCCGTCCCGACCGGGAGCGTGGTCGAGCGGGTCCGCGTCGAGAAGTCCGGATAGCGAAGCTTCGTCGAGACCGTCCGGGCGACCTGGCGGCCCCGGGCAAGGCGTTCGGCGAGGCGAACCGCCATGCCGCGCAGCTCGTCGTGCAGGCGCTCCCGGTCGGAGACGTCCCGCGCGAAGGTTTCCTCCTGGCTGATCGACACGTTCTCGGACGCGAGCTCGAGCCGCCGCGCGTCGATTCCACGGGCCCGGTCACGTAGGAGACGGCCGATCTTCCCGGGAAGGACGGCCGTGAGTGCATCGTCGTCGAGCGCGGCCAGCGCGCCCGCCCGTTCGATCCCCGCGGCCCGGAGGCGCTCGGCGGAACGGGGCCCCACCCCGGGCAGGACGCGCACGTCGAGGGGTGCGAGGAATGCGGCCTCGCGACCGGGCAGGACGACGACGAGCCCGCCAGGTTTGCGCCGGTCGCTCGCCACCTTGGCAACCACCTTGGTCGACGCGATCCCGAGAGAGCAGGTCAGGCCCGTCGCCCCGCGCACGGCCGCCTGGACCGCCTCACCGACGGCACGGGCCTCGCGGACATCGGCCGCCACCTCCTCGAGCTGCAGGTAACCCTCGTCGAGGCCGGTTCGCTCGACCGTCGGCACGACCTCGCGCACGGCCTCCCAGACCGTCCGCGAGACGCGCCGGTAGCGCGCGTGGTCGGGCCGGAGGAAGACGGCGTGCGGACAGCGCCGGAGTGCCTCCGCACAGCTCATCGCCGAACGGACCCCGAAGCGGCGGGCCTCGTAGTTGGCCGTCGCGACCACGCCCCTGCCCTGCGGATCACCCCCCACGACCAGCGGAACCGTGGCCAGCTCAGGCCGTTCGAGTTGCTCGACCGCCGCGAAAAAAGCGTCAAGGTCGAGGTGTCCGATGATCGAGGACGAGCTGACCGCCGGGTTCGACACCGGTCGGGAACAATAGGGAGAGTGTCGCACGACGCAGACAAGCTGATCCGCCAGCTCTCCCTCGTGGCGTACCTCATGGCCGAGAGGCGTCCGATCACGGCGCGCGACGTGAAATCCAACGTGGAGGGCTACTCGGAGATGTCCGACGAGGCCTTCGCGCGCCGCTTCTACTCCGACCGCGCGGAGCTGATCAACCTCGGCGTTCCGCTCCACTCGCAGCGCGACGAGTTCACCGGAGAAGAGCTCTATACGCTCCGGTCCGAGCAGTACTTCCTGCCCGAGCTGGAGCTGGCGGACGACGAGCTGGCCGCGCTCCAGACCGCGCTCTATCTCCTCGAGGGGAAGTTCGCCTACGCGGAGCCCCTGCGCGTCGCGCTCCAGAACCTCGCGCTCGGCCGCCCGAGCACGCTCGAGAC
>JACCXC010000212.1 GCA_013697275.1 Actinomycetota bacterium | reverse complement strand
CTCGACGACGAAGATCCCGAGCGGGCGAACCGGGTCATGAACGCCATGCTCAAGATGAGCAAGATCGAGACCGAGGAGCTGAGGGCCGCAGCCGACGCGGGCTAGAGCTCAGGCGCGGTCGTCGAGGACGAGCTCGTAGAGCTCGGTGCTCTCGAGCTCGACGCCGGCTGCGGAGACCATGCTGTCGCGTACCTGCGCGCGTCCGCGGGCGCTCCGGTCGGCGGCCTCGCGCGTCTCCCAGAAGGTCATGATCCGCGCCGAGCCCGAGTCGGGATCGCCGAGCACGAGCAGGCCCTTGTACCCGTCGAACTGGCGCAGCCAGTCGAGCATCGACTCGGCCGCCATGCGGGCCGTCTCACCGACCGCGGAGTCTCCCGCACGCACCGTCGTGAGGCTCACGAACACGGCGAGAGCTTAGGCGAGTTCGGCTGCCAACCGGTGCAGGTGTATGACTCCCGCAACCGATCAAGGAGGGTCTGCATGGCAAAGGTGGTCGTATCGGAGTTCGTGTCGGTGGACGGCGTGATGGAGGATCCGGGCGGCGTGGAGGGGTTCGACCGCGGCGGCTGGGCCTTCCAGTTCGACCGGGGGCCCGAGGGTGACCAGTACAAGCTGGACGAGGCTCTCGCGAGCGACGCGCTGCTCCTCGGGCGCGTGACCTACGAAGGCTTCGCCCAGGCCTGGCCGGGGCGGACCGGCGAGTTCGCGGACAAGTTCAACGGCATGCAGAAGTACGTGGTGTCGAGCACCCTGAACGAGCCCGGCTGGCAGAACTCGACCGTGATCAAGGGGAAAGTCGCCGACGAGGTCTCCAGGCTCAAGCAAGCGGACGGCGGCGACATCCTCGTCAACGGGAGCGCGCAACTCGTCCAAGCCCTCATGGACCACGACCTCGTCGACGAGTACCGGCTGATGGTCTTCCCGGTCGTCCTCGGGGCCGGCAAGCGCCTCTTCGGCGAGACACGCGACACGGCCGCTCTGCACCTCGTCGACACGAAGCCGGTTGGCGAGTGCGTGATCCTGACGTTCGAATCTGCGAAGAAGGAAGCGGAATAGCACTCCGATGAGTTTTCCCTCGGCGTTCGGTCTGACCTCCGACGGCACCGAACGGATTGGAGGACACATGACCACAGCCACCTCTCAAACCAAAATGAAGGAGGGCGGCATGGCAACCCAGCAGTCCCGGATGATCTTCGTCAACCTTGCCGTGCAAGATCTCGGCAGGTCCGTCGACTTCTTCACGAAGCTCGGCTTCACGTTCAACCCGGAGTTCACGGACGAGCGGACGACTTGCATGATCGTGAACGACGGGGCGGCGTACGTCATGCTCCTCGTGCGCGACCGCTTCCAGGAGTTCACCAAGAAGGAAGTCGCCGACTCGACCGCGCAGACGGAGGCGATCCTCGCGCTCTCCGCCCACAGCCGGGAGGAGGTCGACGAGTTCGCCAACAAGGCGCTTGCGGCCGGGGGGAAGCTCGCCAACGACCCCCAGGACCTCGGCTTCATGTACTCGCGGAGCTTCCAGGACCCGGACGGCCACCTCTGGGAGATCGTCTGGATGGACTAGAGGGACGTGGAGCGCAAGAGCCTCACCGAATACGATGGGCGTCGTGCCTGAGTCCCTGGCCGCAACCCCTGGCTCGGGGGAGCTCGAGCTCCGGCTCGAGCAGCACCGGGTCGAGCTGACGGCGTACGCCTACCGGATGCTCGGCTCGGCGTTCGAGGCTGAGGACGCCGTCCAGGAGACGCTCTTGCGAGCGTGGCGCAGCTTCGACCGGTTCGAGGGTCGGGCTGCGCTTCGCTCGTGGCTCTACCGGATCGCCACCAACGTCTGTCTCGACATGCTGGGGGCGCGGGAGCGGCGGGCCCGGCCGATGGACCTCGGGCCGGCGCGGGAGCCGATCGAGGCGAACCTGAGCACGCTGCCGGAGGTGACGTGGATCGAGCCGATCCCCGACGGGCGCGTCCTCTCGGAGAGCGATCCGGTGGAGGTAACGGTCGCGCGCGAGACGATCCGCCTCGCGTTCGTCGCGGCGCTCCAGCACCTGCCGCCGCGCCAGAGGGCCGTGCTGATCCTCTGCGAGGTGCTCCGCTGGAAGGCCTCCGAGGCCGCGGAGCTGCTCGAGACGAGCGTGGCCTCCGTGAACAGCGCGCTCCAGCGCGCCCGCGCGACACTCGAGGCGAACGATGTCAGCGCCACCGCGACGTCACCGTTGGTCGACAAGGCGGATGAGGAGCTGCTCGCTCGCTACGTCGAGGCCTTCGAGCGCTACGACATGGACGCGCTCACGTCACTGATCCACGAGGACGCGACGCAATCGATGCCGCCCTACGACCTCTGGCTCCGCGGCCGCGATGACATCCTCAGCTTCTGGGTCGGGCCGGGGCGTGCCTGTCGCGGCTCGCGCGTGATCCCGGCCGTGGCGGCGAACGGGTCGCCGGCCTTCGGCCAGTACAAGCCGAGCCCCTCGGGAAGCGGCTACGAGCCGTGGGCGTTACAGGTGGTCGAGATCGAAGATGGCCGAATCGTCGAGCTCACGTTCTTCCTCGACACGGAGCGGGTCTTCCCGCTCTTCGGCCTGCCTGCCCGGCTCGACTCGTAGCTCAGTCGGCGAGCACGTCGGCAAGGCCCATGAACGCGACGAGCTCGAGGAGCTCGCGCGAGGCGCCGCGCAGCCGCACCTGGCAGCCGTAGCGGCGTGCGGCGAGCTGGAGCCGGGCCAGCGCGTCGACCGTCACCGCGTCGGGCTCGATCCCCGCTACGTCGCAGAACGCCACGTCAGCTGCACTCGACTGGAGAAGCTCACAGACGCGATCGCAGAGGCCCGGCAAGTCGCCGGGGGCGATTGGGCCCGTGACGGCGAACGCAATCGCTCCCGGTGCGGGGACAGCCATTGGGATGCAGACCGGCCCGGTGGCCAAAATTCATCGGCCCTGAAAGCGATGAGTTCTCGAGCGCTGCCCCGTCTAACCCAGCGAGACCGACTCTTGACCCGTAGAAAGGGCGCTCATGACCCTCGATAGCCGCAGCCGCTGGATCGCGCTTTGGGTTCTCTGCCTCGGCGACCTGATGATCGTCCTCGACGGGACGATCGTGAACGTCGCGCTGCCCTCGATCCAAGAGGATCTCGAGCTTTCGCAGACTTCCCTCTCGTGGATCGTCAACGGGTACCTCCTGACGTTCGGCGGCTTCCTGCTCCTCGGCGGGCGCCTGGGCGACCTCTTCGGCCAGCGCAAGATGTTCGTCGCTGGAATTGGGCTCTTCACCGTCGCCTCGCTGGCCTGCGGTCTCGCGAACTCGCAGGAGCTCCTGGTCGGGGCGCGTGCGATCCAGGGCCTCGGAGGCGCGCTCGTCTCCTCGGTGGCGCTCTCGCTCACCATGGTGCTCTTCACCGAGCCGGTCGATCGGGCGAAGGCGATGGGAATCTTCGGGTTCGTGCTCTCGGGCGGCGGCGCGGTGGGTGTCCTCCTCGGCGGTGTCCTCACCGAGATCAGCTGGCACTGGATCTTCCTCGTCAACCTCCCGGTGGGCGTCATGGTGCTCGCCCTCACGTTCCGGCTGCTCCCTGGAGTCCCCGGCACGGCCGCGGGTGGACGCATCGACGTCGGCGGCGCCGTCACGGTCACGGCCGCGCTCATGCTCGCGGTCTACGCGATCGTGAATGGCAACGAGACCGGCTGGACGTCGGGGCAGACGCTCGGCCTCCTTGGCGCTTCGCTCGTGCTCCTGGCGATCTTCCTCACCCTCGAGTCGCGGCTCTCGCAACCGCTCATGCCACTCGGGATCTTCAGAAACCGGAGCGTCTCGTCGGCGAACGTCGTCGGGGTGCTCCTCGCGGCTGGGATGTTCGCGTACTTCTTCTTCTCGGCCCTCTACCTTCAGCAGGTTCTTGGCTACACCCCGCTCGAAGTGGGCCTCGCCTACCTGCCGGGGACGATCATCTGGGGCGCCTCGTCGCTCTACTCGGACAGGTTCGTCATGCGGTTCGGAATCAGGCCACCGCTTCTCGGGGGTCTGGCCACGATGATGATCGGCCTCCTCCTGCTCGCGCGCACGCCGGTCGACGGGAGCTTCCTCGTCGACGTCCTGCCAGCGACCGTGCTCGCCGGGATCGGCGCCGGGATCGCCTTCAACCCGCTCCTCCTCGCCGCGATGGGCGGCGTCGCGCCGAGCGAGTCGGGCCTTGCCTCTGGCGTCGTCAACACCGCGTTCATGATGGGCGGAGCCCTTGGGCTCGCTCTCCTGGCCAGCCTGGCGAGCTCTCGCACCGACAGCCTCGCCTCCGACGGAGAGGGGACGCTGGCCGCGCTGAACGGCGGCTTCCACGTCGCGTTCCTCGTGGGAGCTGTCTTCCTAGCCGCGGCGATCGCGGTGGGCGCGGCGCTCCTTCGCGCGGCCGAGGCGGGCGCGGGAGCAGAGGCCACACCGGCCGCGGAGCCGGCCTAGGAAGAGTCGGAAAGCTCGGCGAGGCGGGTGACCGTCCTCCAGTTTCGAATCGTTGCGGGCATGCCGAGCTGCCGCTCGAGCAGGGCGCCTGTCAGTCGGGCGCCCTGCACGCCGTCGGGGTAGTGGAGGAAGACGTCGCTGCCCGTCACCTGAACCTGATCCTGCGCGGGGTCTTCCGACTTCAGGCTGCGAACCGAGGCGGCGGGAGGCTTCTTGGCGAGGAAGGCGACGTGCGTCTTCGAGGTGTCGGTCCCGAACGGATGCGAGCGAGCGACCTTCCGGATCTCGGCTGCGGTGCGGAGAACGACCGCGGCGGAGACCCCGAACGCGTCCTCGATCGTGTGCTCCAGCTTGCGGGCGAGCGCCGCCCGGTCCGATGCGCGTCTCGTGAAGAGCACGTTTCCGCTCTGGATGTAGGTCGCGACGTCGCCGTAGCCGGCCTCCTCCAGGATCACGCGGAGCTCGGCCATCGGAACGCGGTTCCGGCTTCCGAGGTTCACCCCGCGCAGAAGCGCGACCCAGCTCTCGGCCACGGTCAGCCCCGCTGCCGGCGCCAGCGGTGGAGCGCCTTCGACTTGCCGATCGACTTCGGAGCCTCTGGACCCGGCTTGGGGTCGTGCTCCTCGAGCCAGCGCCCGGCATCGTCGCCGGGGTCGAGCCCGACCTCGCGCTCGCGCTCCCCGAGCTTCTGCGCGCCCCGTTCCGTCAGCCGCCGCTTCATCGTTGTGGTGACTATGCCGGACGCCGTCGTACAGTCGTCCGATGGATCCTGCCCCTGGTCGGTGGCGCGCCCTCGCGGTGCTCTCGCTCGCCGTCGTTCTCGCAATGACGACCTGGTTCTCGGCCTCGGCTGTCTTGCCGCAGCTCAGGGAGGAGTGGGGACTCGGCGACACCGCCTCCGCGTGGCTGACGATCGCGGTTCAGCTCGGCTTCGTGGCCGGAGCCCTCGCCGCAAGTGTCCTCAGCCTTGCCGACGTCTGGTCGCCGCGCGTCGTCTTCCTCGGTGGGGCGACCGGAGCGGCCGGGGCCAACGCCCTGCTCGCGGCCGCGGGCGGGATCGCCGTCGCGCTGCCGCTCCGCTTCCTGACGGGGCTCTTCCTCGCTGGGGTGTACCCGCCGGCGCTGAAGCTGATGGCGACCTGGTTTCGCCGAGGCCGCGGAACCGCGCTCGGCATCGTCGTCGGAGCACTGACGGTCGGCTCAGCCGGGCCGCACCTCGTGAACGGGCTCGGCGGGCTCGACTGGCGGGCAGTCGTCCTGGCGACGTCAGTGCTGACGCTTGCCGGCGGCCTCCTCGCCTGGGCGGCTGTCCCGGACGGGCCCTTTCGCTTCCCGCCTGCTGTCTTCGACCCGAGGCAGGCGCGGCGCGTCTTTCGCAACCGCGGCGTTCGGCTCGCGAGCCTCGGCTACTTCGGCCACATGTGGGAGCTCTATGCGATGTGGGCCTGGTTCCTCGTCTTCGTTCGGGAGGCGCTCGAAGCGCGCGGCGAAGAGGTCGGGACGCGCGCCGCCTTCGTCACGTTCGCGGTGATCGCGGCCGGGGGCCTGGGGTGCTGGGTCGGTGGCCTGGCCGGCGACCGGGTGGGGCGGACAGTGACGACGGCCGGGCTCATGGCCGTCTCGGGAACCTGCGCGCTCGCGATCGGGTTTCTGTTCCAGGCCCCGCTCTGGGCGATTCTCGCCCTCGGCCTGGTCTGGGGCTTCACGGTCGTCGCCGACTCGGCCCAGTTCTCCACCATGGTGACGGAGCTCGCCGACCAGGCCTACGTCGCGACCGCGCTGGCCCTGCAACTGGCGGTCGGCTTCACGCTCACGGTGGCGACGATCTGGTTGGTGCCGTTCCTCGCAGACGCGGTGGGCTGGCGCTACGCGTTCGCCTTCCTCGCCCCCGGCCCGGCGCTGGGCGTCCTCGCGATGCTTCGCCTGCGAGCGAGCCCTGACGCGAGTCGGATCGCCGGCGGGCGCGGCTGACTACGCGCTCGGGTATGCGGTGCGGTCCGCCACAGCGTGGACGACCTGGGCCAGGTCGGACTTGGCGATCCGGTTCGACAGGCGGATCCAGTTTGCGCTCGAGGAGCCGGGCGGCTCGACGGTCAGCACCTCCACGACCGGGATCCCTCGATCGACGAGCGCGGGTGCCTGGTGTCGGCCGATCAGGCGCCCGCGGAAGACCACTGCCAGGTCGGCCGCGGCTTCCTCGTCGTGCTCGAGCGGCCGGGTGCGGAGGTCGACTTCGAAGCCGTCCTCTTCCAGGAGCGCCGCGAAGTCCGGCTGACGAGCCGCGATCACGAGTACCTTGCGGCCGTTCCCCTCCATGTTGGAATGATCCCCCGAGGACGGTCGTTCTCAACCGCCTCGGGGACAGAATTTCATGCAGATCGAGAAGCTGGATCACGTGGCCCTCTGGGTCGCCGAGCGCGACCGGATCGCCGACGCCGTGACGACGCAGCTGGGGATGCACGTGATCGATCGCACGGACGCCTTCACGCTCGTCGGGTCGGACGCGAGGCGAGGGAAGCTGACTCTCTTCGCCGCTGAAGGGCCGCGCGAGCGGGGGGCGCTCGCGCACGTCGCCCTGCGGGCCCGAAATGCCCAGCGGGAGTCCCTCGCCCTCCCCGACGGGCTCGAGCTCGAGGTCGTCCCGAGCGAGACCGAAGTGGACTACGACCTCGACCACGTCGCGCTCTTCTCGCGGGACCCCGAGGGGACAGCCGAGCTGTACCTCTCGCTCGGCTTCGAGGCCGCCGCCCCCGGCCCGGGCGGCGAGCCGCGCGTCGAGGTCGGCGGTGCGCACGTCGAGTTCCACCCGGGAGAGCCGGGGGAGCCCGAGCGCCCGCTCCTGAATCACCTAGCCGTTCTCGTGGAGTCCGCCGACCGCCTGCTCGAGGAAGCCCGGGCGCAGGGTCTCGAGGTTGCGGACGTCGTCGACGCTGCGAACACGAAGGCGGTCTTCCTCTGGGGCCCCGAGCGCGTGAAGATCGAGTACGTCGAGCACAAGCCGACGTTCTCGCTCGTGTAGGTGCCCGGGCCGGACCTGGTCGTCGCCGGGGCGGGGATGGGCGGGCTCGTGGCAGCCGCACGCGCGCGGGAGCTCGGGGCCGACGTCCTGGTGCTCGAGAAGGGCGACCGCCCGGGCGGCTCCATGCGGCTCTCAGGCGGGTTCGTCTGGCGTTACCGAGACTGGGAGCGCTTTCGAGCCGAGTGTCCGGACGGCGATCCCGAGCTTCAGCGGATCGTGTTCGAGCGCCTGGACGCCGCGCTCGCGTGGCTGGAGGAGCTAGGCGCTCCCGTGCTCGCGCGCGAGACGGGGAACCCGCTCACTTCGGGTCTTCGGCTCGACCCGGCCGGTCTGACCGAGGCGCTGGTCGGCCGGATTGGCGAGATCCGGCTCGGCGAGGCCCTTCGCGAGCTTCCGCACGACGTGCCGGTCGTCCTCGCCACCGGCGGCTTCCATGCGGATGAGGAGCTCGTCCTGCGGCACATCACACCCCACGCGGGCGAGCTCGTCGTGCGCGGGAATCCGTGGAGCACGGGTGATGGGCTTCGCCTCTGCCTCGACCGCGGCGCTCGCCTGACCGGCGGGATGGACGAGTTCTGGGGCCGGAACATGCCCGCTCCGCCGGCCCGGATCGAGCCTGGCGACTTCCGCTCCCTCGGCCAGAGCTATGCGAAGCATGCTCGGGTGGTCAACGCGGACGGCGCGCTCTACGAGTCCGTCACCTGGTCGGAGATCGACGTTGCGCAATGGACAGCACGGCAGCCGCGCGCGCGAGCCTGGTACCACGTGCCGGACTCGGCGCTCGGCGAGTGGGTTCGCGACCGGGCGGTGGGAGAGATGGTCGAGGCGGCCCGCGCAGCCGGCGCGCCGGTCGAGCGCCGCGACGGCGAGACGGTCGTCGAGGTCGTTTCCGGCATCACGACGACGCTCGGCGGCCTGGGCACCGATACCTGCGCGCGGGCTGCGGACGGCGTCTACGCAGTCGGAGCCGACGCGGGCGGAATCTCTGCGGGCGGCTGGGCGAGCACGCTCGCCTCGGCCCTCGTCTTCGGCCGGATCGCGGCCGAATCCGCACTCGAGAACTGAACGTCTCACATCGGGAGTGCGGGGCGCGTTTCACTCGTTGTGCGATCCATGCGCGCCGCCAACGCCTCCCTGATCGCGGTCACGGTGGCCTGGGCTTCCGCCTTCTCCGTGATCAAGGTGCTGCTCGACCACGGGCACTCGGCGATCGATGTCGCCATCCTCCGCTACGCGGTCGCGACGCCGGGCTTCGCGCTCCTCCTCTGGCGAATGGGCTGGCTTCCGCGCCTGCGTCGCGGAGACGCCCTTCGCATCCTTGCCGCGGCCCTCCTAATCGTCGTCGGCTACCACGTCTCGCTGAACGTGGGGACGCAGTTCACGAGCTCCGGGACAGCCGCCCTCGTGGTCGCGCTCGCGCCGGCCCTGACCCTTGTGCTCGCAGTGCGTCTGGGACTCGAGCGGCTCGTCCCCGCTCGGGTGGCCGGGCTCGCGGTCGCCTTCGCGGGGGTGATCGTCGTCACGCTCCTCGGGGCAGGCGAAGACATCTCGTTCGCGGCCGCGAAGGGCCCGCTGATCGTGCTCGGCGCGCCTGCCTCCTTCGCGCTCTACAACGTCCTCATGAAGCCGCTCCTTGCGCGGTACAACGTCTTCGCGCTGACCGCGGCCGCGGGCCTCGCCGGCATGGTCCTGCTGCTCCCGTTCGTTCGTGCTTCCACCGCTCGCTCCGTGACCGACGTAACAGCCGGCGACGCCGTTCTCGTGCTCTACCTCGGGATCGTCTGCACCCTGCTCGGCTACATCGCGTGGAACATCGGGCTGCGGGGCCTCGGCGCTTCGCGGGCGGTCGTCTACGCCTATGCCGTGCCGGCCCTCGCAGTCGTCTTCGGCGCGCTCTTCCTCGACGAGTCCGTCACGGCGTGGCTCGCCCTCGGCGGACTGCTCATCGTGGGCGGCGTAGCGCTCGCCCAGCGCGGACAGCTGCCTAGGCTGCGTTCAGGTACGCGCAGGCCCGCTTGTCGCCCGGAAGGGGCGACGGGCCGACCTTAGAGACGACGTAGCGGGACTCCGACTCTTCGACCTCGGAGCCCAGGGCAGGCGGCTCGCCCTCGCGCTCGGCGAGCTCGTAGCCGGACGTCTTCCAGATGAAGAGCAGGTAGCGGCCGTCCGTGGCCATCGGCCGCGATCCTAACGTGCTGCTGAAGCGGCGTACGCAGGGAGGACGACGCGCACCACGGTGCCTCCCTCGTCGTGGGTGTCGACGGCGACATGGCCGTTCAGGACGCGCACGCGCTCGTCGAGTTCCTCGATCCCGCCGCGCCGGCGCTCGCCCACCCCGTCGTCCTCGATGTCCGTCGTGAAGCCGTCGCCGTTTCGTCCGACACTCACGGAGATGCGCTTCGGGTTGCGGCGAACCGCCTGGTTCACTGCCTCGCGGATGAGCTGGTAAAGCGCGACCTGCGCCTTCTCTGCGAGGTCTTCGCCGTCGCCGACGTTCGTGGAGACCGTGATGCCGTTGGAGCCCTCGACAACCTCGGCGAGCGCCTTGACGGCCGCGGTGAAGCCCTGGTCGCGCAGGACGAGCGGCTCGATCGCGAAGGAGAGGTCGCGCAGCGTCCGGATCGTGTCGCGCTCGCGCTCGAGGGAGCTCGCGATCACCTTCGCGGCGTCCTCGACCCTGCCCTCCTCGATCGCCGCCAGGGCGGCGTCGTGCATCAGTGCGATCCCGGACATGGACTGGAGCGGCCCGTCATGGAGAAAGATCGAGAGGCGGCGGCGTTCGTCCTGCTCGGCCGTGATGAGGCGGTCGGTCAGGCGGGCCCGCTCGGCTTCACGCTCGCGCGCCTCGACGATCAGGCGCGCGTTCTCGACCGCCCTGGAGGCGAAGTCCGCGAGGACGGTCGCCCGCACAAGATCGACGGGTGGGAAGGGCTCGGCGCGGCGGAGCTCTAGCGTCCCGATGGCCGCATCTCCGGTGCGAAGCGGCAGGTGGAGGCCGTCCTCGATCTCATGCGGCTCGCGTACCGGAGAGCGCTCGGCGGGGATCACCCGGGCGACGGTCGCGTCGAAGAGGAGACGCGCCTCGGTGCACGTGCGGTCGAGGATCTCCCGCGGCTCGCGCGAGTCGGAGATGACGGCGACCGACTCGACGAGCGACTCGAGAAAGCGCGTCTGGCCGTGCAGCGCGTGCTCGGCGCTCGAGTGTCGCCGGCGCTCCGAGACGATCAAGAAGATCGCGAACGCACCGGCAAAGGCTGTCGCTCCGATCAGGCCCGCCGCGGCGAGCGCGGAGCTGTTGAGCGCGATACCCAATCCGCCGACGGTGGCGGCCGCAACCGTCGCGGCAACCAGCAGCCCGGGTACCCCGGCCGCGCCGTAAGCGCTAATCGATGATTGCTTCGCGGAGGGCGATCGCGACGGCATGCGTCCGGGTGTCGGCCTCGAGCTTGGCGAGGATGTGCCGCACGTGGCTCTTGACGGTCTCTTGGCTGATGAAGAGCTTTGCCGCCACGTCCGCATTGGACATCCCGTCGGCGAGGAGCTGCAAGATCTCGCGCTCCCGGACGGTCAGCATGTCCTCGCGGTCCCGGGTCAGGAAATCGGGCATGAGGGCGGGGTCGACGTACCCCTCGCCGTTCGCGACCTTCTCGATCGCGCGCAGGAGCGTCTGGTGCGGGGCTTCCTTGAGGATGTAGCCCTTCGCCCCGGACTCGAGCCCGCGGCCGAGCAGGCTCCGCTCCCCGTAGGCGGTGAAGATGAGCACCGACGCGGACGGAACCTTCTCGGTCAGGATCTTTGTCGCCTCCAGGCCGTCCATGCCCGGCATGCGAACGTCCATGATCACGACATTCGGCCGGCGGCGCTCGGCGAGCGCGATGGCGCTCGAGCCATCTGAGGCCTCGCCGACGACGCGAATGTGCGGCGCCCGCGAGAGAGAAAGTCGAAGCCCTTCGCGGACGACCTCATGGTCGTCGGCAATCAGGCAGGTGATTTCTTGCGGCATGTCCAGCTCCCCCGTTCGAGGATAGTAGTCGGGCAAAAGGGGCAGAACCTTTAGTCCTTTGCGATTGGCGCGCCGCCAAGGGGTCCCGAGCCCTGCGCTATCCTCTGAATCGACTCTTGGACGAGCTACCGCCTAGTACCCACGCCCCGGAGTGCGGGGCGTGAGCGAGACCCTCCGGATTCTCTTCGTCGTCGTCCTCGTGGCCGGGAATGCCCTCTTCGTCGCGGCCGAGTACGCGCTCGTCACCGCGCGGCGCGCGCGGCTCGAGGAACGTGCGCGAAGCGGCAGCCGCAGCGCCCGGGTCGCGCTCGACCTGATGGACGAGCCCGTCCGCTTCATCAGCACCGTTCAGGTCGGGATCACGGTGTTCAGCATCCTCCTGGGCGCGATCGGCGAGCCGCTCGTTTCTGACCTGTTCGGTGGCTCGGTCCCGCGCTGGGTCTCCTTCCTCGTCGCATTCCTGACGCTCACCTACCTGAGCGTCGTTCTCGGTGAGCTCGTTCCGAAGGCGGTGGCGCTCGAGCGGGCGGAGCGCCTCGCCATCTTCCTGGCGGTTCCGCTCCAGTGGCTCGGCCGCATCCTCCACCCGCTCGTGTGGGTGCTCGACAAGTCAGCGAGTGCCGTGGCCCGCCTCCTGGGCGTGCCGCCGGCTCGGGCCGGCCTCTCGGCCCACACCGAGGAGGACATCCGCCATCTGGTCGCCGAGGCCGAGGATGTGGGCGCGATCGAGACGGCCGAGGAGGAGATGGTCTACAAGGTCTTCGACTTCGCGGACAAGGAAGCCGACGAGGTGATGGTCTCGCGCCCGCAGGTGGTCGCGCTCTCGGTCGATCTCCCGACGCAGGAGGCCCTCGCCGCGGTGATCGACTCGCCCTTCACGCGCTACCCCGTCTTCCGCGGCTCGATCGACGACGTCCTCGGCATCCTGCACGTGCGTGACCTCTTCAAGGCGCTCTACGACCGCGGGCTCGAGAACGTCGTCCTGGAGGAGCTCGTCCGCCCGGCCTACGTCGTGCCCGAGACCAAAGACCTAGCGGCACTCCTCGCTGAGTTTCGCAAGACCAACCAGCACATGGCGATCGTGGTCGACGAATACGGCGGTGTGGCCGGGATCGTCACGCTCGAGGATCTCCTGGAGGAGATCGTGGGCGAGATCGAGGACGAGTACGACCTCCCCGACGAGTCCGTCGAGCGTCTGGACGAGAGCCGGATCCGGATCGACGGGACCTTCCCGATCGACGACTTCAACGAGGAGTTCAAGCAGGAGCTCCCGCAGGAGGATTTCCACACCGTGGCCGGCTTCGTGTTCGGGCAGCTCGGAAGGGCGCCCGAGGAGGGCGACGAGATCGTCTGGAACGGCCTGCGCTTCAACGTGGTCGACGTCGACGGCCAGCGAATCGGCCGCCTCCAGGTGGACTTCCTCGAGCCCGAGGACGAGCCGGAGCCCGTCGAGGCCGAGTAGCCGCGCCTCGCGCGGCAAGCAGACCGTCAGGTCGCGAAGGCGGTCGACCTGGTTGGGCCGTCAGCTCCGTGAATGTCCCCAGGTCGTCGACGGACTCGAACCCGTTGATCTCCTCGCGAATCCCGCCCAGCCGAGCCAACCGAACGGTAAGAGCGTGAAGCCGACCCACCAGGGGCGAAGCCAGTCACGCACGGCGAAAACCTACGCCTCTGAAGGCCCGGTTAGCGTACCGAGCTTGACCGTCCGCCTCGGCCTCCTCTCGACCGCGCGCATCAACGGCGAGATTCTCCAGGCCGCTGCGGGGAGCGATGCCGTCGAGGTCGTTGCGGTGGCGAGCCGTGAGCGCCCACGCGCTGAGGCCTACGCCCGCGAGCACGGCCTCGAGCGCGCACACGGAAGCTACGAGGAGCTAGTCGCCGACCCGGAGGTCGACGCGATCTACAACTCCCTGCCGAACTCGATGCACATTCCTTGGTCGTTTCGCGCGCTCGAGGCAGGCAAGCACGTCCTCTGCGAGAAGCCGCTCGACCGTCGCCCCGCCGAGATCGAGAGGGTCTTCGAGCTCGCGGAGAGCCGCGGCCTCGTGTTCGCAGAGGCCTTCATGTACCGCCATCATCCGCAGACCGCGCGGGTCGCCGAGCTCGTGCGCGGCGGGGCAATCGGACGACTGCGCGCCGTTCGCGCGGTCTTCGCGTTTCGCCTGAGCGACTCGGCGAACATCCGGATGCGGCCCGAGCTCGACGGCGGCGCGCTCATGGATCTCGGGTCCTACTGCGTGAGCGGCGCGCGGCTCCTTGCCGGCGAGCCGGAGCGCTGCTCGGGGGAGCAGATCCTGGCCGAGACTGGGGTCGACGCAGCCTTTCACGGGACGCTTCGCTTCCCCGGCGACGTCGTGGCCCAGTTCGAAGCGTCCTTTCTTGCGCCGTTCGCGCAGCGGCTCGAGGCGATCGGCGAGGAGGGCGTGATCGAGGTCGGGGCCCCGTGGCTTCAGAACCGGGCCGGAGACGTGCTCCTCCGCAGGGGCGAGGAGGCCGATCGGGTCGAAATTCCGACGGCGAATGCGTACGGATGCGAGCTCGCGGACTTCGCGGCGGCGGTTCGCGGCGAGGACGAGCCGCTGCTCGGACGCTCGGACGCCCTGGGGCAGGCGAAGGCGATCGACGCGCTCTACCGCGCAGCCGAGGAAGGTCGCGCGGTAACCCTCTAGCCGCGCTCGCGGTGGAGCGCGACCGCCGCGACGACGAGCGCGACCGCCGCGACCTCGACCGTCGAAGGGATCTGGCCCAGGACGAGGACCCCGATCACTGTGGCGGTCGCGGGCAGGAGCGCGACGAAGAGGGAGTAGGTGGCACGCGTGAGCCGCGCCATTGCGAGCTGGTCGGACACGTACGGGATGACCGACGAGGCGATTCCGACGCCGACTCCCGCGCCCAGGGCCACCGGGTCGAGGAGCACGGGCACGACCGCCCAGCCGCCGAGAGGCGTGACGGCTACGGCCGCGATCAGCATGGCTGCCGCCAAGCCGTCGATTCCGGCCGCCGCGCCCCGCTCGGCGACTCGGTGGCCCAGCACGATGTAGAGCGCGAACAGGCCTGCGTTTGCGAACGCGAGCGCGACCCCGAGCGGCTCGCCTTCCAGACGAACGTCGGTCAGGAGGACGACACCGCCGACGGCCAGCCCGAGCGCTCCGAGGTTCCGTCCGCTGCGAACGCCGAGCGCCGCGAGGACGACGACGGGGAGGAACTCGATCGCGGCGACGGTGCCGAGCGGCAGGCGGTCGATTGCGACGTAGAAGCAGCAGTTCATGAGCGCGAGGACGGTGCCCCAGGCAATGAGGAGCCGTCTGCCGACGGCGTCGAGCCGCGCGAAGCTCCTCCAGGGTCTCCGCCAAATTGCGAAGATCGCCGCCGCCGACGCGATTCGCAGCCAAGCGACGCCAAGGACGTCGACGCGGGCGAAGAGCAGGACGGCGAACGCCGGCCCGAGGTAGTGGAAGACTGCGCTGACGACGAAGAAGACGTGCGGCGGAGCGCTGTCGGCTACGCGCGAGAGCGTGGTCGGGCCGGTCGTCGTCGCCATGCGCACATCGTCCGCGCTCGGCTACAGTGGCGGAATGGCCAATCGACGGCGTTTCGGCCCAAATGCCTAAAGGGGTGAGGCTCCGCGATGCGAATGCCTACGATTCGCGGGTCCTTGACGCTACGAGCCGTCGAATCCTCGGTGAGCTGCAGTCGAACGGACGGCTCTCGACCGCGGATCTTGCACGCCGCGTCGGCATGTCTGCGCCTGCCGTCGCCGAGCGCGTTCAGCGGCTCGAGCGGGCCGGGGTGATCACCGGGTACCGGGCCGAGATCGACCCGAAGGCGGTCGGTTTCCCGGTCTCGGCCGTCGTCAGGATCCGGCCGGCGCCCGGGCAACTTCAGCGGATCCCGGAGACGGCGCGTGAAGTCCCAGAAGTCGTGGAGTGCTACCGGATCACGGGCGAGGACTGCTTCCTCATGCGGCTCTGCCTGCGCTCGTTGGACGACCTCGAAGGCGTCCTCGATCGCTTCACGCCCTTCGGCCTGACTACGACGTCGATCATCCACTCCGCTCCGGTTCCCCGGCGTGGCCCCCCGCTCGACTTGCCGGTTGCCTAGCCGTTGCGAAGGCGCCGCGTGTCGACCACGCGGAAGTCCGAGCCCTTGACGCGGTGGAGCGTATGCAGCTGGTCGTTCGACCAGCGCGGGTTGGGGGCACCCGAGATGTACCAGCTCGAGCCGTTGTCCGACACGATCATTCCGTAGCGCTTGAGGGCGCGGAGAACGACGCGGGCTTGTGGAGGAAAGCGGCGGACTGGGAAGTTCGAGCGCAGCCGGAGGCGAAGGCCCATGGGCGGGAGGTTCGCGCTCGTCTCGCTCGAGGCGTGGTGGCGTGCCGGGAAGACGTAGGCGCGGCGGGACCGGCTGACCGTGAAGCGGAGAGCGTGGTCGATCGCCCCGCGGGCGACCTCGTCGTAGCGTACGAGGCCGGGGAGGATCGAGAGGCCCGCCGCGTCCGCCGAGGTCCAACCGGCCGGGCGGAGGCGGTTCGAGCGAAGGTTCCAGATTGCCCCGGAGCCGGCCGACCAGGGCGGGCTGCCGGAGCGGGGGTAGAGGGCGAAGAGCTCGAAGAGGCGGCAGCTCTCGCGGTCGACGATCAGCGCGGGCGGTCGCCGTCCGACCGCGCCCGCCCTCGATCTGGACGTTGGCGGGGATCGGGTATGGCCCGCGGTCGCTCTCGCCCGCGTAGTCGAAGTCGACGTCCACGCGGGCCTGCGAGCCCGAGACGACGGTGTAGGGGATCCCGATCGGCCCGCCGTTCCAGGTGCCCGACCCGAAGTCGGCGTGCACGTTCAGGTCAGCGCCGATCGCGTCGACGATCGCACGGGAGTTTGCTGCTAGGGGGAGTCGGTCGACCGGCTTGTTCCACACGTTCGTGCGCGGAAACAAAGGACAACCGGGCGCGCCCGGAAGGGGTGCGGCCGCAGCGCTCGGAACCGCCGCGAAGGCGGAGACGAGCAGGGCGACGAGCATGCGGCGGCTCACAAAGGCCTCCATCGGCGTGCCTCCTTCGATCCTCGACCCCCGCGCGAGATCGTGAGAGTTCTGACGGCGAATCGGCGCGGGTCGCTCAACCCCGTGCGCTTTCGAGCACTAGGCTGAAGCCGAGCAGGGGGCGGGTCGGGACCCGTACTACCCGCGCGCGAGAATCAGTGATGCGCCGTGAGCTCGTCCGTGCGTCGCGCCATCTCGACGTCTCGCTCGGTGATCGAGCGCTTCACGTGCGTCCACCAGCGCACGGTCACGGCGTTCCAGCTGATCTCGATCTCGGGGTGATGGTCAGCCTCTTCGGCCACCTCGGCCAGACGATTCACGAACGCGACGGCCTCCTTGAAATCATGGAAGCGAAAGCCGCGCTGCAGAGCGCCTCGAACCTCGTTCCAGCCCTCCGGAAAGTCCGTACGCACGGCGTCAGTATCGAGAAAACGCGGGACGAGGGAGAAACCGCACGACACGTGGCGAGGCGTCCGCATCCGCGCCGGGCGACACACCTACTTCTGCAAGCCGCACGCCTCTTCCATGCGAGGCAGTTTTCGGGGGGTCTGAACCAAGCGGCCCGCTGGGAGCGGGCGGGCTCTAACCCCCGTCCGCGAGCGTGATGCGGCCGTCGGCAACGGTCCCGGTGAGCTCGACGGGCCGGTCGCTCCAGGCGACGTCTCCCTCACGGGCAAGGCGGGGAAAGGCACTTGAGTCCGCGTTCGTGACGGCGAGCGAGGGGCCTCTGCACTGGGGTGGGAAGGACTCGGCAACGGCGGCGCAGAGACGACTCCGGCCTCGTTCGACGAGCAGGGAGCCTTCGACGGTCATCAGGCCTGAAGCGCCAGACTCGACGACCTCCGAAACGAGCCGCGCCTCGTAGTCCACGCAGAGCGCGTAGTTGGCATCACGCCCCGCGTCCGCGGTTGTCGAAAGCCAAGCGGCGCCCGGGCGCGTGACCTGCCAGGTCGTCGCTCTGGACGCCTCGAGGCGAA
Source organism: Actinomycetota bacterium (assembly GCA_013697275.1). Lineage (GTDB taxonomy): Bacteria > Actinomycetota > Thermoleophilia > Gaiellales > Gaiellaceae > JACCXC01. The sequence continues at coordinate 3,226 of JACCXC010000212.1, read as the reverse complement.
TGGGCCGCTGGAAGCCGTTCTTGTCGATGTAGAGGAGCCCGACCGACTGGGGCTCGAAACCAAGATGGAACGTCACGCGTTCGCCCGGCTCGACCGCGATGACGGGCCCGTGGCGGCTTCCGCACCTGGGCGGCATGTAGTCGGCACACACCGTTTTCCAGCAGTACGTCGCGTAAGCGAGCCAGTGTGAGCCGCTCCCGGTCTCGATCCAGGCGGGCGGCGGCCCGTCCATCCCGAGCTTCGGCGCCGGCCCCTCGGGCGCGGCCGGCGCCGGCGGCGAGACCGAGGGCTCGGCGCTCCGTCCGGATTCACCATCCGCGCCGCAGCCGGCGATCACAAGGGCGACGACCATGAGGCTGAGAAGCGCTTTCATGCCTTCTTGGACGAGGCTACGTGGGGAAAAGTTCCGCCGACTCGACGGTGCCATCCAAGATGCGCCACGCCGCAAGCTCGCCCGTCCTGGCGTTGAGGATCACGTAAGGCCGGCCCTCCCACAGGCCGATGTTCTCGATGTCGGTCCGCGAGGGTCGTGGCGGGCTCGAGACGTGCGAGTGGAAGACGGCGAGCTCGTACCCTTCGTCCTCGAGGAACCACGCTTCGGGGTCGATCTCCAGCTCGAAGCGATACTGGCTCGGGGAGGCGTTGCGCCCGGGGACGTAGCGCTCGGCCACGCCGTCGCGCAGCGCGATCAGTCCGCACGCCTCGTTCGGCCGCTCTGCCTCGGCGTGCCCGACGAGCGCCGAGCGCACCTCGGCCCCGATCACCACCAGAGGCGGTCTTCCATCGAGGGCGCGACCTCGGTGGCCGGAAGATCCCAGATCCCGCTCGAGAGGTATTTCCAGCCTCCGTCCGCCAGGATCGCGACGACCACGCCCTCCTCCAGCTCCCCGGCCATCCGCCGGGCGACGTGCAGGACGGCGCCTGACGAGACCCCCGCGAAGATCGCCTCTCGCTCGAGGAGCGCGCGCATTCCGGCGGCAGACTCCTCGTTCGTGACGAGGATCTTTCGGTCGAGCTTCGAGACGTCGAGGATCGGAGGAACGTACCCGTCGGCCAGCGAGCGCAGGCCGTAGACGAGGTCGCCTTGCAGCGGCTCGGCCGCAGCCACGACGACCTCCGGAAAGGCCTCGCGCAGCCGCTCGCCGGCGCCCATGAGCGTTCCGCCCGTGCCGAGCCCGGCGACGAGGACGTCGACCCGGTCGAGCGCTTCGGCGATCTCGGCGCCCGTGCCGGCGTAGTGGGCGCGTGGGTTCGCCTCGTTTCCGTACTGGTTCAGCACGAAGACTCGCGGGTCGGCGGCCGCCATGCGCAGGGCGAGTCGCACGGCACCGTTCGAGCCCTGCGTCGCGGGGGAGAAGACGATGCGTGCGCCGTAGAGCTCGAGAAGACGGATGCGCTCCGGCGTCGCGTTTCCCGGCACGACGCAGGTGAGCGGATAGCCCTTCAGCTTGGCCACCATCGCAAGCGAGATCCCGGTATTCCCGCTCGTCGGCTCGAGGAGCTCGCGCCCGGGCTCCAGCTCGCCCGAGGCCTCCGCAGCCTCGATCATCGCCTTCGCGACGCGATCCTTCGTCGAACCGGTCGGGTTCTGTCCTTCGAGCTTGGCGAAGAGGCGCACGCGGTCGTTCGGCGCGAATCGTCCGAGCTCGACGAGCGGCGTCGAACCGACCGCTTCCAGGAGCGAGGGTGTCAGGGTCTGCTCTCCGCCCGCCATCGCCGGAAGGAGGATCACCGTCGTTCCTTCGACCGGCGTCTCGAGGCCTTGGAGGGTCCGCACGTCCTCGTTGCCGACGTAGACGTTCACGAAGGGCGCGACCTCGTCGCCCGCGAGGACCTGGCGCCCGAGGCCGGGGAAGCGCGAGGCAAGGTCGTCCAGGAGCTCCCGGAGCGTCGTTCCGGAGGCTTCGACCTCCCGCGCCCCGCCGACCTCGGCGCGCAGGGTCGGGGGAATCCGAACCCGGGTCACGAGGAGGCCGATGCGCTTGGAGCCGCGCAGAAGGCCGCGTAGTCGACGTATTCGGTGATCGTCGGCTGCTCGCCACAGACGGTGCACGACGGGTCGCGACGCAGGGTGATCTCGGTGAACGTCGTCGACAGCGCGTCGAAGAGGAGCAGCCGGCCGATGAGCGACTCTCCGATTCCGAGCAGGAGCTTGAGCGCCTCGCTTGCCTGTAGCGATCCGACGATCCCGGGCAGGACGCCGAGCACGCCGCCTTCGGCGCAGCTCGGGGCGAGCTCGGGCGGGGGCGGCTCCGGGAAGAGGCAGCGGTAGCACGGTCCGTCGCCGGGCTTGAAGACGGTCGTTTGTCCCTCGAAGCGGAAGATCGACCCGTGCACGACGGGGATGCCATGCCAGACCGAGGCGTCGTTCAGCAGGTAACGCGTGGGGAAGTTGTCCGCGCCGTCCACGATCACGTCCCAGCCCTCGCCCAGGATTCGGTCGACATTCTCCGAGGTGAGCCGCTCCTCGAAGGTCAGCACGGTGACGTCCGGGTTGAGCGCCTCGAGTGTTTGGCGGGCGGAGGCTGCCTTGGCCTCGCCGAGCCGCTCGGTCGAGTGCGCGATCTGGCGTTGGAGGTTCGACTCGTCAACGACGTCGTCATCGACGATCCCAAGCGTGCCGACGCCTGCGGCGGCGAGGTAGAGCGAAGCCGGTGAGCCGAGCCCGCCTGCGCCGATCAGGAGCACGCGGGACTCGAGCAGGCGACGCTGACCCTCGGGGCCGACCTCGGGAATCAGGATGTGGCGGCTGTAGCGGCGACGCTGAGCGTCCTCGAGCGAATCCGGGATCTCGACCGGAAGGCCGAGCGCCTTCCACTCGACGATGCCCCCGGCCATCGAGGCGACGTCGGCATATCCGAGCTCGCGCATAGTCTCGGCTGCGAGAAGCGAACGCTTTCCGCTTCCGCAGTAGAGGACGACGGACCGGGACGAGTCTGGGACGACGTCGCGAATCGCGTCCGGAAGGGAGCCGCGCGGCACGAGGACAGCCCCCGGAAGGTGACCGTCCGACCACTCGGCCGGCTCACGGACGTCGACCAAGGCAACCTCGCCGTCGACGAAACGCTCGCGCGTCGTGCGGGGATCGAGCTCGGGGATGGCCGTGTCGGCAGGCATTGCTTCAAAGAGTATAGCCACGCCTTCGAAGGTGGAAACGATGAGCCAAGCTACGCTCGAGCACGTGTCCTCGCGCGCGCGCACGGCCGCCGTCGTCGCCACCGTGGCC
>JACCXC010000172.1 GCA_013697275.1 Actinomycetota bacterium | reverse complement strand
GCTCGAACACCGCGTCGACGAGGCCAAATCGAGGCCTCGGATCGAGGACGCTCGCGAGCTCGACCGACCCGGCGAGCCCCTCGGCGACGCGAACCAGGAGCCCCGGCGGGTCGCCGTCAAGCGGAGGGACGAGCACGTCGCGCACACGCACCGCGCCGCCCGCGGTGCGGTGCTCGGTCTCGAGCACTGCGCTCCGACCGACGTAGGCGAACGTCGAGGCGTACGGCTCTACCGGGGCCAGGAGCCAGGAGCCTCCGCGCGCGTCGTCCAGAAGGCGCGCGAAGACGGCGTCGCCGTCGAAGCGGGGAACGCAAGCCCATTCGATCGACCCGTCCCGCGCGACGAGCGCGGCCGTTTTGCAATCTCCGATCAGCGCGAGGTCGGCCAGCGGCGGGTAAGGCGCCTCGCGCACGGGCGTCACCTTACGGTCGGTTACGCGATCGCCCGGGTGGGTACGCGCCGTGGACATGGCTCCCGAGGTGAAACAGGCGCGCGAGGTGATCGAGAGCGCCGTCGAGGGGTACGGCGCCGACGAGAGCGTTCCACTCGGCTCATACGCCCTGCTGATCGGAATCTTCAACGCAGGGCTCGCAGGATCGCTCCTCGCCGTGCGTCTCTCGGGCCGCGAGCTGCCCGCACGTCTCGCCTGGAGCGAGATCGCGCTCTTCGGCGCCGCCACGCATCGCCTGAGCCGGCTCCTCGCAAAGGACAAGGTCACGGCCGCGTTGCGGGCGCCTTTCACGGCGTTCGAGGAGAAGGGCGGGCCGGCCGAGGTGGAGGAAAAGGCACGGGGGGCCGGCTTCCAGCGCGCGATCGGCGAGCTCGTGCTCTGCCCGTACTGCCTCGACCAGTGGGTGGCGAGCGGGTTCGTGATGGGAAGCGTCTTTGCCCCGCGCATGACTCGGCTTCTGGCAGGCGTCTTCGGCACCGTCGCCGTCGCCGACTTCCTGCAGGTCGCCTACAAAGCGAGCCAGCAGAAGCTCTAGCGGCGTTCGAGTGCCGCACCGAGCAGCGCGGCCCCTGCGAGCCCCGCGAGCACGAGGGCGTGGCGGTGGCGCACGGCCCAGAAGTGCGACGTGCGCGGCCGGGCCTCGTCGTCGAAGCGACCGCGCGCACCGCGGTCTCCGGTAAGCGGTTCCCACAAGTTGTCCGGCCGTCCAGCCTCCACCGGCTCGTCTGTCTGCTGCCCGTCGTAGCCCGTTCGCGCGAGGTAGCGGTCGAGCAGCCCCGGCACGAGCTTGTTCGCGGCGATCGCTTGAAAGGTCGACCAGCCGACGTTGACCTCGCGGGGGGCCTGCTCGGCGGCCCAAACGATCGCCCTGGCCGCGACCTCAGGCTGATAGATCGGCGGCACGGGCATCGGATGGCGGGGGAGGCGCGACCGCACCATGTCGAAGTGCGGCGTGTTGAGCGCAGGGAGCTGCACCTGCGTCACGCGCACGCTGCTCCCGTCGTGCATCAGCTCCGTCCGCAGCGACTCGGTGAACCCTTCGACTGCGTGCTTTGCGCCGCAGTAGAGCGCCTGGAGCGGGATCGCCCGGTAGGCGAGCGCCGAGCCGACCTGGACGATCGTCCCCCGGTCGCGCGGCAGCATGCGGCGCAGAGCGGCGAGCGTCCCGTAGACGTATCCGAGGTAGGTGACCTCGGTCACGCGCCGCGCCTCCTCGGCCTCGAGCTCCTTCACGGGCGAGAAGACCGAGAGCATGGCGCAGTTGACCCAGACGTCGATCGGGCCGAGCTCGCGCTCGACGCGTTCGGCGGCAGCCTCCACCTGATCCGGGTCGGCGACGTCCGCCTGCTGGAGCAGGCCGCTCGCGCCGGCGGCCTCGACCTCGGGCAGAGCCCCGACCAAGCCGTCCTCGCCGCGGGCCACGAGCCCGAGCCGGGCACCCTGCTCGGCGAACGCGCGGGCCGTCGCGCGTCCGACGCCGGCCGAAGCGCCGGTGACGACGACGACCGTCAGCGGCGGTCGCGGCCTCGTCGCGCGAGAAAACGCATCGTCGCGCCGATTCCACCCGCGAGGAAGAAGCCGGTGCCCGCCGCGGCCGCCGCGACCGCCGGAAGGTTCGCCTGCAGCTTCCCTTTCACGTCGGTGACCTCGCCGATCCCCTTGCGGAGCTCGTCGACCGCATCTGCGAGCCCCTCCCGCTCTCGCGCGATGTCGCCGCGAACGTCCGCTGCAGTTCGACCGTTCCGCGCCATTAGCTCTTGATCGCCGCCCGCGTGCGCTTCGCTTCCTCGATCGCCTGCTCGGGGACGGGCGGCGTGCCCTTCTTGATTCGGTTCCGTGCGAACAGCCCTAGCACCAGCGCGAGCAGAAGCAGGCCCGCGAAGACGAGCAGGAGCGCGAGCCAGGTGTCCAGGAAGATCGAGAGGACGGCCGCAATCGTGGCAAGGCCGAACCCGAGCGCGTAGAGGGCGAAGAGCGCGGCGGCGACGCCGAGGCCGATGCCCAGGCCGAGATTGCCCACCTTGCGCTTGAGCTCGAGGGCCGCGAGCTCCATCTCGAGGCGCGCGAGGGCGCTCGCGTGCTCCGCCACCTGCTTGGCGGCCGCGCCCATGCCCTGGCCGCCGGCGGCAGTTCCGCCATTATCAGCGGGGGTGTGCATGGCCCCTCCAGTCGATCACCTTGGCGAGGACGATGCCGACGAAGAGCGCGGCACCGACGACGGCGAACGGATTCGGCCCGCTCCCCGGCGACTTCGGCCGCCTTCGGAGTTGCGGCCCGGCCGGCGCGTTCACCTCGGTCTTCGGCTCTCCATCCTCGACGCGACCGCCAGGCGGCCCGCCGCCTCGCGCGCGCGCCTTGACGAGGCTCGGCTTCAGCTTCCGGAGAAAGACTGCGTCATCCTGGATGTCAGCGGCCAGCCTCGCGGCTGGGCCGCCGCGCGCGGCCATCGAGTCGGAGAGTTGCTGGAGCTTGTCGGCCCCGCGCTCGACGAGCCGGTCGCCGCGGTTCACTTCGGGCGGCCCTTGACGGGCGGATCCTCGCCGGTCGCTAGCCGCCAGATACGGGAGGCCAAGGTGCGAGCCGCGATCGTCGCTGCGGCGCCGAAGACGGCGAAGAGACCGTTCCAGAGAACTTTGCGCAACATCGCGGAGGAAGTTACCAGCGCACGTTGGGACTAAACCGGAATACCAGCGCTAGCATGGCCCGAGCGCCCTCTTAGCTCAGTTGGTAGAGCACCTCCATGGTAAGGAGGGGGTCGACGGTTCGAGTCCGTCAGCGGGCTCTTACGAAGCCCCGCTATACGGCGGGTTTCGTTCTGCTTCCGGGCAACACGATCCGGCGCAGGTCGCACCAGGGTCGCACGCGCTTCCGCGCGCTCCTTCCGGATCGCCTGCTCCGCGGAGATCCGCTCGGCCCCGTCGAGCTCGTCGAAGACGTGCCCGTACGTGTCGGCGCCATCGTCGCGAAGTGTCCCGCCTGCCGTGCGACCTCGACGATCGACTGC
>JACCXC010000166.1 GCA_013697275.1 Actinomycetota bacterium | reverse complement strand
GCCTGGCTACAACCCGCTAAAGAGGGACCTCCGCCCTGAGCGAGCGGCCTGATCCAAATAGATCCGCCGACTGCAGCGGAGTTACCGAGGAGCGGATGAAGGGACTCGAACCCTCGACCTTCTGCATGGCAAATCGCCCGAGCCGAGTCGTATTGACGCAAGACCCGCGTGGTTGAGCCACTCTTCGGCCAGATACATTAGGTTAGATCTGCCTATTCGGGGACAAAGTCTGGGACAAATAGCTTGCTTGACTTGGCAACGCAACGGACAAGCAAGTCACTCGCTGCCGGCGAGGAGCTTCAATCGGGCGACCTTCAATTCCGGACTTCCGGGAAGCGGTCCGTCGAGCCGACTCTCGCAGCAATGCGGCGGTCTCGAAAACCGTTCGGGGTGCAAGCCCCGCGGGGGTTCAAATCCCTCCCTCTCCGCCTAAATAAGCGGCTTCCCGGACAGGGAACCGCTCCCGTCAGGCGGCTGCGGTCTTCGAACCGCAGCGTCCAATCCAGGGACGTCCACGGGCGTCCCCAGGCGTCCATTGATTTAAGGCGTCAATGGCGCACAACTGGCGCACGGTTGTCGGGTTCGACAACGCTGCGAAAGACACAGTGAAGCGATGCTTTCTCCGCGCCGCCTGAGGCACGCACATCCCTGCCATCAGAGAGTTCCGCGACCTTGAGGAGCGACGCGGACGAGAACCGCTGAACCCCTTCATTACGAGCGTTGACCCCGTGTCGAGGCAGGTTGCGCCGGGACGCGAGGAGCCTCATCGTTCCGAGGAATCACACGGCCGAGGTGGCGACCGAAGACCACCGACGGCAGACGCGTAGTCCCCCCGTAGACGCGGTGGCGGAGCGCACAAACCCTCGGGGTCGCCGTTGGCAAGTACTCACGATCCCGTTGGCGTCGAAACCCTTCGGCGCTTGCAGACCGGCGTCGCTGAGACGCCTCGCTCGAACACTCGCGGACGAAAGCCCCCGGCGCGCCCGCCGAGTTCCGCCCGATCCTCGAGGCTCCCGCCCCATCCTCGCCCCCTTGCGTTCCGGGCGAGATAAGCACGAAGCGGCCGCGGCCGAAGAACTCGAGCAGAACGAGGATGACACCGACGACACACGATCCATCGCCAAATCGGCGCGTGGGCGGCTCGTAGCCGATCTACAGACCCGGAAGATGTGCTCCGGGCAAGCACACGAGCCGCTCAACGATCAAGCACCACCTCCCCGCTGCGTGTACGGTCGTCCGACTCTGCCTCCGCGGCCGCCGAGACGGCTCTGGATGTCGGCCAGGTCAAGGTCGCCGCGCAGGAAGAGGGCCGCCGCATAGAAGCCGGCTGCGCCGACGAGGCAGAGGACCGCTGAGCCGAAGCCGAATGCGATCCAGACGGCCACGAAGGCGAATCCGAGAATCGCTGCGAACTGGGTGGGTGTCATTCGAGCTCCCTTCGTCGCTGTCTTTCGAGACCGGTGAGCGTCACGCTGACCGGCACGTCGGGCAGGTCATGCCGTCGAAGAGCCTCGCCGACGCGACGTTGAACCTCGCGCAAGGTACCCAGCACGTCGCCTGCCCGCTTGACGTCGATGTCGAGATCGATGCCGTCCTCGCCGTACCGACCGGTCGCGTCGCTGACAGATGGATGCGCGCAGGCTGCGACCTCGGCAGCCCGCTCGATCGCGCGTGGTTCCACCGTCGACGTGCCGCGATCGTTCTCGGCGAGCGTGAGGTCGCCGCGAGCGAGGTACGGCCGCGGGACCTGCTTCCAGGCGAGGAGACCCAAGACCACGAAGGCCGCCAGCCCCGCCAGGCTCGCGATCAGACGAGCTCTGCCAGTCACGTCGCCGGCCTCGATGTCCGCCAGGAAGTCGTAGGCGTCGCGGTAGCCGCTGATCGCGTTCACCGTCTCGGGCGGCGCTTTGAACGCGAGCGCCACGAGCATCGCTCCGTACCAGATGAGCGCGAGCGCGACGGGCACGAGCAGAAGCAGCCCGAAGAAGACGAGCGGCGAACGCCGGCCGCGAAGGCGCTGGCGGACCATCACTCGACCCTCGCTCCCCGCTTGCCCACCCTCGCCTCTACTCGCGGCGTAAGCCCGGACGAGTCGACGAGCGGCGAGATGGCACTCAGGACACGCTCCTCGACCTCGCGGTCCTGGTAGTTCCGCCCGTGCGAGACCGTCACCCGAAGCCGCGCGATCCGCAGGCGGCCTCGGGGGCGCACGCGCGCCCTCGCCTGGGTGACGCCGCGAGCCTGCTCCGCGAGCGCCTCGGCCACTCCGGCGAGCGTACGCCGGCGGGCTCCGAGCCTCCCTGCCTCACCATTGTCGAAGATGACGAGCCGCTTACGCCGAGGCGCGAGAACGCCGAGGAGGAGCAGCACCCCGGCCAGCACGGCACCGACTCCAGCTAGGGCCGAGATCTTCGCCAGCGGGCCGTCGGCCTCGAGCTGGTCGAGATAGTCGCCGACGGTCTCTTCGACCTCGGGCAGGCGCGTGTGCTCGGCGAGGCCGGGCAGGCTCAGTGGGCTGTCGCCGCCCTGGATCGAGAAGACCGCAGCCGTGAGGCCCACGAGCGCCAGCGCGACGAGCAGCACCAGCACGACGAAGCGAGCGACGGCCCGGAGCAGGAGGATCACCTCTTGCTCACTTCGTTCGGCGTCACGACGTCTTCGATTGTGATGTCCACCGGCCCGAGCACGTCGGCGAGGCCGGCCGACGCGGCGGCCCGCTCGACACGCGAGCGAACGCGATCGGCGAGCGGGAGAAGCGGGACGACCTCGGTTACGAGATGGAGTTCGACGCCGTACCCGCCCCCGGCGAGCGCTGTCGCCAGCACGCCCGGAAGCCGCTCCTCACGATCTGCCGTCACCCACGTTCCCTGGGGCCCGGCGTGCGAGGAGACAACCCCGGCCACGCCAAGCGCAGCGTCCAGAGCGAGGCGCGCGAGTTGTGCTCGCTCCGACGGCGCAGCCGACGCTGGCCGCGGCGGCTGGGAAGCGCGCGTCCGCGCCGACATCCGACCCGTCCTCTAGTTGACGCGGGACTCCTCGGGCGTGTCGTCGCCCGGGAAGTGGAGGTCGTTGACGACGATGTTGACCTCGGCGACCGAGAGTCCCGTGATGCCCTCGATCCGCTTGATCACGTTCTCCCGAACGGCTTCCGTCACCTGCGGGATGGACTCGCCGTACTCGATCACGAGCGTGAGATCGACCGCCGCCTCGCGCTCGCCGACCTCCACCGAGACTCCACGGGAGCGCTCGTCGGACATCCCGACCCCGACGCGCTCCGTGACGGCTCCGAACGCGCGAGCTGCACCGCCGCCCAGGTCGTGCACGCCGCGCGTCTCACGCGCGGCAATTGCCGCCACCTTCGTGACCACGAGGTCGTTGATCGCCGTTGTGCCGCGTTCGCTCTTGAGGGCCGACGTCGCCCCGGCCTCCTCCTCGCCGCCGTGTCCGCCCCGTCTTGCGCGCGTCGTCTCTCTTGCCGGCGCAGTCTCCTCCGCCATGGTCTCCTCCTCGCGGAACCTTGTCGGGAACTTTAGCTCTACTTGTCCACCACGGCCACTATCTAAGCCACGTCACGCGGATGCCGCTCACCAACCCAACCCGCGCCAGGCCCGATTCGGCGGTGGCCTGCCGCCGGCTGGCATTCGCCCAGCAGCTCGATCGTCCCACGGACAAGCTCGTGGTGACGGGCGAGCGCCGCGCCGGGCGCCGCGCGATGGCCTCCAGCGGCTGGGTGCTGCCCTCGATGTCGCTCAATAGGAAGGTGACCACACCCGTCGGCGGGCCGATCCGACGCCGGTCACGTCCTGGATGAGGGGTTCGTCAGCGACGCCGCCTGGGCCTCGAGCGCGGTCGCAAAATCGCGATCGCTCGCCGCCCGGCCCATCGTATTGACGCAACGCTTGACGCACGCCCAACCCGTTGCCTGTGCGGAAAGCAAGAACCCCGCCTGAGCGGGGCTTCCTGGAGAGCCGACGCGCGGATTCGAACCGCGGACCCCTTCATACGAGTGCAGCGCTCCGGTCAGCAAGCTCCGTGCAATCAACGGCTGCTGACTGGCGCACGAACTGGCGCACGAGCCCAAGAATACCTGCAAATCAGCATATTCATGACAGTCTCGAAAACCGTTATCCGTCGTTAGGCGGATCGAGGGTTCAAATCCCTCCCCCTCCGCTTTTTCGCTCAACCATGCGCGTCGGGTGCGTAAACTCAGTTCCGCACGCAAAGCAGGGCATTTCCGCCACGGACGGGAGTTTTGGCACCCCACAGGGTTTGACGAAACAGGATCGCGGCTACACTGACTAGGCGCGTTCGTCCTGGCAGTAAAGCCGCAGAGGCTCTGCACTTCCTCTTCGAGTTGTCACATCAGGCCTGAGCGCATCAGGGAGCTCAATCGGGTTTTCTGCCTGAACGGAGAAGAAGGAGCATCACATGCATGCGATCATTCGCCGCTACGAAGGTGTGGATCAGAATCGCACGGCCGAGCTGACCGGCAAGGCCAACGAGACCCTCGTTCCGAAGCTGGAGAAGCTGTCCTGGTTCGCGGGCTACTACCTGATCGAGGCTGGCAACGGCGTCTTCAGCTCGCTCGGTCTCTTCGAGACGCCTGAGCAGGGCAAGGAGTCGACGAACGTCGTCGCCACG
>JACCXC010000160.1 GCA_013697275.1 Actinomycetota bacterium | reverse complement strand
TGTGGCGAGCGCTTGCCCCGTTGGGGCCCCTCGAGCCGACCCGCAAATTTGCAGGAGTAGAGCTCGGCTGCGGTGCTGGCTTCTGGGATAGGCGAAGCGGTAGGCCACTGCGCAGAGCGTCTTGATCGACGGCGGATCGGGCGGCGTCGGCCGAAGTGGCGACGGCGCTCAAGCCGAGGCTAACTCGCTAGGGTGCGCCTCGCAGCAGGACAGCCGGAAAGGAGCCCGACGTGGCCGGGAAGAAGCGTCCAAAGTCGCTGGCCCAGACCGAGAAGGCGCCAGCAAAGCCCAAGCGACCGAAGAAGGCCTCGCGCGGCAAGTAGACAAGTCGTCTACGGGCCGCTCTCCAGGAGCCGCATATCGTCGCCCTTGCCTCTGGCAGAGGCGCTGGTCCCATCGGGGGGCGGGTCGATGCGTGTTTCGCGTCGGGGGATCCTTCCCTGCTTCGTGAGCTTTGCGACTACCTGTCGCGGCAAGGCTGGGCACTAGTAGGAGGTTCCGCGACTGAACGGGCAACGCAGACGACTGGGAATGGGCCTGATGTTCTACCCGCGCGGCGGTTCGGCGCAGGTTGCCCGTTATCTCTCTCGCGCGCTCGTGGAGTCCGGCTGGGAGGTCGTGCTTGCCTCAGGCTCGCTCGGCTCGCTCGGGGAGCAGACGCACGCTGCCACCTTCTTCGAGGGACTCCACGTCGAGGTAGCGGACTACACGCCCGCTCTTGAGCGCTTCGGGCGCGGTGAGGATCAGCTCGTGGGGCCGGTTCCATTCCACGGCTCCTTCGAGGATCGGGAGGGAGCGCCGGATCCTGTCTTTGCCGCTCTGGGCCCGGAGCAGGCGAAGGCTCAGGTGTCGGCGTGGGAGGGCGTGTTCGAGCCCGCAGGCTTCGCCCACGTCGACGTCATTCACCTCCATCACCTGACGCCGATGCACGAGGCCGCCGCTCGGCTTTGGCCCGAGCGCCCGCTCGTCACCCATCTGCACGGCACCGACCTGAAGATGCTCGATCGCATCGGGCGCCTCGACGCTGTGGCTGCCGCGCTGGACACGAGTCTCGACCGGCTTGCGGCCGCCGTCGAGTCAAGTGAGGTGCCGCCCGACCGCCGACTGCCTGAAACGGAACGCGAGCTGCTGCGGCGGACGAATCTGAGCCGATACCGCTACGGAAAGGGATGGGCCTCCCGCCTCGAAGCGTCTGCCCAGCACAGCCGGCGCATCATCTGCATTTCGCCCCACGACGCGTCCGAGGCCGTGCGTCTCCTGGGCGTCCCCGACGACCTGATCGAAGTGATTCCAAACGGCGTCGATACGGATATCTTCGACCGCTCGGCGCTCACGCGCGACGAGCGTCTCAAACTCCTGCGCCACTGGCTCGTCGACGATCCCCAGGGCTGGGACGAGTCGGGACTCCTCGGGAGCATCCGCTACCCGGTGGAGGCTTTGGATGCGTTCACGTGTCGCGACGGCGAGCCGCTTCCGCTTCTCCTATTCGTTGGGCGCTACCTCGGCTTCAAGCGCGTCCCGCTCCTCGTGCGAGCCTACGCTCGGGCGCGGCCACGCTTCGAGACCCCGGTGCCGCTCTTGATCTGGGGCGGATCGCCGGGGGAATGGGAGGGCGAGCACCCGTACACGGTCGCGAGGGAGCTGGCCGTGGATGGTGTCTTCTTCAGCGGTTGGCGCGGGCACGAGGAGCTTCCGCTGGGGATGTCGTGTGCCGACGTCTTCGTCGGCCCTTCGGTCGACGAGCCCTTCGGCCAGGTGTTCCTCGAGGCGATGTCGTGTGGTCTGCCGGTGATCACGACCTGCACCGGTGGACCCCTCTCCTTCGTCAACACCGTTGCCGGGAATCCGAACGGCTGGCTCGTCGAGCCGGACGACGTCGATGCCCTTGCCGACGCGCTCGTCGAAACGGTCAACGATGATGCCGCCAGGAAGGAACGGGCCGACCATGCCAGGCAGCAGATTCGTGGCGCCTTTTCCTGGCAAGCGCTGGTAGGGCGCTTTGATGCCCTCTACACCGACGTGCTCGACCGCGCTTCCTAGTAGTAGGAGGGTTTGGCGAAATCGCGGCGCGTCTAGTCTGTCTGCGCGTTGCTCGACCGTCTCCCACATCACCTACTCAGAGCCGAGGGCGTTGCTGTGGTAGTGGCGGCGGTTTCCGTCTACTTCTACGCCGACTATCCGTGGTGGTTGCTCCTCGTGCTCGCGCTTGCGCCCGACGTTTCACTTCTTGGCTTCGCCGCGAGTCCTCGCGTCGGGACCGCGACCTACAACGCGGCCCACACGTACGTCACGCCGGTGCTTCTCGCCGCGTTCGGCGTCATAGCGGAGGTAGATCTAGCCGTTCAGGTCGCGTTGGTCTGGATCACGCACATTGGCG
>JACCXC010000120.1 GCA_013697275.1 Actinomycetota bacterium | reverse complement strand
CCGCGTCCGGTCGACCCCGCGGCCAGCGGTTCGGTTTCCCTCGAGGCCGAATCCGCGCCTGAGCGGAGCTTGGTCGTCCACGTCGTAGGTGCCGTCGTGCGGCCGGGCCTTTACCGCCTGAGAGACGGGAGCCGGGTGGACGACGCGATTCGCCGTGCCGGCGGCGCGACGCCGAAAGCGGGGCTTCAGCTCCTCAACCTTGCCGCCCCGGTGGCCGACGGCCAGCAGGTCGTCGTGCCAGCACACGCGGCCAAAGGGTCGGCGGTGGCGGCCGGGCCCAGCGCAGGCTCTGTGAGCGCTCCCGCGGGTCGCGTCCATCTGAACTCGGCCACCGTCGAAGACCTCGACACCCTGCCGGGAGTGGGTCCGGTCACCGCGCAGAGGATCTTCGACTACCGCGCGAAGAAAGGTGCGTTTGCCTCGATCGACGAGCTCGATGCGGTGCCGGGAATCGGGCCGGCGCGCCTCGAGCAACTGCGCGAGCTCGTCGACCTGTGAGCCGGGTCACTGCTCCTCCGGCTCCCCACCTCCTTGCGGCGGCGCTCTGCGTCGGGCTGGCGGGGTCGCTCGTGGTTCGAGAGAGCGGGAGCGCGCTCGCGATTCTGGCCGGCACCTTCGCCCTCGGCGCGCTCCTCGCCGGCACGCGGAGAACGGCTGTCCTCACGGCGGCGCTCCTCCTCGCCGGCCTCTGGTGGGGAGGAGCGCGCCTCGCCGCGCTAGACGGGAGCGTCCTGGCCGGTCGGATCGGCGAAGCAGACGCGGTCATCGCCGAGGTGACGGGCCCGGCGCGGCGGAGTGAGTTCAGCATCCGGGTCCCAGTCCGGGTGCGCCGCCTCGGCCGCCTGCAGGTCGACGAGCCGGCGCGACTCGAGCTCCCGCCGGGCCGCGCGCCCCCACAGGGCGCCATCCTGGAGCTGGTCGCGACCGTGCGGCGTCCTCGTCCAGCTGAGCCGAACCGCTCGTTCGACGAGGCGACCTACCTGCGTCGGCAGGGCGTGCATGTAGTCCTGCGCGCAGGCTGGTACCGCGAGATCGGCCGCCGCGGCGGCTTGCAGGGGGTCGCGGACAATCTGCGGCGTTCGATCGCCCGCTCCATCGCCCTCGGCGCGGAAGGTGAGCGCCGAGCGGTCGTCGCCGCCGTTGTCTTGGGCGCAGACGAAGGCCTCGATGCGACCCTCCAAGACGACTTCCGCGCCTCCGGGCTCTACCACCTGCTCGCGGTCTCCGGCCAGAACGTCGCCTACGTCATCTTTGGGACGCTTGTGGCGGCTTGGGCGCTGGGGCTTCCGCGCTGGGTCGCGCACTTCGCCGCGCTCGCTTCGGTCTTCGGCTACGTCCTCGCCGTCGGGTGGCAGCCCTCGGTGGTCCGGGCGGGCCTTGCAGGCTCGCTCGCTTCGCTTGCATGGCTCTCCGCGCGGGCCGCCGACCGCTGGTACTTCCTGCTCGTCGGCGCCGCCGTTCTGCTCGCAGCGAACCCGTATAGTGCACTCGAGCCGGGCTTCCAGCTCTCCTTCGCGGCTGTTGGCGCGATCTTCGTGCTCGTCCCTTGGCTGGAGCGGCGACTCGAGGGCTATCCGGTTCCGCGACGTCTCGCAGACGTGGTCGTCGTTTCGGTGGTGTGCGGCGTGATCACGGCCCCGATCCTCTGGCTCCACTTCGGCGCCGTGCCCGTCTTCTCGATCGCGGCCAACGCGCTCGCGGCGCCCGTTGTCGCGCCGCTCCTCGGGCTCGCGCTCGTCGCGGCGCCTCTTGCCCTGGTGGCTCCGGGGGCAGCGGCCGCGCTCGGCTGGATGAACGGATGGCTCGCGGCATATCTCGCATGGTGCGCTCGGCTCGTGGGCGGCCTTCCGTATGCCCAGATTGCGTCGCTCCGCCTCGTCGTCGGCGTGTGCGTCGCCTTTGCCGTCTTTGCCCTGACGCTTCGGCTCGCGCGGCCGCGCCGGAAGGCGTTTGCGTGCACCGCGGCCCTTGCGCTCGCCGCGGGGGCGGCGTGGCATACCTTCGTCCGTGGCGAGGCCCTCGCCGCACCGACCGGGCTTCGCATCACCTTCCTCGACGTGGGTCAGGGCGACGCGACGCTCATCGAGGTCCCGGAAGGCGCGGTGCTGGTCGACCAGGGTCCGCCTGAGGCGAATGTGGCCGGCCGGCTTCGAGCGCTCGGAGTGCGACGTCTCGAGCTTCTCGTCATGACCCACCCCTCCCGCGACAACATCGGCGGAGCGAAGGACATCGTCGAGTCCTTGCCGGTGGGGATGGTCTTGGATCCCGCCCTCGCTCACGAGAACCCATTCGGCCGGCCAGCCGTCGCCGAGGCGCGCCGGCGTGGCGCTCGGATCGCTGTCGTACGGGCCGGTCAGCGCTACCGACTCGGCGGGCTCACCTTGCGCGTGCTCTGGCCGCCTGACGCCGGAAGCCGCGCTGCGGACCCGAACGATTACGCGACGGTCATCCTCGCGTCGTACGGCGACGTCGACGCGCTTCTGCCTGCCGACGCCGAGTCGAACGTGACCCTGCCGCTTCGACCGCCGCCGGTCGAGATCCTCAAGGTCGGCCACCACGGCTCGGCCGACGCTGGGCTTGGCGAGCTCCTCGCCTTGCTCCGGCCCGCGCTCGCGATTGTCTCCGTGGGATCCCGAAACGACTACGGACATCCGACGCCGTCGACGCTGGCCGAGCTGCGTGCCTTCCCGGGCGTTTCGATCTTTCGAACAGACGAGGACGGCAGCGTGGGCGTCGAGTCCGACGGCCGCCGCCTCGCCGTCCGGTCGGGGCGCTGACTATTCTCGCGGCGTGGCCAGCGAGCCTCTGAGTGCGGGTTACCTGCTCCTCGGCTCTGACCGGCCGAAGATCCGGCGGGCGCTAGCGCGGCTGCGGGGGCGGTTCGCGTCGGAGTCCGTCGAGCTCGTCGACGCTGCAGGAACCACGGGAGCGGAGGCGGTCGCTGCCTGCAATGCGCTGGGCCTCTTCGGCGACGGCGGCGAGCGGCTCGTGGTGGTGGAAGGCGTGGAGCGCTGGCGGGCGAAGGACGCCGAGGCCGTCGCTGCCTACCTCGCTGACCCAGCGGCTGGGAGCGTCCTCGCGCTCGTCGCGGAGGGCGCCCTCAAGTCCGAGGCGCTTGTGGGCGCTGTCGAGCGGGCAGGGCAGATCCTCCGCTTCGACGTGCCGAAGCCGCGCGATCCTTCCGTCTGGGTACGCGGCGAGTTCGAGCGGCTCGGCATTCGCGCCGACGCCGACGCGGCGCGCGCTCTCGTCGAGGTGGTCGGCGACGACATCCTCGAACTGGCGTCGGAGGTGGACAAGATCGGCACCTGGGCGGGCGAGGATCCGGTCGGACGCCGCGAGGTGGAGGAGCTCGCTGCGCCGACCAGCGAGACCTTCGTCTGGGCGCTCACCGATGCCTGGGGGGCTCGCGACCGGGTGGCCGTGCTCTCGGCCTGCGAGACCCTCTTGGAGCGACGAACCAAGGAGCCGTTCGCGATCGCAGCCGCACTCGCCGGCTACGTCAGCCGGGTACGGGCCGCGCAGGCGTTAGCCGGAGAGGGACTGACAGCTCCGGAAATCGCCAAGCGGCTTCGCGTCAAGGACTACCCGGCGCGCAAGGCCCTGGGTCATGCCAAGAGCTACAGCTCCGACGAGCTGGACGAGGCTGTCGTCCGGTTGGCGGCGCTCGACGCGGCGCTGAAAGGGGCGAGCAGGCTCGCGGCTGAGCTCGAGCTGGAGCGGGCGCTCGTCGACCTGACGGCAAGCGGCGAGCCCGCCGCGCGCGCCTAGCCGGTCCGGTCGGAGAGGAGACGCGCTGCCTGCGCCTTCTTGCGCGAGGCCTTGTGCGGGTGGATGGCACCGCGTGCGGAGGCGCGGTCAAGCCAACGGACGAGCTCTCGATGCTCGTCGCCGATCCGGCCTTCCTCCCCATCGGCGACCGCTTGCTCGAGCCGCTTGAAGAGCGTCCGCGCAGTCGAGCGCCAGCGGACGTTCTCAACCCGCTGTCGGGCCGCGCTTCGTACCCGCCGTTCTTGCTGCTTGATGTTCGGCATAAGCGAAGCCGCCCTGGAAGCGCGGCGGGCGGGCGGAATGGTACCAGGGGGCGCCGCGAAAGCCTCGGCTCTACCGGTAACCCCCGGGGACCCCCTCTAGAGTCCCCCTCGCGGTCCAGCGTAGCCCGGTCGGACGCACGCGTGTTGCGCGCCGTGTGTCCGATCACCGACCGGAGTGTGTCGAGCCAACACGGGCTCCGGGCGATCCCTTCCTTACGATCCTCGCCATGCTGCGCTCCGGCGACGACATCCTCGAACTGGCGTCGGAGGTGGACAAGATCGGCACCTGGGCGGGCGAGGATCCGGTCGGACGCCGCGAGGTGGAGGAGCTCGCT
>JACCXC010000098.1 GCA_013697275.1 Actinomycetota bacterium | reverse complement strand
GAGCTGGTCGCTGCGGCGCTCGCGCGCCTGGCCGAAGACGAGGGGCTCAGGGCGGCGCAGTCAGCCGAGGCGCGCGCGGGCGTCGCCGGCGAGACGTTCGAGGCGCTCGCGGAGATCCTCGAGCGGGACGTCTACCGGCCCGTCGTCGCGCGCAGGCGGCGACCGCCGGCGGCCGACCCCCTCGCCGAGCGTCCCTTCATCACCTGCGACCTTCACATGCACACGGAGCACTCGCACGACTGCTCGGTCCCAGTTGCCGCGCTCCTCGACCGGGCGGAGACCCTCGGGCTCGGCGCCGTCGCGATCACCGACCACAACACGTTCGCGGGCGCGCGCGAGGCGCTCGAGCTCGCACGTGGGCGTACGATCCGCGTCATCCCGGGCGAGGAGGTGAAGACGACCGCCGGGGAGGTGATCGGCCTCTTCCTGCGCGAGGAGATCCCGCGGGGCATGTCGATGGCGGACACGATCGCCGCGATCCGCGAGCAGGACGGCGTCGTCTACCTCCCCCATCCCTTCGACCGGCTGCACTCGATTCCCGACTCGCGCACCCTGCACGCCCACCTCGGCGATCTCGACGTCTTCGAGGTCTACAACGCCAAGCTCCTGCTGGAGGGCTACAACGAGGACGCTCTCCGGTTCGCGCGCAAGTACAACCTGACGATGGGCGCCGGCTCGGACGCCCACGTTCTCCAGGCGATCGGTACGGGCGGCGTGCGGATCAGGGCCTTCGAGACCCCCGAGGAGTTTCTGATCGGCATGCGCACGGCAGAGATCCTCCGGCGGCCCAAGTCGCTCGTCTACCTGCAGAGCCTCAAGTGGATGGCGCAGGCGCGCGACCGCCGCTCTCGGACGCGCGCAGCAGCTTCCCGGTAGGAACCCGCGCCGAGGACCGCGAACTAACCCTTCGAGCCGCCCCTTGCCCGCGCAAACCAACGACATCTCCGAGCGGTACCTGCGGAAGGCGATCGCCGAGATGAACGATCTCGGGCACGAGATCGCCGAAGCCGCCGGGGCCGAGCGCGCCCCCGTCCTCGGCTCGGGGCACCCCCTCGCCGACCTTTTCCTCCTGAAGCACCACCCTCAGGCCTCCGAGATCCACGAGGGCGTCGCCTTCTTCGGCCGCGCGGGCCAGGCGATCCTGAAGTCCCTCCAGCGCCTGCGCGTCGACCCGACGTCGATCTACGGGACGAACTGTTTGAAGTACGAAGAGGAGCCCGAGGAGGAGACGCACGCCTGGCTCGCTCGCGAGCTCCACATCGTGCAGCCGAAGCTCGTCGTCGTCCTCGGGCAAGATGCGCTTGCGTGCCTGAACGCCCTCCAGTTCCCCCTGGCGAGCGAGGTGGAGGAGCGGCCGGGGGAGATCCAGCGCTTCACCCCGACGGCGGAGGCCCTGGTCTGCCCAGACGTGGACGCGGCGCTCGACGACCAGGCAACCAAACGGGCCTTCTGGGAGAGCTTCAAGGCGATCGGGCCCTGGTGGTCCGAGCTGCCGCCCTACTAGCGGCAGGTCTCGCCCTCGGCCTTTACGCGGCGACCCACGAGCGGTTCCCGAATTTCTTCGAGTGGGGCGACGTCGCCTTCCTCGCCTTCCTCGTCATTCCGCTCATGTTCTCGCTCGTCTGGCTTGCGCTTCCCTGGCGTGCCCGCGTGAGGCCCCTGTGGCTCGGGCTGGCGGCCGCCGGGCTCGTCGTGCTCGCGGTCGTCTGCTCGCTCGCGGGGTTCGACATCGCGGCGAACCTGACGAAGCTCGCCGCCGCAACTGCAGTCGGCTGGTGGTTCCTGACCTTCTTCGAGGCGGCCTGGTGGGTGGCGCTGATCGCCGCCCTGATCGTTCCCGTCGACCTCATCTCGGTCGCGCGCGGCCCCACGAAGACGATCACCGAGGAGCAGCCGGAGGTCTTCGACGCGCTCAGCGTGGCGATGCCGATCTCGGGCGAGGACGCGTCCGCCCAGCTCGGTCTGCCCGACATCCTCTTCTTCGCGCTCTTCCTCGGCGCCGCGGTGCGTTTCGGTTTGCGCCCGAACGCCACCTGGATGGCGATGACGCTCTCGTTCGGGGCCACCCTGGCCCTCGCGATTGCGCTCGACGAGGCAGGCGTCGCGGCGCTCCCGCTCCTCTCACTGGCCTTTCTCCTCGTGAACGGCGACAGGCTCTGGCGGTCGATCAGGCGACGTCGCGCGTGAAGAGCGCCACGCTCTCGATGTGCGGCGTGTGCGGGAACATGTCGACCGGTCGCACGCGCTCGACCCGATAGCCCCATTCGCGGACGAATTCCTTCGCGTTCCCCGCGAGGGTCGTCGGGTTGCACGAGACGTAGACGAGCCGCGGGGCGGCCAGCTCGCCGATTCGGCGGACAGCCTTGTTCGTCAGGCCTGCGCGGGGCGGGTCGACGACCACGACGTCGGGCGGGCCCGCCCGCTCGCGAAGTTCCTCGACCGAGGAAGCGACGTCTCCGGCGAAGAACGCGGCGTTCGAGAGGCCGTTCAGCTGGGCGTTCTCGAGCGCGCAGGCGACGGACTCCTCGGACGCCTCGACGCCCCAGACGGTGAGGGCGTCCCGCGCGAGCGTGAGGCCGATCGTCCCCGTCCCGCAGTAGAGGTCGTACACGGTCTCCTCGCCGGTCAGGCCGGCGTACTCCGCCGCCAACGCGTAGAGCACCTCGCACATGGCCGTGTTCGTCTGCATGAACGCGTTGGGCCGGATCCGGTAGCGCAGGCCGAGGATCTCCTCCTCGATCCATGGCTCGCCCCAGAGCACTCGCGTCGGGAGGTTGGTCACCTCGGCCGGGCGGTCGTTGACCGCCCAGTGAATCGAGCGCACCTCCGGGAACTCGCGCAGGGTCTCGACAAAGCTCTCCTCGCCGCGGAGCTCGCCCGGGGCCGTGACGAGGGTGACGAGCGCCTGCCCGGTGTTCCGGCCCTCGCGGACGACAAGATGGCGCAGGTAGCCCTCCTGCGTCTCCTGGCTGTAGGCGGGCAAGCGGTGCTCGCGCGCCCACGTGCGCACGGAGTTTCGGATCGCGTTTCCGAGGTCGGTCGTCAACCAACAGCGGTCGACGTCGATCAGCTCGTCCCAGCGACCCGCCTTGTGAAAGCCGAGGCCGGGCCCGACCGGCGTGTCGCTGAACGAGTACTCGAGCTTGTTGCGGTAATGGAAGATCGACTCCGCGGGGACGGCCGGCTCCAGCTCGAGGTCGGGCAGACCTCCGATCCGCGCCAGCGCGTCTTTCACCTGCCCCGCTTTGGCCACGAGCTGCGCCTCGTACGCAAGATCCTGGAAGCGACAGCCGCCGCAGGTTGGGTAGTGCTGGCACGGAGCCTCGACGCGCGGCGCGCCCGGGTCGACGACCTCGAGTGTCATCGCCTCGGCGTGGCTCTTCTTGACCTTCGTCACCTCGGCGCGGACGGTGTCGCCTGGTAGGCCGCGCTTCACGAAGACGACGAAGCCGTTCAGGCGCGCGACGCCGGCGCCGCCATACGCGAGCGAATCGACCTTGAGCTCGAGCTCGTCTCCTTTCGCAACCGGAACAGGCACCTGCCCAGTGTAGGGGCCGGGCTTGCCCGGCCCGGGGTCGCCCGAAGCTGTGCGGGCGAGGCAAGCCTCGCCCCTACGATTGCCCGCCGTGGCCGCGATCGTCCTCTCGCTGCTTTCGAGCGCCTCCTTCGGCGTCGCCGATTTCTTCGGCGGGCTCGCGAGCAGGCGCTACGCACTTCTGACCGTCATGGTCGTTTCTCAGGGGACCGGCCTCATCGGGATCGCCCTCCTGGTCGCCCTTCGCGGCGACGGCCCGCCGGATGCGGGCTTCGCCCCCTTCGCGCTCCTCGCCTCCGTGGTCGGGACGGTCGGCCTTGCCGCGCTCTACCAGGGGCTCGCGGTCGGCCTCATGAGCGTCGTCGCCCCGCTCGCGGCGACAGCCGCAGCCATTCCGGTGGTCGTGGGTGCTGCGACAGGCGAGAGCGCGACCAGGCTCCAGTACGCGGGAATCGCTGTCGCGCTCGGCGGCATCGTGCTCGTCTCGCGCTCGCAGCAGGCCGGCGGGGCGGGCGCACGGCTCGCGACCGGAGCGGGCCTCGGCATCCTGGCGGCCGTCTTCATCGGGCTCTTCTTCGTCGCGATCGACCGCGCGAGCGAGGAGGATCCCTACTGGGCCACGCTCGTCCTGCGCTGCGGCTCACTCACGCTGATCGGACTGGCGGTCGCGATCCGGCGGCCGTCGCTTCGCATGTTCGGCCGAAGCGCGCTCACCCTTCCGGTCGTCGGCGTGCTCGACCTGGCCGGAAACGTGCTCCTCGCCGTCGCCACGACGAAAGGCGCCGTGGGGGTCGTGGCCGTGCTCACCTCGCTCTACCCGGTCGTGACCGTCGCGCTCGCCCGACTCGTCCTGCACGAGCGGATGACCGCGGTGCAGGCGGCGGGCGTCGGGGCGGCGTTCGCAGGCGTCGCGCTGATCACGCTCGGCTAAAGGAGCGTGGAGACGAGCACCTTGCGCGTGCGCGGGCCGTCGAACTCGCAGAAGAAGATCCCCTGCCAGGTGCCCAGGGCGAGCTGCCCGTCGCGCAACGGGATCACCACGGAGGTCGCCGTCAGGGCCGCGCGGATGTGCGAGGGGGCGTTCTCCTCGCCTTCCTCGACGTGCTCCCACCCCCACTCGTCCCCGACCACGCGCTCGAGCCCGCGCTCGAAGTCGCGTCCCACGGCCGGGTCCGCATGCTCCTGCACGATCAAGCCTGCCGTCGTGTGCGGGACGTAGACGAGGGCGGCAGCGCCCTCCACGGCGTCGCCGAGGGCCGCGCGCACCTCGGCGGTCACCTCGAGAACCTGCGTCTTGCGCTCGGTGCGCACCTCAATCTCCCGCAGCACGGCTGGGTATGGTACGCGGCCGATGGCGACGGCCCCGGTCGGGAGCGGCACCGTTGACGCGTACCGGGACGAAGCCGACCGGTTCCTCGCCGCGCTCGACGAGGAGCTCTACCTTCACTTCGCGGGGCATAAGGACGAGCTCGAGATCGCACAGATCTACGAACGCTTCTCAGATCTGACGACGGTAGACGCGTGCAGGACGCTCGAGGCTGCGGCTAGCGACGGAAGCGCGAGCTGCGAGCTCTGGCGCTTTTCCTGCGACGGCCTCTTCGGCGCGCTGACCCGCGACGAGCAAGAGGAGGCCGCCGGGCTCGAGGCGTCGCTCTCGCTCGACGTGGACGGCGAGCGCGTCGCCTTCCGCATGGTCAGGCCGGCGATCGCCAACGAGCCTGACCGTGACCGGCGAGAGCGGCTCGAGCAGGCCCGCGCCGAGGCGGTCGAGGAGCATCTGAACCCGATTCACCTCCGCGCGTTCGACCGGGTGCGCGAAGGTGTCGAGGCGCTCGGTGCGGCAAGCTACCGCGAGCTCTACGAGCGGCTCGGCGCGCCCCTGGCGCGGCTCGGCCCCGAGTGCGAACGACTCCTCGACGTGACCGAGGACGCCTACGTCAGCTCGGCGGACACGCTCTTCCGGCGCCGCCTGGGGATCTCCCTGGAGGAAGCGCGCCGCCCGGACGTCCTCCGTCTCCTGCGTGCGACCGAGTGGGACGCCGGCTTTCCCGCCGCGGGGATGCTCCCGGCCCTGTCCGGGACGCTGGGGGATCTCGGGATCGACCTGGCGGCGCAGCCGAACGTCCACCTCGACGTCGAGGCGCGGCCGAACAAGTCCCCGCGCGCCTTCTGCTCTCCGATCGAGGTTCCCGGGCGGGTCATGCTCGTCATCCAGCCGATGGGCGGGCCCGACGACTGGCACGCCCTCTTCCACGAGGCCGGGCACACGGAGCACTACGCCCACACGTCGGCCGACCTCTCGATGGAGGCCCGCCGGCTTGGGGACAACGCCGTCACCGAGGGCTGGGCGGCACTCCTCGAGCTGCTCGTGGACGATCCCGCGTGGCTCTCCCGCCGGCTCGATTTCGGCCGGCCCGACGATTTCGCCGCGGAGGCGGCCACGGTGCGCCTCTACCTCGTCCGGCGTTACGCGGCCAAGCTTCTCTACGAGCTGGAGCTGCACGAAGCGGCCAACCCGGTGGAGCTTCGCACCCGCTACGTGGAGCTCCTCACGGACGCGACGAAGGTCGCGCCCTCGGGCGCGGACTACCTGTCGGACGTCGACCCGGGCTTCTACGCCGCCGACTACCTGCGCTCCTGGGCCTTCGAGGCGCAGATGCGGCTCTTCCTGCGCAACGAGTTCGGGTCGGCCTGGTTCGCACGCCGCGAGGCCGGCTCGGTCCTTCGCGAGCTCTGGAGCGAGGGCCAGCGGCTGGACGCGGACGAGCTCTTGCGCGAAGTCACGGGCTCCGGGCTCCAGCTCGAAGCCATCGTCGAGCGAACGAGGGAGCCCCTGCGAGCATGAGACGGATCGTCATTGCCGGCGCGGCCGGCCGCGATTTCCACAACTTCAACGTCGTCTTTCGGAACGACCCGAACGTCCAGGTCGTCGCCTTCACCGCGACGCAGATCCCGGACATCGAGGGCCGCGTCTACCCACCCGAGCTCTCGGGGCCGAACCACGAGGGCGGCATCGCCATCATCCCCGAGGACGAGCTGGCCGAGCTCGTCGCGAGCGAGGGAATCGACGAGGTCGTCTTTGCCTACTCGGACGTTTCGCACGAGCACGTCATGCACCTCGGGTCGGTCGCGCTCGCCGCAGGGGCTGACTACCGGCTCCTCGGGCCCCGCTCGACCGAGCTCCGCTCCAACAAGCCGGTCGTCGCGGTGTGCGCCGTACGCACGGGGTCGGGGAAGAGCCAGACCACCCGCCACGTCGCGCGCGTCCTGCGCGACTCCGGCCTGCGCGTGGCCGTTCTGCGCCACCCCATGCCCTATGGAGACCTCGTGCGCCAGGCCGTGCAGCGGTTCGAGCGCTACGAGGACCTCGACGCGGCCGACTGCACGATCGAGGAGCGCGAGGAGTACGAGCCTCACCTCGCCGAGGGGAACCTCGTGTTTGCGGGGATCGACTACGAGGCGGTTCTCCGGCGGGCCGAGGAAGAGGCCGACGTGATCCTCTGGGACGGCGGCAACAACGACACGCCGTTCATCGCCCCGGACGTGCACATCGTGATCGTCGACCCGCATCGCGCGGGACACGAGCGCCGCTACCACCCGGGCGAGACCAACCTGCGGATGGCCGACGTCTGCGTGATCAACAAGGTGGATAGCGCGCCACCCGAGGGCGTCGAGGCTGTTCTCGCCTCGATCGAGGAGCTGAACCCGCGCGCCGAGGTCGTGCGGGCCGCCTCGCCGTTCGAGGTCGAAGGCGATCCGGAGCAGATCCGCGGCAAGCGCGTGCTCGCGATCGAGGACGGGCCGACACTAACCCACGGGGACATGGCCTACGGCGCCGCCGTGCTCGCGGCGCGAGCCTACGGCGCCGCCGAGCTCGTCGACCCGCGGCCCTTCGCGGTCGGCTCGATCAAGGAGACGTTCGAGCGCTATCCCCACGTGCGCGATCTGCTCCCGGCCGTTGGGTACGGGGACCGCCAGGTCGAGGAGCTTCGCGAAACGATCGCGCGCTCGGACGCCGACCTCGTCCTGATCGGAACGCCGATCGACCTGCGGCGGGTGATCGAGCTCGACAAGCCGGCGCTGCGAGTCACGTACCGCCTCGAGGAGCAGGGGGAGCCGACGCTCGAGGACATCCTGCGGGCCCGCGGCATCACCGAGCCGGCAGAGATCCTCGCCTGAGCCGAGGCGCCGACGGCAGGAACCCCCGCTCGGCTCCGGAACGTGAGAGCCGGTGAGCCGAGCCTCGCGCGTGATGCAGGACCCCCAGGGGCCTTTGGCCCCTCGCCCCCATGCGGACAGCGTACGGCGAACTTCTGCACGTGGGCTGCACCATCTGTGCCCGATCGGGTGCGAGTCCGTGAGGATTCAGGCGCGGTCGCGGTTGACGGGGTTGCGGAGAAACCGCTCGAGCGCATGGGCCTGACCGTCGTCGCGCTCGGCGGGAATGCGCTCCTCAAGAAGGGCGAGCGCGGGACTGCCGCCGAGCAGCGCGCGAACCTGGCCTCGACCTTCCGAAAGATCGCGCCGCTCCTGCGGGAGGGCGAGCTCGTGCTGACGCACGGAAACGGGCCGCAGGTCGGGAACGAGCTCCTGCGCCAAGAGCTCGGAGCGGCCGAGGCGCCGCCCCTCCCGCTCTACCTGGCCGTCGCGCAGACGCAGGCCGAGATCGGAGCCCTGATCGCCGCCGAGCTTCCCCCGGTGGCCGGGCGCGAGGCGGTCGTCCTCCTCACGCGCGTCGTGGTGGATGCCGACGACCCCGCCTTCGAGAACCCGACGAAGCCGGTCGGACCCTTCTACGACGAGGCCAAAGCACGGGAGCTCGAACATGAGCGCGGCTGGACGCTGACCGAGGATGCGGGCCGCGGCTGGCGGCGAGTCGTCCCCTCCCCGAAGCCGCTGGAGATCCTGGAGCTCGAGAGCGTCCGCAGCCTGCTCCAGGGGGGTTCGATCGTCGTGGCGGCCGGGGGCGGCGGGATCCCGGTCGTTCGGCGGGACGGCCGGGTGGACGGCGTCGACGCGGTCATCGACAAGGACCTCGCCTCGGCTGTGCTCGCCGCCGGGCTCGGTGCGGAACACCTTCTGATCCTGACCCAGGTTCCCGCTGTGCTCCGCGACTTCGAGCGCGGCGAGGGGGAGCCGATCCCCGAGCTTCGGCCCGGACGCGACGAGGCGATCCTGGACGGGCTTCCGGCCGGAAGCATGCGCCCGAAGGTCGAGGCCGCCTTTCAGTTCGTGCTCGCGACGGGAGGCAAGGCGACGATCACGAGCGCGGACGCCCTCGGGGACGCCGAGGCCGGGACGACCATCGTCCCAGCTTCGGCTCCGTAGGATGAGCCCGTGGTTTCCGCACAGCTGAAGGGCCGCCACTTCCTGCGCGTGAACGACTGGGAAGCCGCCGACCTCGTCACCGTGCTCGACCTCGCAGACCGGTTGAAGGCCAGGTACAAGCAGCGGGTCGAGGATCGCCTGCTCGAGGGCCGGACGCTCGGCATGATCTTCACCAAGCCGTCGACGCGTACGCGTGTCTCCTTCGAGGTCGGCATCTCGCACCTCGGAGGAACCGCCCTTTACCTCTCCGCCAACGATCTCCAGCTCGGCCGCGGCGAGACGATTCGAGATACGGCGAGCGTCCTCTCCCGCTACCTGGACGGGATCATGATCCGCACCTTCCACCAGTCGGACGTGGACGAGCTCGCCCAGCACGCGGACATCCCGGTCATCAACGGCCTCACGGACGATTTCCACCCCTGCCAGGCGCTTGCCGACGTGATGACGATCCGCGAGCGTTTCGGCCAGCTCGAGGGCGTGCGGGTCGCCTACCTGGGCGACGGGAACAACGTCTGCCACTCGCTCATGGTCGCGTGCGCCAAGCTCGGCGCCACCTTCGTCGCGGCGACGCCCGAAGGCTACGAGGCGGAAGAGGAGGTGGTTGGCTGGGCCCGCGCCGCGGCCGAGGAGTCCGGAGGCTCGGTGGAGCTCCTCCATGACCCGGAGGTCGCGGCCACCGACGCGGACGTCCTCTACACGGACGTCTGGACGAGCATGGGGCAGGACGAGGAGCGCGAGCAGCGGATCCGCGACCTCCAGGCGTTCCGGCTCGACGGCCACACCCTGTCGATGGCCTCCGAGCGCGCGGTCGTCATGCACTGCCTGCCAGCCCACTACGACGAGGAGGTCACCGAGGACGTCCTCCACGGCGAGCGCTCGGCGGCGTGGGACCAGGCGGAGAACCGCCTACACGCGCAGAAGGCGCTTATGGCGCTCGTGATTCGGTAAGGACGGGGGAGCCGTGCTCCCGATCAAGGACAACGTCCCCACCCGGCGCTTTCCCATTCTCACGGTCGCGCTGATCCTCGCGAACGTCCTGGCGTTCGTCCTCTACCAAGACGCCGGCCAGGGGCGGGGCTTCCTCGCCTCGGTCGACGAAGGCGCCTACCAGCCGTGCGAGGTGGAGGAGTCATGCGACCAGATCGGGTGGGACTGGACGGCGAACATCTGGAGCTCGATGTTCATGCACGGCGACTGGTCGCACCTGCTCGGGAACATGCTCTTCCTCTGGATTTTCGGGAACAACGTCGAAGACGCGCTCGGCCGCGTGCGCTTCGTCGCCTTCTACGCCCTCGGAGGGCTTGCCGCGACTGCGCTCCAGACGTTCGTCACGCTCGGCTAC
Source organism: Actinomycetota bacterium (assembly GCA_013697275.1). Taxonomy (GTDB): domain Bacteria; phylum Actinomycetota; class Thermoleophilia; order Gaiellales; family Gaiellaceae; genus JACCXC01. Next base: position 4,240 of record JACCXC010000098.1, on the reverse strand, counting down.
GGCTCGCCTGAGGAGGGTGCCATTCCGAACCTGGGGGCGAGCGGCGCGATCGCCGCGATCCTCGGCGCCTACCTGCTCCTTCACCCCGGCGGCAGAGTCCTCACCTGGATCGCGCCCATCTTCTTCATCCCGATCCCTGCGCTCATCTACCTCGGGCTCTGGTTCGTCTTCCAGCTCGTCGAGGGCGGTTACTCGTTCACGCATCCCGAGGCAGGCGGCGGAATCGCGTACTTCGCCCACATCGGCGGCTTTGCCTTCGGCCTCCTGACCATCAAGGTCTTCCAGGCCGGCAGGCCCGAACCGCTGCGGCCCTCCTACTGACATGGCCTTCGACGACCACGTGCGCCGGGCACTCGACTCGATCCCGCCCGATCTCCGCAAGGCCATGTCGAACGTGGAGGTCGTCGTCGAGGACGAGAATCCCGAGGACCCCGACCTTCTTGGGCTCTATCTCGGCGTCCCTCTCGTCGAGCGCGACTCGTCGTATGCCGGCTCGCTCCCCGACAAGATCGCGATCTACCAGCGGCCGCTCGAAGAGGAGTTCGGGGAGGATCCGACCTTGCTCGAAGACGAGATCCGGATCACGGTGCTCCACGAGGTAGCCCACCACTTCGGGATCGACGAAGACCGGCTCGAGGAGCTCGGGTGGAGCTGAGGCGCCCGAGGGTGCTCGCGCTCGTCCTCGCGGGCGGTGAGGGCGGGCGGCTCGACGTTCTGACCGAGGAGCGGGCCAAGCCGGCCATGCCGTTCGCCGGTGTCTACCGCCTGATCGACTTCACGCTCTCGAACCTCCGAAACAGCGGCGTCTCGGATGTCTGGGTGATCCAGCAGTACGAACCGCACTCTCTCACCGAGCATCTCGCCAACGGTCGGCCATGGGACCTCGACCGAACCCACGGCGGCATGCGGGTGCTCCACCCGCATATCGGGCGAAGCGAGAGCGGCTGGTACGAAGGGAACGCCGACGCGATCTTCCGGAGCAAGGCCGACATCCGGTCTTTCGACCCCGACCTCCTGCTCGTCATGTCCGCGGACCACGTGTACACGCTCGACCTCGCCCGGGTGATCGCCGAGCACGTCGAGCGCGATGCCGACGCGACCCTCGTGACCACCCGCGTCCCGCAGGAGGAGGCGGGGCGCTTCGGCGTCGTCCAGGTCGGCACTGACGGGAAGGTCGAGCGGTACGACTACAAGCCCGAGGAGCCCGAGGGGGACATCGTGGCGACAGAGGTCTTCCTCTTCGGGGCAGAGGGCCTTCTCGCCGGGTTGGAGGAGCTGGCGGACGGCGACGACGACTCAGGCCTCGAGGACCTGGGCGACGAGTACCTTCCGCAGCTCGTGCGGGAGGGCGACGTTCGCGAGCATCGCCTCGAGGGTCACTGGCGCGACGTGGGGACGGTCGAGAGCTACTGGGAGGGACACATGGAGTTCCTCGGTCCCGACCCGCCGCTCGACTTGGGCGACCCCGACTGGCCGATCCTCACGTGGGCCGTCACGCACCCGCCGGCCCGCATCTCGGCGACCGGGGCCGTCGAGGAGAGCCTCGTCTCGCCGGGGTGCGAGATCCACGGGACGGTCGTCCACTCCGTGCTCGCACCCGGCGTCTGCGTCGAGGAAGGCGCGGAGGTTCGAGACTCCGTCGTCCTGCACGATGCCGTGATCCGATCGAGCGGGCGCGTCGAACGAGCGATCGTGGACGAGGGGGCGGAGATCCGCGCCCGGGTCGGTGAGGCCGAAGGCGAGATCGCGCTCGTCGGTCGGTGCGCCCGCGTGACCGACCCGGTCGAGCCGGGCGGGCGCGTCCAGCCGCACTCGGGGTCGTGAGGCCCGCCTACCGGTTCCTGACGACGTGGGTGCTCGACGCCCCGCGGGAGGAGGTGTGGCAGGCCGTTTCCGAGGTAGAGCGCTGGCCCGAGTGGTGGCGCGGTGTCGAGGCGGTACAGGAGCTCGAGCACGGCGACGACGACGGCCTCGGCAGCGTCTACCGCCACCGCTGGCGCAGCCGTCTCCCCTACACCGTCGGCTTCGACATGCGCACGACGCGCATCGAGCGCCTACATGTTCTCGAGGGCGAAGCGAGCGGTGAGCTCCAGGGCTTCGGGCGCTGGCGGTTCTACGAGGACGAGGCGACCGCGGTCACCTACGAATGGGTCGTGCGAACGAGGAGGCCCTGGATGAACGCGGTCGCGCCCGTCGGGCGGCCCGTCTTCGTCTGGAGCCACAACGTGGTCATGCGCTGGGGCGGCGAGTGCCTGGCCCGCCGGCTCGGCGCCCGCCTTCTCGCCCGCTCCTGAGCGCTACGACGCGGCGAGCTCGACGGTGCAGGACGAGCGGCCGCGCTTCTCGAGGTACTGCTGGTGGTAGTCCTCGGCTTCGTAGAACTCGGGCGCCTCGACGACCTGGGTCACGATCGGGTTGCGCCAGCGATTCTCGCCCCCCAGGCGCTCGATGGACGAGCGGGCGGCCTCGGCCTGCTCGGGCGAGTGGGTGAAGATGGCCGAGCGGTACTGCGAGCCGATGTCAAAGCCCTGCCGGTTCCGCGTGGTCGGGTTGTGGTTCGCCCAGAAGATCTCGAGGAGCTCGTCGTACGAGACGCGCTCCGGGTCATAGGCGATCTCGACGGCTTCGGCGTGACCCGTGCGGTCGCTGCAGACTTCCTTGTAGGTCGGGCTCTCGGTCTGCCCGCCGATGTAGCCGACACGCGTGCCCTTGACCCCATCGAGCTGGCGGAACGCCGCCTCGACACCCCAGAAGCAGCCCGCCGCGAACGTCGCCTTCTCCATGCCTCTCCTTCCGTTTCCTCCACCGATGCTAACGACGGCCGAGGCTGCGGCGTTCCCAGCCGCGGCGGCCCGGCGTACAATCCCGACCCGGCGATGGCGCGCCGGCATCTCATCGGGCTTCTCCTCGCAGTCGAAGAGAGCTGGCCGACGGCCTTCGAGGCGATCCTCGGCCGCCTCGGCCCGATCCGCCACGGCGGCGAGACCCACGAGTTTCCGACGGAGCGGATCGTCAACGAGCCGTTCGACCTGCGGGCCCGGCCGGCCTACGGGCTCGTGATCGTCCGGCTCGCATGGTGGTATGTCGTCCCGCGTGAGTGGCTGAAGAAGATCGCGCTCATGGACGACGTGTACCTCCTGAACAACCCCTTCACGTTCCAGGCGATGGAGAAGCACTCGGCCTACTGCGCGATGATGCGGCTCGGACTCAAGGTCCCCGAGACCTGGCTCATCCCACACAAGCTGCCGCCCGAGAACCCGCGCTGGGCCACCTTCGCCGAGCGCTACTACCCTGACTTCGACCTCGACGAGGTCGCCGCGCAGGTCGGCTATCCGCTCTTCATGAAGCCGTTCAACGGAGGCGCCTGGGTCGGGGTGACCAAGATCACCAACGCAGGGGAGCTCCACGCGAGCTACGACGCGTCAGGCGAGCGGCTCATGCACCTGCAGGCGGCGGTGGACGATTACGACGTCTTCACGCGCAGCCTCTCGATCGGACCCCAGACGACCGTGATGCGCTTCGACCCGAGCCGCGAGTGGTACGACCGCTACGCGCCCGAGGAAGACTTTCTCGCCCCCGACCTCAACCGCGAGGTCGTCACGATCAGCCGGCTCGTGAACGCGTTCTTTCGCTGGGAGCTGAACTCGTGCGAGGTGATCGTGAAGGACGGCGAGGCCCGGCCGATCGACTACGCGAACGCGTCCCCCGACCTCTCGCTCGCGAGCCTTCAGTACTACTTCCCCTGGGCGATCTCATCGCTCGCGGCCTGGTGCCTCTTCTGCTGCGTCCGCGGCCGGCAGATGCACGTGAACCAGTCGACGCGCGACTTCTTCGAGGTCGGCGACTCCGAGCTTCCGTACGCGGAGAAGCTCGAACGCTACCGCGCGCTCGCCGACGACTACTTCGAGGTCGACGCGTTCGAGGCGTTCAAGGCCGAGGCCCTTCCCCACCTGACAGAGGTGACGATCGAGTACGTCGAGAGCCCGGAGTTCGACGAGCTCGTCGTGCACGTCGCGCGCGCCGAGCCGCCCGATGTCCAAGAGACGATCATCGAGTGCGCGCGTGGCCGCGTCGCCGACTGGGTCGCCGACCAGCGCGCGGCCGTCGGCTAGGCCTCGTGTAGAAGCACTCCCGCGAGGGCCGCGAGGGCCACGACAGCCGGCTCGGGGGCTCGTACCCACCGCTGGAGAAGGAGCGCGAGCGCGACGAGGCCGATCGCGGCCGAGAGCCAGCCCGAGAC
>JACCXC010000076.1 GCA_013697275.1 Actinomycetota bacterium | reverse complement strand
CGGACGAGCTCCTCGAGCGCGTCGGCCTCGCGGATCGCGCCGGAGCCCATCCCTCCGAGCTCTCGGGCGGCGAGCAGCAGCGGGTCGCGGTGGCCGCGGCGCTCGCGCACCGCCCCCGGCTCTTCCTCGCTGACGAGCCGACCGGCGAGCTCGATGCCGAGAATGCGGCGGGCGTCTACGCGCTGATCGGGGAGCTCGTGCGCGACGCGGGGGCGACGGCCGTGATGGTGAGCCACGACCCGCAGTCGGCTTCGATCGCCGACCGGATCGTCCGGGTCCGTGACGGTCGACTGAGCGGGGAAGTGGCGCGCGCGGAGGACGAGGAGTCGATCGTCGTCGGGAAAGGCGGCTGGCTCCGGCTCTCGGAGGAGCTCCTGCGCCGCGCCGGGATCGGGGCGCGGGCGGAGGCTCACCTTGCAGGCGCCGGGATCGTCGTCTCCCCGACCGGGCCCGAAACGGCTGCGCCCGAAGTGGCGACGATCGAGACGCCGGCCGTGGCGCCCGCGGGCGCGAGTCGTGCGCGGCTCGAGGCCCGCGTCGACCGGGTCTCCAAGCGCTACGGCGAAGGTGCTCTGGCGCGGCTCGTCCTGGACAGCGTCTCGGCCGTCTTCGAGCCGGGCCGCCTCTACGCGGTCACCGGCCCCTCGGGGTCCGGGAAGACGACGCTCCTCCACCTCCTCGCCGGAATCGACGTGCCGGACGAGGGCGCCGTCGTCCTCGGCGACACCTTCGTCTCCGCCCTCGACCGGGCCGAGAGAGCGGCCGTGCGGCGGGAGCTCGTCGGCCTCGTCGGCCAGGAGCCGGGGCTCGTGCCCTTCCTCTCCGCGCGCGAGAACGTCGAGCTCGCGCTCGACCTGCGCGGCCGCGGAGGGGACGCGGTCGAGGCGCTCGCGACGGTCGGGCTCGAGGGTCGTGAGGCACAGCGGGTCGCGACCCTCTCGGCCGGCGAGCGCGAGCGCGTCGCCGTCGCGCGCGCGCTCGTCACTCGGCCCGCGCTCCTTCTCGCGGACGAGCCGACCTCGCGGCTCGACCAGGCGAACGCGCTCGCCGTCAGCGTCCTCTTCTCGCGCCTCGCCCACGAGACGGGCGCGACCGTGATCTGCGCCACGCACGACCCACTCGTGATCGAGCAGGCCGACGAGGTGCTCCCGCTCAGCGCCGTTCCGGCCGTGGCGCCGACGGCTGCGCGGGGGCGCGTGTAGCCGGGCCCCGAGTGGGGAATCCTCTCTCTCGCGGTACCAATCTCCGACTGGAGGGACATGGGAATCATCGGATGGATCCTGCTAGGGCTCGTTGCTGGCGTGATCGCGAAGGCCATCCTGCCCGGCGATGACCCGGGTGGAATGATCGTGACGATCATCCTCGGGATCGTCGGGGCGCTCCTCGGCGGCCTGATCGCCAAGGCCCTGGGCTTCGGCGACCCCATCGACGAGTTCTTCGACCTCAGCACCTGGCTCGCGGCCATCATCGGCGCGATCCTCGTGCTCATCGCCTATCGGGCCTTCGCCGGACGCGGCAGGAGAGCCTGAACCATCTGACGGATCCGAGTCCGGCGGCGCTGCTACGGCGCCGCCGGACTCACACCGCCTTGACGCCGGCGACGAGGCGCTCGACCGACGCCTTCGCGTCGCCGAAGAGCATCGCCGTCTTCGGGTTCGAGTAGAGCTCGTTGTCGATCCCCGCGAAGCCCGGGCTCATGCCTCGCTTGAGGACGATCACGTTGGCCGCGCTGTCCACGTCGAGGATCGGCATGCCGTAGAGCGGGCTCTCGGGGTTCGAGCGGGCCGCGGGATTCGTCACGTCGTTTGCGCCGACGACGAGGGCTACGTCCGTCCGGCCTAGCTCGGGATTCGCGTCCTCCATGTCCAGGAGCTGCGGGTAGGGCACGCTCGCCTCGGCGAGGAGGACGTTCATGTGCCCAGGCATCCGGCCCGCCACCGGATGGATCGCGTACTTCACGCGCACCCCTCGTCCTTCCAGCAGGTCGGCGAGCTCGCGCGTCGCGTGCTGGGCCTGCGCGACCGCGAGCCCGTAGCCCGGCACGACCATCACCTGGCTCGCGTAGGCGAGCATGACCGCTGCGTCGTCCGCCGTGATCTCGCGGACCATCTGCCCGTCGCTCGTCGCCGCCCCGGGTGAGCCGCCTCCCGACGGGGCCGCGCCGAATGCGCCGAAGAGGACGTTCGCGAGCGAGCGGTTCATCGCGCGGCCCATGAGGACGGTGAGGAGCGTGCCCGAGGCCCCGACGAGCGTGCCGCCGATGATGAGAGCGACGTTGTCGAGGACGAAGCCGGTGGAGGCGGCGGCGAGCCCGGTGAAGGCGTTCAGGAACGAGATCACGACCGGCATGTCCGCGCCGCCGATCGGGAGAACGAGCATGACGCCGAAGATGAGCGCCCCCGAAAGGAGCGCCACCATCCAGACCTGCTTCTCAGCCGCCGCCGCTGCGACCGCCGCCGCGAGCGTGGCCGCGAACAGGAGGCCGTTGAAGACCTGCTGCGCCGGGAAGGTGAGGGGGCGGCCCGGTAGGAGCTCCTGGAGCTTGGCGAAGGCGACGAGGCTCCCCGAGAAGCTGATCGAGCCGATCAGGGCCGAGAACATGATCCCGGCGAGGATGTCGCCCGCCAGTCCCCCCGGCCCCGGTGCGAGCCGGTGGAACTCCGCCGCGGCGATGAGGGCGGCTGCCCCTCCGCCGACTCCGTTGAAGAGCGCGACCATCTGCGGCATGGCCGTCATTCGAACCATGCGCGCGGAGACGATCCCGATGACGGAGCCGACCGCGATTCCCGCGACGATCAACCAGTAGCGGTCGAGCCCGGGCGAGAAGAGCGTGATCCCGACGGCGAGCGCCATCCCGGCCGCCGCGACCAGGTTCCCCGAGCGCGCGGTCGCGGGAGAGCTCAGCCGCTTGATCCCGAGGATGAGGAGGATCGCCGCCGCCGCGTAGACGAGGTTGACGGTGTTCTGGGAGAGCGCGAGCGGGAGCGTCATTCGGCGCGGTCGGGACGGTCGGGCCGGCGGCGGAACATGTCGAGCATCCGGTCGGTGACGAGGAAGCCGCCGACGACGTTGACCGTCCCGAAGACGATCGCGACGAACGCGAGCACCTGCTCGAGCGTCGAGTCCGCGGTGCCCGCGACGAGCATCGCGCCGACGAGGACGATGCCGTGAATCGCGTTCGTCCCCGACATGAGCGGCGTGTGCAGGAGCGTCGGCACGCGCGCGATCAGCTCGAAGCCGAGGAAGACCGCGAGTGCGAAGATCGTCAGGCTGAAGATCAGCTCCGCGTTCACGCTGCGACGGGCTCCTTGAGGACGTTGCCCTCGTGCGTTACGCACGTTTCCCGGACGATCTCGTCGTCGAAGTCGAGGACGAGATCGCCTTCGCGCACGAGCAGGCCGAGGAAGGCGAGCACGTTTCGCGAGTACATCTGGCTCGCGTGGAACGGCATCGAGCTCGGCAGGTTCAGCTCGCCGATCACGGTGACGCCGCCGCGCTGCACCGTTCGGCCCGGCTCGGTTACTTCGCAGTTCCCGCCTGCCTCGGCGGCGAGGTCGACGACGACGGAGCCCGGTCGCATGCGGCCGACCGCGTCCTTCGTCACGAGGAGCGGAGCCTCGCGGCCAGGGATGAGCGCGGTGGTCACGACGACGTCCGACTCGCCCACGTGCAGGGCCAGAAGCTCCTGCTCGCGCTCGTGCTGGTCCTCCGCCAAGGCGACCGCGTAGCCGCCTACGCCTTCCGCTCCCTCGACGTCCAGCTCGAGGAAGGTCGCTCCGAGGCTCTCCACCTGCTCCTTCACGACCGGGCGGACGTCGTAGGCCGAGACCACCGCGCCGAGCCGCCGGGCCGTTGCGATCGCCTGGAGCCCCGCCACGCCCGCGCCGAGGATGAGCACGCGGGCCGGCGGGATCGTCCCTGCCGCCGTAGTGAGCATGGGGAAGAACTTGCCCGAGGCGGCGGCGGCCAAAAGCACCGCCTTGTAGCCCGCGACGGTCGACTGCGAGGAGAGGGCGTCCATCGGCTGCGCCCGCGTGATCCGGGGGATCGCGTCCATGGAGAAGCTCGTGACGCCGCGTCCGGCCAGGCTGCGTGCCAGGTCGCCGTCGACGAGCGGCTGGAGCAGCCCCACGAGCACCGTTGCGGATCCGAGTCCCGCGAGCTCGTCCTCGCTCGGGCGCTGCACCTTCGCCACGAGGTCGGCGCTCCACACCTCGCTCGCCGAGGCGAGCCGCGCCCCGGCCTCCACGTAGAGCTCGTCGGGGAAGCCCGCCGAAGAGCCGGCTCCGGCTTCGACCAGCACTTCCACCCGGTCGCCCGCAAGCCGCCGGACGCCGTCAGGGACGAGCGCGACGCGGCGCTCCCCGGCAGCCGACTCCCTGGGCACGCCGATCCTCATGCGCCGGGGAGTCTAGGCTCCCTCCATGCACGAGTGGCTTGTAGCGGCGAGCAGGCGCCTGGCGGAGGTGGTCGGCGATGGAGCCGGCGACTACGTCCTCACGCAGGCCGAGATCGACGACCTCCTGGAGTTGGCCCGAGTCGCGGCACATGAGAGCGGCGAGCGGATCAACGCGCCGCTTCTCTCGTACCTCGTCGGTCTAGCCCACGGGCGCCACGGTGGCGACCTCGCCGACCTCGTGGACACGGCGGTGGGGAAGCGAATCTGAGGCGTCGCCTGCGGCGCGCGTCGCCCCGACAGCGCTAAGCTCGCGCGCGTGCCGGACCTGGATTTGCACGGGCGGACGGCGGTTGTCACCGGCGCGTCCAGCGGAATCGGGAAGGCAACTGCGATCGCGCTCGCCCGGGCGGGAGTTCGCGTCGCGCTCGGCGCGCGACGAGTTGGGCGCGTGGACGGGCTCGCCCGGGAGCTCGGTACGGAGCACGTGGGCGTCCCGCTCGACGTCACGGACGGGGCGAGCTCCCAGGCGTTCGTCGAGACCGTCGTCCGCGACTTCGGCCGGATCGACATCCTCGTCAACAACGCTGGGCTCGCGCTCGGACGCACGGCGATCGCCGAGGGGAGCGACGACGACGACGCCGTCATGTGGGAGACGAACGTCCTCGGCCTCCTGCGCGTGACCCGGCTGGTGCTGCCGCACATGGAGGATGGGCGCGGGCATGTGGTGAACCTGGGCTCCTGGGCCGGTCGCGAGGCCTACACGTATGGCGGCATGTACGTGGGCTCGAAGTTCGCTGTTCGCGCGCTCACCCAAGTCCTCCGCAAGGAGCTCGTCGGGCGGATCCGCGTCACCACGGTCGACCCCGGCATGGTCGGCGAGACCGAGTTCTCGGACGTTCGGTTCAAGGGGGACCAGGAGCGCAAGGAGGCGGTCTACCAGGGCGTCCGCTACATGACGTCCGAGGACGTGGCCGACTGCATTCTCTGGGCGCTCTCGCGGCCCGAGCACGTGAACGTGGACGAGCTCGTCGTGAAGCCGCTGCAGCAGGCGAGCCAGGACCAGATCGTCCGCGATCCGCGTTAAGACCCTGCTGTGGCCCTGACGATCCTCGAAGGCTCGACCTTCTGCGTCTCCGACGAGCGCGGCGACCTCGAGGGGCCGACGACCGGGCTCTTCGCGCGCGACACCCGCTTTCTCTCGCGCTGGATCCTGACGATCAACGGCACACGGCCGCTCCTTCTCTCGGCGGACAAGGTCGAGTACTTCTCGGCTGCCTTCTACCTGCGTAACCCGCTCGCCGGGGGCCTCGGGCAGGACGAGCTCTCGATCGCTCGCGAGCGCTTCATCGGCGACCTGATGCAGGAGCACCTCGTCCTCCAGAACCACGCGCGCCGGAGGCTCGAGGTCGAGGTGGGGATCGAGCTCGGGAACGACTTCGCGGACATCTTCGCCGTGAAGGACTACGACTTCGCGCTCGGCGACCCCTCGCGCGCCGCTCCGTTCCCTCCGCCCGTGCCGCTTTCCACCGTGGACGGAGGCAGGCAGATCCTCCTCGCCGACCGGGACGGCGCGGTGGGCGTGACCCAGATCTTCTTCTCGGAGCCCGGGGAGGTCGAGGAGTCGGTCGTCCGCTTCCGCGTCGCGCTCGATCCCGGCGAGCGCTGGCGCCTCCGGGCCGACGTCGCGCCGGCCCCTGACGGCGCGCGGACCGAGCCTCAGCAGGCCGCTCGCGAGTTCGGCGAGGAGCTCGCGCGCGTCCGGGCCTCCCTCAGCTCCTGGCACATGAGCGTCCCGCAGATCCGGGCGACCTGGAACCCGCTCGCCGCTGCCTTCGACCGCTCTGTAGCCGACCTGGCCTCGCTTCGCATGCGCAACGGCCAGGGCGGGCGCGGTGAGCTCTTCGCGGCGGGGATGCCGTGGTTCATGGCCGTGTTCGGCCGCGACACGCTGATCACGTGCCTCCAGACGCTCCTCTTCGGCCCGGAGCTCTCCCGGAACGCGCTCACGGCGCTCGCCGAGCTCCAGGCGACCGAGGACGACCCGGAGCTCGATGCCGAGCCGGGGAAGATCGTCCACGAGGTCCGGACCGGGAAGGCGGCCTCGACCTGGTTCAGTCGTTACTACGGGACGATCGACGCCACGCCGCTCTTCCTCGTCCTCCTCTCGGAAGTCTGGCGCTGGACGGACGACGCGGCGTTCGTGCGCGGCCTGCGCGTGCCGGCCATGCGCGCGCTCAACTGGATCGACGAGTTCGGGGACGTGGACGGCGACGGATTCGTCGAGTATCGGAAGCGCTCGTCGCACGGTCTCGACAACCAGTCGTGGAAGGACTCGCACGACTCGCAGGCCTTCCACGACGGGACACTCGCCACCGGCGCGATCGCGCCATGCGAGGTTCAGGGGTATGTCTACGACGCGAAGCGGAGGATGGCCGAGCTCGCCCGGGAGGTGTGGCGAGACCGGCCGCTTGCGGACCGGCTGGAGGCGGAGGCGACCGCGCTCAAGGGGCGCTTCGACGAGGAGTACTGGTGCGAGGGGCGTGGCGGCTTCTACGCGCTCGCGCTCGACGGAGAGAAACGCCGCGTCGACTCCGTCACCTCGAATATGGGCCACCTCCTCTGGAGCGGGATCGCTGCGGACGAGCGCGTCGACGCCCTGGTCGACCGACTGATGGGCGAGCAGCTCTGGTCGGGCTGGGGCGTGCGGACGATGTCGACCGAGGACGGCCGCTACAACCCGCTCGCCTATCACGACGGGACTGTCTGGCCGCACGACAACTCCCTGATCGCGTTGGGGCTCGCGCGCGTGGGCCGCTGGCCGGAGGCGCAGCGGATCGTGCGCCGTACGATCGAGGCGGCCTCACACTTCGGCCACCAGCTCCCCGAAGTCTTCGCCGGCTTCTCGCGCTCCGAGACGCCCTTCCCGATCGCCTATCCAACGGCCACGCGACCGCAGGCCTGGGCGGCCGGGGCGCCCATCCTCCTCGCGCAGGTGCTCCTCGGTCTCCAGCCGGACCACCGCCGGCAAACCCTCGAGACCGTTGCCCCGCCCGAGTTGCCTTCGTGGGCGGGGGCCCTCAGACTCACCGGCGTGCACGCCTTCGACCGGAGCTGGAATGTCGTCCTCGAAGCCGGGAGCGTCCGCGTCGAGGAAGCCGTCGGGCACCAGCTCTCCCCCTAAGCTGCCGTGCGGGTAGCGATCCTCAGCCCCGTCTGGTTTCCGGTGCCGCCCACGGGCTACGGCGGGATCGAGTGGGTCGTGTCGCTGCTCGCCGACGGGCTCGTGGAGGCGGGGCACGACGTGACGCTCTTCGC
>JACCXC010000029.1 GCA_013697275.1 Actinomycetota bacterium | reverse complement strand
GTCTCGTGCTCTCGTCGTAGGTCGCGGCCGTCAGAGATGTCGGTTTGAAGCGGACAACGATGCTCATGGCGATCCTCCCTGCGTGAGGTTTTCGGCGACCCTAGCCGCCGCCCGGCTGCGGGCTCTTCAGGCCTCGACCGGAAGAGTGCGCAGGCCCGACCGTTCGCGGAGCGCGAAGGAGAGCGCCGACGCGACGAGGAGGGCGGCGGCGGCCGACGTGAACGAGTAGGTGTACGTGCCGGTCTGGTCGTAGAGCCAGCCGCCGAGGAAAGCCCCAAGCGCGGAGCCGGCCTGGTGCGCGCCGCTGATCAGCCCGAGCGCGAGCGCCCAGCCGCCAGTCCGGAAGAGCGAGCGGGCGAGCGAGGTGGTGGGCGGCACCGATGCGAAGTCGGCGAGGCCGAACGCGACCGCGAACAGGAAGATCCCTTCGGCTGAGGTGAGGAAGGGAAGGGCCAGGACGCTGACCGCGCGAGCCGCGTAGATCGTCGCGAGCATCCGCCCACGGTCGACCGAGTCGGTCAGGGCCCCGGCGATGAGGACACCCGCCATGTTGAAGGCGGCCAGCGTCGTGAGCGCGGCCGAGGCCGTCCCTTCGGCGACTCCGTGGTGCAGGGCGAATGGGATCAGGTGCGTGTCTGTGAGCCCCGTCGACGTGTAGCCGCAGACGAAGAAGGGGACGGCGAGGAGCCAGAAGCGAGTGTCCCGAAGCAGCCGGCCCGCGCCCACGCCGACGATGCGCTCGCCGGCCGGCTTCACGTTCGGGACGGCGACAAGGACGACCACGGCCATCACCGCGAGAACGGCGGCCACCGAGAGGATGGAGGCGCGAAGCGAGATTCCGAGCGCCGCCGTGGCGATCGGCAGGACGACCACCTGGCCGCCCGCGGCCCCGGCGGTGATGATCCCGAACACGATCCCCTGGCGGCGCTCGACGAGCTCCCCCGCCACGTACGAGACGGCCGAGAGCGAGGCAAGGCCCGAACCGAACGCGGCGACGACGCCGATCAGCAGGGTCGCCGTGAGCAGGTTCGGGGCGAACGCGCCTCCGCCGTAGCCGATCGCCCCGAGCACGAGCCCCGCGAGCAGCACCCGGCGAGGGGCGTAGGACTCGAGCAGCCGCCCGGCGACGGGCTGGCCGATCCCCAGGAAGACGAAGCCGAGCGAGGCGATTAGCGAGACCTCGCCGCGCGAGGCGCCGAACGCCTCCTCCCAGGGCTCGATGAAGAGCCCGAGCGAGCCTCGCGACCCGGCGCTGACGAGCCCGACGGCCGCGAGCACGCCGAGGCTGACGGCGAGGCGGCCGCGCATGCCCCTCCTAACGGCTCGCCGGGCGGGACTCTTCCCGGCTGTCCGAAATACTCCGCCCATGGATCGGGAGCCGCGCGAGCCCGAGCAGCTCGCGCCCGCGCCGCCCGTACCCCAGCCCGGCGGGCGAGCGCGCCGCCTTCTCCGCCTGGCTGCGATGGACGTCGGGCCGCTCAGGCGGCACCGCGACTTCCGGCTCCTCTTCGCCGGCCAGGGCTGTCGCTCCTCGGCTCGATGCTCACCTTCGTCGCGATCCCCTACCAGGTCTACGACCTGACGGGCTCCACGCTCTTCGTCGGCCTCCTCGCGCTTGCAGAGCTGCCGCCGCTCCTCGTCATCCCGTTCCTCGGTGGCGCGTTCGCCGATGCGTTCGATCGCCGCCGGCTCGTCTGGTTGACCGAGCTCGGCTTCCTGGTCTGCTCGAGCTTGCTCGTCGTGAACGCACTCCTTCCCGACCCGCAGGCGTGGGCTCTCTTCGTGCTCGGGACGGCGATTGCGGCGATCGACGGCCTCCAACGTCCACCCCTCGACGCGATGACTCCACGGCTGGTCGAGCGCCACGAGCTGACGGCTGCGAGCGCGCTCGACTCGTTTCGCATGAACATCGCCACGGTTGCGGGCCCTGCGCTCGCCGGCATCCTCATCGCGGTGGCCGGGCTGCCCGTGACGTACGGCCTCGACGTCCTCACGTTTGTCGCCTCGCTGGTGCTGCTCGCGCGCGTGCGCGCAGTCCCTCCGCCACCGGACGCCGAGCGTCCGAGCCTGCGCGGGATCGCCGAGGGCCTTCGATACGCGAAGAGCCGCCAGGAGCTCCTGGGCACGTACGGCGTCGACATGGTGGCGATGTTCTTCGCCATGCCGATGGCGCTCTTCCCGGCCTACGCCGAGCGCCTGGGCGGGCCCGGCGTGCTCGGCCTCCTCTACGCAGCTCCCTCGGCCGGCGCCCTCCTCGCCACCGTGACGAGCGGCTGGACGGGGCGCGTCCACCGGCACGGTCTCGCGGTCATCCTCGCTGCGGGGGCGTGGGGGGTGGGCGTGACCGGGTTCGGCCTGGCCCCGAACCTCTGGCTCGCGCTTGCCTGCCTTGCCTTCGCAGGCGGTGCCGACATGGTGAGCGGGACCTTCCGCGCGACGATCTGGAACACGACGATCCCCGACCACCTGCGGGGACGCCTGGCGGGGATCGAGCAGGTGAGCTACGCCTCGGGCCCGACGCTCGGAAACCTCCGGGCGGGCACCCTGGGCTCCCTTATCGGTCTGAAGGCCTCGGTCGTCTCGGGCGGCCTTCTCTGCGTGGTCGGCGTTGCGGCAACCGCCCTCCTCCTGCCGGCCTTCCGCAGCTACGACGCGCGGTCGTGGACAGAGCCGCTGGCCGAGCCCGCACGGGCGCCGGCCGGATAGGACACGAGGTCGTTCACGAAGCCGGGCTCGGCCTGAACCCGCGCGAGCCAGCCTGCGACCGAGCCGTACGGCGCCATTTCGATCCCCGCCTCGTGCGCCACATGCGCATAGGCGTAGAGGGCGATGTCGGCCACGGTCGGCGCGTCGCCCACGAGCCACTCCCGGCCGGTGAGGCCGCGTTCGAGCGCCTCGAGGGCGCCGATGCCTGCGAGCCGGCGCGACTCCCACTCCTCGTGCCGGCCCGCATCGCGGCCGGTCAGGCGCCAGAAGCGCGCCGTCCCCACGTTCGGCTCGAAGAGGTTCTGCTCGAAGAAGAGCCAGGCCCAGACCCGCGCTCGCTCCTCCAGCCCCTCCGGGACAAAGCGCGTCCCCTCGCCCAGGTAGAGGAGGATCGCATTCGACTCCGCGACCGTCTCGCCCGACGGAAGCTCGACAAGGGGGGTGCGCCCGGCGGGGTTCTTCGCCAGATACGCGGCCGTCGAGGACTCGCCCGCGAAGATGTCGACGGGGACGCGCTCGTAGGGACGATCGAGGAGCGCGAGCAGGAGGCGGACCTTGAAGCAGTTCGCAGACGCCGGGTAGTCGTAGAGCTTCATGTGACCAACGCTAGCGCGAACCCGTCCCAGCCCTTGCTGCCAACGGTCTGGATGACCGTGGCGCTGACCCGGGTGTCGGAGGCCAAGCCCTCGAAGAAGCGGCGGACGCCCTGGGAGCTTGGATCGTCGCTCGCCTCATCGAGCACCCTGCCGCCTCTCACCACGTTGTCGACGATGATGAGGC
>JACCXC010000023.1 GCA_013697275.1 Actinomycetota bacterium | reverse complement strand
CCAGAGCGGGACCGAGACGCGGCTGCGCGCGCGTCCTCGCTCGAGGCTCGCCACGATCAGCCCGAGCAGGGCGATCGCGAGACAGACGGCCAGGCAGACGCGCAGATGCTGCCAGTACGCGCCTCCGGCCGCGGCATGGCCGCTCGTGTGACCGACCGTGCTGTGCGCGGGCGTCGCGGCTGCTCCCCCGGCCGCCACGAGCGCGTAGGCGACGAAGTGCGCCGCGAGCCCTCCGGCGGCGGTCAGCGCGAGCGTCACGCCCCAGGCAATGCGTCGGCGATCCATCGCCACCACGATGCTACGGGATACGCGGCGCCGCGACCATCGGTTCAGAGGCTTCCGACGAGTCAGGCGGCCGCGGCCACGAGCCGGTAGCCGACGCCCCACTCGTTCAGGACATAGCGCGGGTCGTCGTTCGAGTTCAGCTTGCGGCGAAGGCGGCTCGCGTGCGAGTCGAGAGTGCGCGTACGGCCGAGTGAGCGAAAGCCCCAGACGTCGCGCAGGAGCTCCTCCTTCCCGAAGACGCGCTCCGGCTCCTCCGCGAGCGCGATCAGGAGCTCGTACTCCTTCGCCGAGAGCTGCACCCGCTCACCCGCGACGCGAACCGTTCGCGACGCAAGGTCGATCGTCAGATCGTCGATCGCGAGGACCGTTCGCCGAGGGCCGCCCGCGCGCCGCAGGACGGCCCGCATGCGCGCGAGGAGCTCCTCGTACATGAACGGCATCGCCACGTAGTCGTCGCAACCCCGCGCAAAGCCGCGCAGGCGGTCGACGGGCTCGCTTCGCGAGCTGACCATGATCACCGGGACGTCGCGGTTCCACGAGCGGCCCGGCTCGCCCTCGCGCAGGCGTGAACACACCTCGAAGCCCGAGGCGTCGGGCAGCACCGCGTCCAGGAGCACGAGGTCGGGCTGGGCCTGCTCGACCAGCTCGAACGCCTTGCGAGCCGCGTCGGCCGAGAGGACTTCGAAGCCGTCGTCGGTCAGCTGCTGCTCGAGGAACGAGCGCACCGGCTCCTCCTGCTCGACCACCAAGACGGCCTCATTCGGCATGCCCATGACGCTAGCTCGCCGTCGCGCCCACGGCGAGGTGTCCTTTCGCGCAACTTCGCGCCAAGCGCTCGACAGGGTCGTCTACAGCCGTCCCGAGCGGACGACGGCCCAGACGAGCCAGATGCTGAGCAGCGCAGAGAGGCTGAAGCCGATCACCGAGAGAAAATGGAGCCCGAAGATCATGGGCCCCTCCTCCGCGAAGAGGCCGATCAGGCTCGAGCCGACGACACCTCCCACGGCGACGATCGCCACCGTCAGCCGGTTGAAGACCTTGTCCAGGCGGTCGAAGAGCACCTCGAGCCCTTCGTGGCGAAAGCCGATCTCCACCTGGCCGTCGCGGACCTCTTCGAGGATGTCCGAGATCTGGTACGGCGCGTCGAGCAGCATGCGGGCGTAGTCCGTCCCCTGCTGGCGGGCGCGAAGCGCCAACCGGCGCGGAGTGAAGCGCTCGAGCAGGAGCTCGCGCGCGTACGGCTTGGCCACCTCGAAGACGTTGAAGTCCGGGTAGAGCTCGAGGCCGACGGAGCCGAGCGTCGCGATCGCCCGGTCGAGCATCACGAAGCGGGTCGGTAGCTCCAGGCGCATGCGGAAGATGACCGCGAAGACCTCCCGGATCACCTGGATCGGGTCGATCTCCTTCAGGCTCGCCCCGTAGTAGCGATAGAAGAGGTCGCGGATCTCGGCCGTGAACTCCTCCTCACGCGCCTTGTCGTACTTCACCCCGAGGGCGGCCAGGTCGCGCGGCAGGCGCTCGACGTTCTCGTTCACGACGTCGATGAAGAGGCGCGTCGCCTTCGAGAGGTCCTCGTCCGTCAGCTTCCCGGCCATCCCGAAGTCGACGATCCCGATCTGCCCGGCGCGCTCGAGCACCATCACGTTCGAGGGGTGCGGATCGGCGTGGAAGAACCCGTGGCGGAAGATCATCGCCATCCAGGCGTCCGCGATGATCGTCGCGAGCCGGCGCCGCTCCTCGATCGTGTACGAGCCAAGGTCGACGTCCTTTAGCTGGACGCCCTCGAGCCGCTCGAGGGTCAGAACCCGCGCACGGGAGTACGACCAGTAGACACGCGGCACCTTAACCCGCGGATGGCCGGCGAAGTTCCTGTGGAACTGGTCGGCGTTCCGCGCCTCCATGCGGTAGTCGAGCTCCTGGCGGATCGTCCACGCGAACTCGTCGACGAGCGCGACCGGGTCGATGAACGCGAGCGCCTTGATCCGGTCGCGGGCGAAGCGCGCGGCCTGGTACATGAGCTCGAGGTCGGCCTCGATCTGCCTCGGAGCATCCGGGCGCTGCACCTTGACGACGACGCGGCGCCCGTTCGGAAGCGTCGCCCGGTGCACCTGGCCGATCGAGGCGGCGGCGACCGGCTGCCGGTCGAAGTCGAGGAAGAGCTGCTCGACGGTGAGGCCGAGGTCCTCGCCGATCACCTGCTCGACCTGCTCGTACGGAAACGGCCTGACGGCGTCCTGCAGGTGGCGGAGCTCGAAGACGATGTCCGGCGGGACGACGTCGGGGCGCGTCGAGAGGAGCTGGCCGAACTTGACGAAGGTCGGGCCGAGCTCGTCGAGCATCGCGCGCAGCCGCACGCCGCGTGACGAGCCCTCCTCCGTCACGAGCTCCACCTCGCGGCGGCGAAACGGGAGGCCGTCGAGGCGGTGCGTGTCGAAGACGTAGCCGAAGCCATGCTTCGCGGCGACCTGGGCGATCTCCGAGAGGCGGCCGAGCTGGCGAACGGCCGGCCTGGTGCTCATGGGGAGAGTCTAGGAGCGGTCACGCCGGCCGGACGCGCCAGGTGCCGGCGGGGAAGACGGCTTCTCGAGGAGTCGCAGCCGGTGCTCCATCTGCGAGAGCCGGAGCTCGAGCTCCTCCCACTCCTTGCGTGTCACGAGACCGAGCTCGCGCATGAGGCCCGAGAGCCCGGCGGAGGTTCGCTCGCCGAAGCGAGCGGCATCGCCGCGCCAGCGGCCCGAGACCTCGTCGACCACCTCGCGGGCCTCGCGCGGGGCGAGCCGCCCGCGGCGAACGAGCTCGTCGACCAGCTCGTCCGTGCGATCCTTCGTCAGCGCAACGGCACCGATGCCGGCGAACAAGGTCTCCTCGAGGAGCTCGCGGAGCGAGCCCCTCGGCCCGTCAGCGTGCTCGTCCATGCGGCCTCGCCCGGCGACGCTTCCGTCGCGCGTCGCGCCTCGCGGCCGCGGCGGCGGCAGCCCCGTCGCCGACGAGCGCCTCCTCGTCCACCTCTGCGACCGGAACCGGCGCGGGCGCGATCTCGGCAGGCGGCGGGGGCTCGGGCTCCGAGAGCTCGGCCTTCTCCACAAGGCCCGCGCTCTTTCGCTTCGCGTACTCGGGGTCGCGCTCCTTCAGCATCGAGAGGAGCGGCGTCGCGATGAAGATGGTCGAGTACGCGCCCGAACCGACGCCGATCAGGATCGCAAAGGCGAAGTCCTTGAGGGTCGCCCCGCCGAAGACGAAGAGCGACGCGACCGGCAGGAGCGCAATGAACGTCGTGGCGAGCGAGCGGCGGATCGTCTCCCAGAGCGACTGGTTGGCGATCGCGGCGAAGCTCGAGCGCTTCATGATCCCCACGTTCTCGCGCACGCGGTCGAAGATGATGATCGTGTCGTAGATCGAGTACCCGAGGATCGTGAGGAGCGCCGCGACGCTCGCCGCGGTCACCTCCCGGCCGGAGAGCGAGTACACGCCGACGGCGATCAGGACGTCATGGGCCATCGCCACGAGGACGGGGACCGAGTAGGCGAACTGATAGCGGAACGAGACGTAGAGGACGATCAGGAAGAGCGAGACGACGATCGCGATCAGGGCGCTCTTCAGGATCTGCTGGCTGAAGCTGGCCGAGACGTTCTTGAACCCGAAGTTCGTAGCGTTCAGGTCGTCCTCGAGGCCGGATTGCAGTCGATCCTGGTCGGCGCGCGCGAGCGACTCGGTCTTCACGGAGAAGTTCGTGAACCCGCCCGCCTTCGCCTCGCCGCGGCCCTGAATGACGGCGCCGCCCTGCCCGATCGCAGCGGCTTCCTCGCGCACGCGGTCGACTGGGATCGGCTCGTTCGTCTCGAAGGTCGCCTGGCTCCCGCCGCGGAAGTCGATCCCGAGGTTCAGGCCCTGCAAGCCCAGCGAGACTGCGCTCACGAGGAGGACGACTCCGGAGAGCGCGAACCAGAGCTTCCAGCGGCCGATGAAGTCGATCCGCTGCCAGGCAGGGATCTTCTGCCCGCTCGCGCCCATGAAGACGGGGTTGTCGAACCAGCGGAACGCCTGAAGCACGCCGAGGAGTGCGCGGGTCGCGAGGACGGCGGTGAGCATCGACATGAGCGTCCCCAGGAGGAGCATGAGCGCGAAGCCGCGCACGCCGCCCGTCCCGATCAGGAAGAGGACGGCCGCCGTGATCATCGTGACGACGTTGCCGTCGACGATCGTTGCGAAGCCTTTGCGGTAGCCCGCGCCGATGGCCGCGCGCACGGATTTCCCCGCGCGCACCTCCTCCTTGATCCGCTCGAAGATGACGATGTTCGCATCGGCCGCGACGCCGATCGTGAGGATCAGCCCTGCAAAGCCGGGCAACGTGAGCGTCTGGCCGAAGAGGAGGATCGTTCCGTAGAGGAACGCGCCGTAGATCGCGAGCCCGATGATCGCGACCACGCCGAGGAAGCGGTAGACGAGGAGCAGGAAGAGCGCGACGGCCAGAATCCCGCCGATCCCGGCGATGAGGGCTTGGCGCAGGGAGTCCTCGCCGAGCGTGGCCGAGATGTCGGTCCGCTCGAGCTGGTTGAAGGTGTACGGGAGCGCGCCGGTCTGCAGCACGAGGGCCAAGTCCTTCGCCTCCCCGACGTCGTCCAGGCCGGTGATCTGGGCCCGGCCGCCGGCGATCCCGTCAGGGTTGTCGACGAAGTCGATCGTCGGAAACGAACGGATCTCCCGGTCGAGGACGATGGCGAAGCGCTGCAGTGCCGCCTGGCGCGAGTCGTTGTCCGTCGGGATGCCCTGCGTGATCGCGGTTCGGCGGCCTCGCTGCGCCAGCTCACGCGTGATGTCGTGGAACTTGTCCCCGCCCGAGTCGTTGAACTCGAGCGTGACGATCGGCTGGCCGCGGTCGAAATCCTGCTGCGTGCCCTGGAGCCGCAAGTCTTTCCCCGTCAGCTCGGGCACCGGGTCTTCTTCCGATGTCGGCTGGTACTCGAAGAGGTAGTAGTAGATCGTCTTCCCGTCCGGGGGGAAGGCACCGTTGCCCCCGCCCGGACAGAGGCGCGTGTTCACCTCGCCGCACGAAAGAACGATGCGGTCGCTGGGGACGACGAAGAACTGCGCGCCCTCGGGCGGGTCACCCTCGAGCGACTGGAGCAGCTCCTCCTTCGTGTCGGCGGGGCCGCCCAGGAGCTCGCGCGGCTTTTCCTTCTCCTTCTTGGCGAAGAGGTACCACGCGTTTGGCTCTTCGCTTCCCTCGAGCTTGTCCTCTGGGGTCAGGAGCGGAAGCGGGCTCTCGTTCGGCTGGATCGCCAGACCGCCGGCTGCGCCTCCCACACGCGAGGGCGGGACGACGTCCCCTTCGAGGTCGTAGAACTCGAGCTGGGCGGTCGTCC
Organism: Actinomycetota bacterium; assembly: GCA_013697275.1. Classification (GTDB taxonomy): domain Bacteria; phylum Actinomycetota; class Thermoleophilia; order Gaiellales; family Gaiellaceae; genus JACCXC01. The sequence continues at coordinate 4,599 of JACCXC010000023.1, read as the reverse complement.
CCACGATCTCGGCGGCCCGCCCCGCGTCGTGAACGCCCGGGAGCTCGACGATGATCTGGTCGGTCCCCTGCTGGCGGATCTCGGGCTCGGCGACGCCGAGCTTGTCGATCCGGCTGCGCATGATTTCGATCGACCGGTCCATGCCGGGCTCGTCGACCTCTTGACCTCTCGGCGCCTCGGCCTGGAGGATGACCTCGAGCCCGCCCTGGAGGTCGAGGCCGAGGGTGGGCGAGCGGAAGAGAGAGAGCGCGGCGACGCCGGCAAGCGCCCCGACGACGGCGAGGAGGATGAGGAGATAGCGCCGCATTCGGCCCCTGCGCCCTGCCTAGCGGCGGGCGGCGTCCTCCGGGGTCGCGACCGGCTCGGGGTCGCCTGTCGGCTCGGACTCGGCGAGCATCTCCGCCTGCGCCTCCTCGACCTCCCGCGCCGCAGCGTCCTCGGCGGGGACGACGCTCGCGATCGCCCGCTTGGCGACCTCAACCTCGACGTCCTCAGCGATCTCCAGAGAGACGCGGTCGACCTGCACCTCGACTACGTCCCCATACATCCCGCCGACGGTAATGACCTCGTCGCCGACCTTCACATTGTCGAGCATCTCCTGCTGGCGGCGCTGCTGCTTGCGCTGCGGCCGGATGAGCAGCAGGTACATCAGCGCGAACATGAGGATGAGGACGAAGAGAAATCCGCTGCCCATTAGCTGGGAACCTCCTGGCCGGCAGTCGCGCTCCCGAGCCGTTCGACGACGTCGGCCTTGTAGCGGCCGAACTCGTGTCGCTCGATCGCGGTGCGCGCCCCGGCGGTCAAGTCGAGTAGGAACCGCACGTTGTGCTCGGACAAAAGTATCAGCCCGAGCAGCTCGTGCTGGCCCACGAGGTGGCGTAGGTAGGCACGCGAGAAGCGGCTGCACGCTCCGCACGCGCATTCCTCGTCGAGCGGCTTCGGATCCCGCGCGAAGCGTGCGTTCTTCAGGTTGAGGCGCCCTTCCCGCGTGAGCGCAGTCCCTGTCCGGCCGAGCCGCGTCGGCAGGACGCAGTCGAACAGGTCGACGCCTCGCTCGATCACGTCCAGGATCCCCTCAGGGTCACCGACCCCCATGAAGTAGCGAGGCCGGCCGGGCGGGAGCGCAGGTGCAGCCCAGTCGACGGTCTCGAGCATCGCCTCGCGGCTCTCCCCCACGCTGAGGCCGCCGAGCGCGTTGCCGTCGAAGTCGAGCTCGGAGATCTCGTCAAGCGAGCGGCGCCGTAGCTCCGGGTCGACGCCGCCCTGCGAGATGCCGAAGAGGAGCTGGCCCTCGGCCCGCGGTGCGGCGAGCTGCCGGCGGGCCCAGTCACTCGTGCGCGCGACCGAGAGCTCGAGCTCGGCGCGCGGGACGCCGGGCGGCGGCACGACGTCGAGGCACATGGCGATGTCGGAACCGAGGCGTCGCTGGACGTCGGCCACGAGCTCGGGGGTGAAGCGGGCGAGGTCGCCGTCATAGACCGAGCGAAACGTGACGCCCTCGGCATCGGCCTGCGTGATCGTGTGTCGGAGCGAGAAGACCTGGAACCCGCCCGAGTCGGTCAGGATCGGACCGTCCCAGCCCATGAACCGGTGGAGTCCGCCGAGCGCCTCGATCGTGTCCGCGCCGGGCTTGAAGAAGAGGTGGTAAGTGTTGGCGAGGACGACCGAGGCGCCCGCCGCGCGCAATCGGTCCGGGTGGAGTCCCTTGACAGTCGCCTTCGTCCCCACGGGCATGAAGGCCGGCGTGGGTATTTCACCATGCGCGGTGCGAAGGAGTCCGGCGCGAGCCTCTCCATCGGCCGCGGTGAGGTCGAAGCCGGCGCTCACGCGTTCCGCTCTCGGCACGAATCGCGCACCACGCGTGCGCTCGGCGCCGATACGCTCGATGCGGGGGAAACGGTAATCGGGGGGTCCCCCGGGGGAGGGCTCTCACGGGTGCGCGTGGACCTCGTCATCTGATCAGCATCGCATCGCCGAACGAGTAGAAGCGGTAGCGCTCCTCGATCGCGAGCCCGTAGAGGCGCCTGGTCTCCTCGACGCCCGCGAAGGCCATCACGAGCGCGAGGAGGGTCGAGCGCGGCAGATGGAAGTTCGTCAGGAGCGCGTCGACACGCCGGAACTCGAATCCGGGCGTGATGAAAAGGTCGGTGCGGCCCGCCGGCGAGGCTCCGCGCGCAAGCGACTCGAGCACCCGAGCGGTCGTCGTCCCCACGGCAACGACCCGCTCGGCGCCGCGGATGCGCTCCCAAGCGGCCGGCTCGACCTCGTAGCGCTCGCTGTGGATCCGGTGCTCGTCGAGCGTGGAAGCGGCGACCGGCCGAAAAGTGTCCAGACCGACATGAAGGGTCACGCGCTCGATGTCGAGCCGGCCGAGGAGCTCGGGCGTGAAGTGAAGGCCGGCCGTCGGCGCCGCTGCCGAGCCGGCCTGCGCGGCGTAGACCGTCTGGTAACGCTCGGGGTCGAGCAACGGCTCGGTGATGTACGGGGGGAGCGGCGCCTCGCCCGCGGGCGCCCCCTCGAGGCGCACACGCCAGCGCCCCTGGCCGCGGTGCTCGAGGAGCTCGGCGCGGCCGAGCCGCATCCCCGCACGAAGCCGCCGCGTAGGACGAGCGAGTGCCTCCCACGTGCCGTCGTCCGCTTGCTCGAGCAGCAGGATCTCTGCCTCGCCGCCGCCCGGTCGGGGCTCTCGCAGCCTGGCCGGAAGAACCCGCGTGTCGTTGACGACCACGAGAGCGCCCTCAACTTCCTCGGGCAGATCTGTGAAGGCGCGGTGGCGTACGTCACCCGTGGTGCGCTCGTAGACGAGGAGCCGGCTCGCATCGCGCCGCTCGAGCGGCCGCTGGGCGATCAGCTCGCGCGGCAGGGCGTAGTCAAGCTCGCTGGTCTTCACCGTCCGGCCGCCACGCTAGCGTCGCCCTCCGTGGACCCCGAGCCTCTGCAGCGCGCTCGAGAGCGCCTCGGCGAGGCTCGTCGAGGCCCAGCCGACCGGGCCGCGCTGAACACGGCCGTGGAGCGGGCGGGCGAGGCGCTCGAATCTCTCGCGGAGCGAACGGCGGAGCTCGAAGCCGCCGTGCCCGAGCGGCTCGGCGCTGCCGTTCAGGAGAGCATGCGCTCGCAGGTGCTGCCCGTCGGACGGCACGTGGCCGAGGTCAGAGGACTGGCCAACCAGACCATCCGCCGCCTCGAGCGCCTGCAGCTCGACCTCGACGCAGAGCGGCGCGCCCGGATCGAAGACTTGGCCGTCCTCGTCGATCTGATCGCGGCGGGGTGGCAAGGAGTCGAGCGCCGCATCGACCGGCTCGACCGGGTCGTCGACCGGGTCGAGCGAGCGCTCGAGGATCGGCCGGTCGCCGCGGTTTACCGAATCGAAGATCGCCAAGAGCGCGCCGGTTAGCGCTCCGCCTACCGCGCTGGCAAGCGCAGCTCGAAGCGCGTTCCCCGCCCCACCTGCGACTCGAGGCCGAGTTCTCCGCCCAGCGCGTGCGCGAGCTCACGTGCGATCGCGAGGCCGAGCCCAGTGCCCTGCGCGCCGTTGCCGGAGAAGAACGGCCGGAAAACCCGCTCGCGGTCTCCAGCCGGAATGCCGGGGCCGCTGTCGGCCACAGACACGGCGATCGTGCCGTTCTCCGCGGCGAGCCCTAGCTCGATCCGTCCGCCGTCCGGCGTCCAGGCGAACGCGTTGTCGAGCAGGTTGGTGATGATCTGCAGGACGCGGTCACCGTCCGTATGCACGATCGGATCGGCCTCGAACTCCTGCTCGTAGACGATCCCGCGCTGCTTGGCCTCCTCGCTCCGCGCCTGGAACGCGCGATTCAGGAGACGGCGAAGCTCGACCTCGTCGTGGGACAAGGTGAAGCGATGAGCGTCGAGCTTCGCCAGGTCGAGCAGGTCACCGACGAGGCGCGTGAGGCGCTCGCTCTCACAGCGGATGACGTCCAGGGACGCCTCGCGTGCCTCCGCATCCTCCACGAGCCCTTCGCTCAGCGCGTCGGCGTGTCCGCGGATGGCGGTCAGCGGCGTGCGGAGCTCGTGCGAGACGCTCATCAAAAAATTCCGCTCGGTTTCCTCCGCCGCGGCCAGCCGCTGCGTCATCTGCCGAAAGCGCGCGGTGAGGCGGCCGATCTCGTCCCTCTCTCGCGCGGGCGGCAGCTCGACGTCGTAGCGGCCCTGCGCGATCTGGTCGGTCGCCCGCGTGAGGGCCAGGACGGGCGCTGTCAACCGGCGCGAGAGGTACCAGACGAGCGCCCCCGCCACGGCGAGGCCTGCAAGGAACGCGAGCCCGAGCCGGCCGACGAGCGTCAGCCACTCCTCGCGAAGCTCGGCGCGCGGCTTCGCCACCACGAGTGCGCCAAATGTTTGGCCGCCGATCTCGAGCGGGTGCGCGGCCGCAAGATACGTCCGCTCCTCTCCGGGCGGGCGGAGCTCGAAGGTCTGCGGGCGGCCCTCGGCCAACGCCTCGCGGTCGGGGACACTGTCGGCCGGGAGTGAGCGGAGTCCCGAGCGGTCGCCCGGGAAAAGCTCGAGGCCGGCGTAGAAGAGCGTGGTGCCCGTCGCCCGCTCGAGTCGCGCTGCCGCGAAGCGCGGCGCCCGCCCCCCCTC
>JACCXC010000002.1 GCA_013697275.1 Actinomycetota bacterium | reverse complement strand
CTGGTCGGGGTACGTCGAGCCCGCGAGGTTGGCGTCGGCCGCCACCTGCCAGCCGGAGAGGTAGATCGCCTTCAGACCGGCCCGCACCATCTGGACGGCCTGGCCGCCGGTGAGCGCTCCGAGCGCGGCGACGTAGTCCTCCTCGTGCATGAGGTCCCAGAGCTTCTCGGCCCCCCGGCGCGCGAGCGAGTGCTCGACCGCGACCGACCCCGCTAGCCGGCGAACCGTCGCGGCGTCGTACGGACGCTCGATCCCGTCCCAACGGGGGTCGTCCCAGCTCTCTTCGGATTGGTTGGATGCGTGGCCGTTGTCGCTCATGGAAAGTCCTCTCGTCGCAGCTCGTAGCCCGGTTGGATCCTAGATTGCCCCTTGGGACGGTTTCAACGCGCCAAAAGGCTAGTTTCGGATCCGAGTCTAGGCCCGCAGCTCGGCGCCGAAGCGCTCGGCGAGCGTCGCGACGATTCGCTCGCGGATCTCGCGCGCGTCCTCGTCCGAGAGCGTCCGCTCGGGAGACTGGAAGGAGACGTGGAGGGCGATCGACTGGCGGCCAGGAGGCACCTGGTCTCCGCGGTAGACGTCGAAGACGCGCACCTCCCGTAGCTCGGGCGCGACCTCGCGCACCACATCGACGAGCTCACCTGCGAGCAGCCCGTCGTCCACCACGAAGGCCAGATCCTGATGTACCGCGGGGTAGGAGACGACGTCCTCGTACGCGACCCGTTCGGGCACCCGAGCGAAGAGCTCCGCCAGGTCGAGTTCCCAGGCGCCCCAGCCGCCCGCGAGCAAGGCCGGGTGGAGCTCACCGAGCCAGCCTCCCTCGAGCGCGGCCGCCTTCCCTGGGTGCAGGAGCACGCCGCCGTCGGCGCGGGCGATCCGCAGCTCGAGGTGGAGGCCCGCGTGCAGCGCCTCGACCGCCCCTTTCGCCCCGGCGAACCCGCCTTCGGTGACGCCCGCGAGACGCCAGCGCTCGTCGGGCAAGCTCTCCCCGGATCGGAGATAGACCCGCGCGATCTCGAAGAGCGCGATTTCGTCGTTCCCGGCGTCGATGTTCCGGCTCGCCGCCTCGACCAGGCCGCGGATGAGGGTCGTACGCAGCGCCGCCTGCTCTGCCGAGAGCGGCTCCGGTAGAGCGACCGCACCGTCATCCTGACCGGTCGGAACCAGGCTCGACGTGTACGCCTCGGTGAAGCCGAGACCGACGAGGACGTCCTCGAGGACGCGGCGGAGCCGTTGCTCCTTCGAGAGACGGCCGAACATCTCGCGGCGGCGGGGCAGCGTGAAGGGGACGTCGGCCAGCCGAAACCGGGCGACCTCCTCTACGAGGTCGACCTCGCGGCCCACGTCGCGTGCGCGCCAGGTCGGGACGCGCACCACGTCCCCCTCGAGCTCGAAGCCGAGACGCTCGAGCGTCTGGCGCTGCTCCTCGGCCGGGATCTCGAGCCCGATCAGCTCGCTTGCCCGTTCCGGGCGGAAGCGGACGATCGGGCGCTCGGGCAACTCCCCGTGCACGTCCGCGTGGCCGCTCCACCGCGCTCCGGCGACGGAGACGAGTAGCTCGGTCGCGAGCGCGGCGGCCTGCGCCGCGAGATGCGGGTCGACGCCCTTCTCCCAGCGATTCGACCCCTCGGTGCGCAGGCCGTGGCGCTCGGACGTCCGCAGGATTCCGACCGGCTCGAAGTTCGCCGCCTCCAGCAGGATCGAGGTCGTCTTCTCGCGCACCTCGGTCTCCTCGCCGCCCATGACGCCGGCGAAGGCGATCGCGCGCTCGTGGTCGGCGATCACGAGGTCGGCCGGGTCGAGCTTCCGCGCGACGCCGTCGAGCGTCGTCAGCGCCTCTCCCGCGCCTGCACGGCGCACGACGATCCCCCCGCGGATCGTCTCGAGGTCGAAGGCGTGGAGCGGGTTCCCGAGCGCGAGCATCACGTAGTTCGTCACGTCCACGACGTTCGAGATCGGGCGCATCCCGCCCGCCAGAAGGCGCGCCTTCAGCCAGGGCGGCGACGGGCCGAGTGGGACGTCCTGGAAGACGCGACCGAGGTAGCGCGGACAGCCTGCCGGGTCGCGGATCTCGATCGAGGGCGTTTCGTCTTCGGCAAGACGTGGGTCGGTCCCCGGCGGTGCGGCCAACTCCAGGCGGAAGAGGGAGGCCACCTCGCGCGCGATCCCGTACACCGAGAGAAGGTCGGGGCGGTTCGGGGTCGTCTCGATCTCGAGCACCTCCTCGCCGAGCGGGAGGGCATCGGCGAGCGGCGTCCCCGGCTCCCAGCTTTCGGGAAGCACCATGATCCCGCCCTGGTCGGCGCCGAGCTCGAGCTCGCTCTCGGAGAGGATCATCCCGTCCGAGACCGTGCCGCGGAGCTTGGCGCGCTCGAGCTTCCGCCCGTCCGGGAGGACGGCTCCCGGGAGCGCGACGGCGACGGTCGCTCCGGCACCGAAGTTCCAGGCGCCGCAGACGATCTGGCGCGACTCGCCCTCGCCCACGTCCACTCGGCAGAGCTGGAGCCGGTCGGCGTTGGGATGCTTTCCGGCCTCGAGCACGCGCCCGACGCGGAAGTGGCCGAGGTTCCCGTCCTCGTCAGGCACGCCGATGCGAGTGACCCGCTCGACCTCGGCCGAGGAAACGGCGAGGCGCTTCGCGATCTCCGACGCGGGGGCGTCGACGCTCACGTACTCCCGAAGCCAGCTCAGCGGGACGCGCATCAGAACTGACTCAGAAGCCGCAGGTCGTTGTCCCAGAGCTGCCGCAGGTCGGGCAGCCCGTGGCGCAGGAGAGCGATCCGCTCGAGGCCGAGGCCGAACGCGAAGCCCGAGTAGCGCTCGGGGTCGTAGCCGACGTGCTCGTAGAGCGCGGGGTGCACCATCCCCGAGCCGCCCATCTCGATCCAGCCGGAGAAGCGGCAGACGCGGCAGCCGCCTCCGTCACAGAGGAAGCACGAGACGTCGGGCTCGATCGAGGGCTCGGTGAACGGGAAGTAGTGCGTGCGAAAGCGGATCTCCCGCTCCTCCCCGAAGAGGGCGCGCATCGCGTAGAGGAGCGTGCCCTTCAAATCGGCGAGCGTGATCCCCTCGTCGACGGCGAGCCCTTCGACCTGGTGGAAGATCGGGTTGTGCGTCGCGTCGGGCGTGTCGCGGCGGTAGACGCGGCCGAGCGAGACCATGTAGACGGGCGGCTCGCGCGACTCCATCACGCGGATCTGCGCGGGCGAGGTCTCCGTCCTGAGGAGCACGTCCCCGTTCAGGTAGAGCGAGGCGAGGCGCGAACGCGCCGGGTGCCCCTCCGGGAAGTTCAGCGCATCGAAGTTGTAGCGCGTCGTCTCCACCTCGCGGCCGTCCACGACCTCGTAGCCGAGCCCGAGGAAGACGTCCTCGATCTCCCGGCGGATCTGCGTGATCAGGTGGAGATGGCCGCGCCGCTGCGCCTCACCTGGGAGCGTGACGTCGACGACGTCCTCGGCGAGCGCGCGGTCGAGCTCGGCGCGCCCGAGCTCCTCCTCCCGCGCCGTGACGGCGGTCTCGAGCCGCTCGCGGGCTGCGTTCAGGCTCATCCCCGATTCGCGGTCACGTACCTCTCGCAGCGCCTGCTTCAGCGGGCTCTTCCGGCCTAGGTAGCGGACACGCGCCTCGTCCAGCTCCGCGGGGGTCGAAGCGCCCGCGAAGGCGCTTTGCGCCTCGCGTTCGAGCGCCTGGACGTCCACCCGGCGAGCGTATCATCGGCCCTCCGTGGCCTCTTCCTATGACGCCATCGCCGGGCTGTACGACGCCTGGAGCCGAAGCGTCACCGAGGACGTCTCGTTCTACGTGGAGGAGGCGCTCGCGTCGGGCGGCCCCGTTGTCGAGCTCGGGGTCGGCACCGGGCGGATCGCCGTGCCGGTCGCGCTCGCGGGCCTCCGCGTGATCGGCGTCGACTCGTCGCGAGGGATGCTCGATGTCTGCCGGACGCACGCACGCGCCGCGGGGGTCGAGGACTGGATCGACCTCCGGGAGGGGGACCTGCGGGTCCCGCCCGTCTCCGAACGCACGCCGCTCGTGACCGCCCCGTTTCGCTCGTTCCTCCACCTCGAGACCGACGAAGACCGACTGGCCGCACTTCGAGCAGCCCGCGGGCTGCTCGAAGCGGACGGCCGCTTCATCTTTGACGTCTTCGCGCCGAGCCGCGACGACATCGAGGAGACGAACGGCCGCTGGATCGAGCGCGAGCCCGGAATCTGGGAGCGGGCCGACTGGGACGAGGGTCGGTGCATACTCGGCCTGTCCGTGCATGGCCCGGACGGCGAAACGCGCATGGAGCTCGCCTGGCTTCCTCCGGATCGCTGGGCCGAGCTGCTCGAGGAGGCCGGCTTCGCGGTCGTCGAGCGCTACGGCTGGTTCGATCGCCGCCCGGACGAGGGCGGCGAGGACACCGTCTGGATCGCGAGACCGCGGCTGCCCGGCTAGGAGAGGAGGTAGCTCGCCACCAGCCCCGCGACTGCAGCGACGGCCGCCCAGCGGCTGACTTCGGCGAAGGCGTACGGGAAGATCGCGACGAGCACGGTGGCGAAGACGGCTCCGCCTGCTACCGCCTCTGCGAAGCCGATGACGCGATCACCCAGGCCAGACAGGAGGTTGGCGCCGAGGAAGATCGCGACGAGGAGCGCGACACCGATTCCGGCGAAAAGCGCGATCGGGTACCGGCGCGAGAACCCGGCCGACACGATCGCCTCGCTCGCGCCGTACGCCTCCGCAAGATTGGCCACGACGATCCCGACGAGGAGCGGGAGCGCCACTTCGCCCTCGGCGACGGTGATCCCGAGCGCGGCCGTCTCGGGCACTCCGTCGATGAAGCTTCCCAGGGCGATCGACTTGCCTCGTCCGGCCGTCTCACTGCCCGTGCTGTCCATCCGGCCGCTCGCCGCGCCGGCCTGCATCGCGCGGCGAAGCTCCCGCCGCTCGTCGCCGTGGGCGACGAGCCAGTCGAGACCGAGAAAGAGGAGCGTCCCGGCGGCGAGGCCCGCTGCCGTGAGCGCCATCCCTGCGTGCTTGTCCGCTTCAGGGATCAGGTCGAACGCGAGCGCGCCGATTAGAAGTCCTCCTCCGATCGTGGTCACCGTGGTTGCGAACCGCTCCCAGAGCGGAAGGAGCGCGGCGGCGATCGCGCCGGCCACGAGCGACCCGCTGACCGCCACGCCCCACGCGAGCGTCTCGATCACGGGCGGCGCCGCCCGAGCTCGTAGAGCGCAAGCGAGCCGGCCATCGCGACGTTGAGCGAGTCGGCAGGCCCGCTCATCGGGATCGAGGCCGTGACGTCACAGCGCCCGAGCACGTCCGGCGGAAGTCCTTCCCGCTCCGCGCCGAGGACGAACGTGGCCCGCTCCCCTAGCTCGAGCTCGGGGAGCGGCGTCCCGCCGCGGGAGACGAGCGCGACGAGCGGACCGGGCGCCTCGTCGAACCGAGCCGTGGGCACTCGGAAGAGCGAGCCGGCCGCCGCGCGAAGCGCCTTCGGGCCGGTCGGATCGGCGCAGCCGGGCGAGAGGGCGACGAAGGCGGGCCCGAAGGCGTCGGCCGCGCGCAGGAGCGTGCCGACGTTGCCGGGGTCGTGGACGCGCCAGAGCGCGAGCCCCGCCGGGGCACCCGTCCCCTTGGGGAGGGCGGCGGTGCGAAAGACGGCGATCACGCGTGCCGGATGCGCGAGCGACGAGAGCTCGGCCATGAGCTCGGGCGCGACGGGCTCCGGCCGCGCGAGCCGGGCCATGAGCGCCGGCCGCTCGGCGTCGACGAGCGCCTCGACAGGCTCGAGCCCGGCGTCGAGAGCGGCCTCGACCACGTCTTCCCCCTCGCAGGCGAAGAGCCCGAGGCGCTCCCGCTGGCGGCGCGACTCGAGCCGCCGCACGAGCTTCAGCCGCGGGTTCGCCGCCGAGGTGATCACGCGACCCACCGCATGCGGTTCCCGTGCCCGTCGGTGCGGGCGACCAGACGCCGCCCGCCGGGCCAGGTCTCGACCTCGAGCCGAAAGGCCTCGAAGTCTGCGACGGGCTCATCTCCGTCGTCGAGGAACTCGTAGGAGACCCGGGCGAGCCCGCCCTCTCGGCCCGCCTCGGCGATCGAGTCCTCGAGCCGTGCGCGGTCGGCGCGAGGCAGGTAGCCGGTCGTCGCCGAGTTGAAGACGAGGGTCAGCGCTTCGGGGCGGCGCTTCGCGAGCAGGGCCGGCAGGCGCTCCACGTAGTCGCCTGCGACGAGCCGCGGCGGATCCCGCCGGGCGATCTCGATCGCCCCTCGAAGCCGCTCGAGCCGCTCGGTCTGGTCGGCCCAGACGAAGCACTGGAGGAGGAGCGCCTGGCGCTCCTCCGTCAGGTCGATTGGCGCCTGGTCGATGCCGAGACGAGCGCCGATCGTCACCTCCGTGTCGAAGAGTCGGGGCTCGGGTGCCTCGGTTGCCTCGCCCTCCAGCACGAGCCCGGCGTCCGCGAACCCCCAGGACGCACCGGGATAGCGGTAGCCGTAGCGATCCCAGAGGAGGTTGAGCCCGGCACTCGGGCCGAGCTCGACCAGGGCGAGCGGGCGGCCGTCGGCGACAGTCAGGAAGGCCGGGAGCAGGGCCCAGCAGCGCTGCACTTCGTTGGTCTGCACCGGCTGGGTGGCGACGAACTCCGCGAGCCACTCGCGCCGGTCGCGCAGCACCTCCGGGAGGCGCGACCAGGGATCGGGCTCCTCCCCCGTCAGCGCGAGGAGATGCAGGCCGCCGAAGAGCCGGAGCGGCACCTCCCAGCGCGGCTCGTGACCTTCGCCGATCTCCGTCAGGACTGGGTCGTCGGCGTGCTCGCGCGCGAGGCGGGCGTAGAGCGGCGAGCCGCCGCGCTCGAACGAGTCCTTCGCCATGCGGCGGAAGACCTCGGCGACGGTCTCCTCGGATCGCGGGCGGGACACGTCCCGCCCCTACGGCGTCATGCCTCGAGGGCTGCTTTGGCCTGGGTGGCGACGGCCGCGAAGGCGACCGGGTCGTTCACCGCGAGATCGGCGAGCACTTTGCGGTCGAGATCGATCTCGGCCTTCTTGCAGCCGTGGACGAACTGGTTGTACGAGAGCCCCTCGCGGCGCGCGGCGGCGTTGATCCGGAGGATCCAGAGCCGGCGGAAGACCCGCTTGCGTGCCTTGCGGTCCCGGTAGGCGTAGTTGTCGGAGTGAAGGATCTGCTCCTTCGCCTTGCGGTAGGAGACGTGGCCCTGGCTGAAATACCCGCGGGCTTCGCCCAGCAGCTTGCGCCGCTTTTTCCGTGCGTGAACCGATCGCTTGACTCGCGCCATCTCTCGCCTCCTCGTCCCCGGGTCAGTGCCCGAGCAGCCGGCGCACAGCGCGGTCGTCCGCCTCCGCGACCGCGTGGTCGCGGCGAAATGCGCGGCGTCGCTTCGCCGACTTCTTCTCCAGGTTGTGGCTCTGCATCGCGTGGCGGCGCAGGAGCTTTCCAGCTCCCGTCAGCTTGAACCGCTTCTTCGCTGCGCTTTTGGTCTTTTGCTTAGGCACTCTCTGCTGCTCCTACCTGTTGCTGCTGCACATTTCGGTGCGGGGCCAGCACCATCACCATGTTCCGGCCGTCGAGGAGCGGCTGCATCTCGATCTGCCCCAGCTCCTTGACGTCCTCGGCGAGCCGCATGAGGAGGTCGCGCCCCCGCTCCGGATGAGTCGTCTCGCGCCCGCGGAACATGATCGTGACCTTCACCTTGGCCCGCTGGCCGAGGAAGCGCACGACGTGACCCTTCTTGGTCTCGTAGTCGTGGACGCCGATCTTCGGCCGAAGCTTGATCTCCTTGACGTTGATCTGTGTCTGGTGCTTGCGCGCCTGCTTGGCCTTCTGCTCCTGCTCGTACCGGTACTTGCCGTAGTCCATGACCCGGCAGACCGGCGGGTCGGCCTGAGCGGCCACCTCGACGAGGTCGAGGTCCTTGCCGTGCGCGTACTCGAGTGCCTCGTCCTTCGTCTTGATCCCGAGCTGTTCCCCGTTCTCGTCGACCAGCCGCACTTGGGAGGAGCGGATCGCCTCGTTGACGCGAGTCTGCGGCTCGGCCGGACGAACCTGCTCGAAGAAGCGGCGAGGCCTCACTGAGTGGTCACCAAGCTCTGAACATCCTCCTCTTCAAAACGACAAAAGCTGCACGCAGCAGCTCCGTTTCCAACCCTTCTCGGTTGAACCCCCTCGAGCTCGGCCCGGGAGGTGAGGAACGGAAAAGCTCCTGCTTGCAGACTTACACCATAGCAGCGGCTTGGAGCTCTTCCAGCAGCGCCTCCAGGCTCTCCATCGACTGCTCGCCGTGCCGACGCCGGACGGCGAGGGCGTCGCGCGACTCGCGCTCGCCCCAGACGACGACGTACGGGATCTTCTCGAGCTCGGCCTCGCGGATCCGTCTCCCGAGCGTCTCCGAGCGGTCGTCCAAAGCCACGCGCATGCCGCGCTCGCGGAGCTCGCCGGCGAGCGCCTCCGCCTTCTCCACGTGCGCGTCGGAAACGGGAAGGATCCGTACTTGCTCGGGCGCGAGCCACACCGGGAGGTCGCCGCCCGTGTGCTCCAGGTAGACGCCGATGAAGCGCTCGAGCGAGCCGAGGAGCGCGTGGTGGATCATCGCCGGCGTGTGCTCCGCGTTGTCGGCGCCCTGGTACGTCAGCCCAAAGCGCTTCGGCATCTGCAGGTCGAGCTGGACGGTTCCGAGCTGCCAGCTCCGCCCGAGCGAGTCCGCCATGTGCAGGTCGATCTTGGGCCCGTAGAACGAGCCCTCACCCTCGCTCCGCGAGTACGCGAGCCCCCGGGCCGCGAGCACCTGCTCGAGCTGCGACTCGGCGAAGTCCCACTCCTCGTCGGTGCCGAGCTTGTCGTCCGGCCGCAGGGAGAGCTCGACGCGGATCTCGAGTTCGAAGAGCTCGTATAGGAAGTACGCGTAATCGAGGCACGCGGAGAGCTCGTCTTGGATCTGGTCGTGAGCGCAGTACAAGTGGGCGTCGTCCTGCACGAAATGCCGTACGCGCAGGAGGCCGTGGAGTACGCCCGAGAGCTCGTTCCGGTGCAGGTTGCCCGCCTCGGCGAGCCGCAGGGGCAGTTCGCGGTAGCTCTTCGGAAGCAACGAGTAGAGAAGACAGTGACCGGGGCAGTTCATCGGCTTCAGGCCGAAGTCCCGCCCCTCGATCTCGAGGCGGAACATGTGCTCCTGGTACTTCTCCCAGTGGCCTGACGTCCGCCAGAGGTCGGAGTCGTAGAGCTGCGGAGTACGCACCTCCTGGTAGCCCCGCCTCACGTTCTCGCGGCGGCGGAAGTCCTCGAGGATGTTCCAGATGACCATCCCGCGCGGGTGCCAGAGGGGCATCCCCGGCGCGAGATTCGAGAAGTCGAAGAGGTGCAGGTCCTTTCCGAGCCGGCGGTGGTCGCGCCGCTTGGCCTCCTCGAGCCGGTCGAGGTGCTCCTGGAGATCCTTCGGGTCGTAAAAGGCGGTCCCGTACACGCGCGTCAGCTGCTTGTTTCGCTCATCCCCGCGCCAGTACGCGCCCGCAAGGGAGAGGAGCTTGAGGGCGCGGATCGGCTTCGCGTTCTGAAGGTGCGGGCCGCGGCAGAGGTCGACGAACTCACCCTGTCGGTAGAAGGAGACCTCGCCCTCGGCCGTGTCGACGAGCTCGACCTTGAACGGCTCGCCCTGCTGCTCGAAGTAACGGCGCGCTTCGTCTCGCTCGAGCTCCCAGCGCTCCCACTCGCGTCCCTCGTCGATCTGCCGCCGGATCTCATGCTCGAGGCGGACGAGCGCCTCCTCCCCCACCGGCTCGGGAAACTCGAAGTCGTAGTAGAAACCGTTCTCGATCGGGGGTCCGATCGCCACCATCGTGCCCGGGTAGAGGCGGCGCGCGGCCTCGGCAAGGAGGTGCGCGGCCGAGTGGCGGAGGACGTAGAGCGCGTCCGGGTCCTGCCGGTCGCGCGTCGTCAGAATCTGGATCCGCTCGCCGTCGGCAAGCGGAAGGCGCAGGTCGCGCACCGCGCCGTTCGAGCGGACGAGAACAGCCTGCTCGGCGAGCTTCGGGCCGATCGCGCGAGCCGCGTCGAGCCCCGTTGCGCCCTCCTCGAGTTCGAGTTCCTTCCCATCGGGGAGAATGACCCGCATGAGCGCTGAGAATACTGAGGCCCCGGAGCAGCAAGACCCCGAGCCGACGGAGGAGGGCTCGCCGATCCCCGACCCCGAGGCGACGGACCCGGACGCCGAAGACATGCCCGCGGGCGACTAGGAAATGTGAACGACCGCCGCGGCGCGGCAGGACCTCGCCTACGATCCTGCCGTGGCGAAGCCGGTCAAGCAGACCGAGGAGCGAGAGATCAAGCTGGCCGTGCCACCGGGCTTCCGTCTGCCGGAGCTTCCCGGTGAGCCGCTCGAGGCGACGAGGTTCACCTCCACCTACGTGGACACCGAAGACCGGCGGCTCGCCCGCGCGCGCGTGACGCTGCGCCGGCGCGTCGAGCGCGGGAAGAGCGTCTGGCAGCTGAAGCTTCCGTACGAGGGCGACCGGCTCGAGCTCGAGGAGAGCGGAGGCCCGTCCGGACCGCCCGGGGGCCTGGCGGAGACGATCGCCGGCCTCGTGCGCGGGAAGGAGCTCGCGCCCGTTGCGGTGCTGCGGACGAAGCGCTCGGGCGTTCGGGTCCGAGAGAACGGCAACGCTGTGGCGGACGTCGTCCTCGACGAGGTGGCGCGGATGGACGGCCGCCGGATCGCCGAGCGCTTCACCGAGGTGGAGATCGAGGCCGTCGACGGCGGAGACCGGCCCGCGCTCGAGCGGATCGCAGAGCTGCTGCGCGCCTCGGGCGCCCTTCCTTCGGACGGGCGGCCGAAGGTGTTCCGGTCGCTCCGAATCCCGCCCAGGCCCGTGCCCGCGTTCACGGAGGAGGCCGAGCACGTGCGCGCCGCGATCGAGGCGCAGTACGATCAGATGGTCGCGCACGATCCCGGGACGCGCGTCGGCCGCGATCCCGAGGCGCTGCACCGTTTCCGCGTCGCGACCCGGCGCCTCCGGGCGATCCTCCGCGCTGCCGGCCCGCTTCTCGACCCGGGCTGGTCGTCAGAGCTGCGGGAGGAGCTGAAGTGGCTCGGCGGCGTGCTCGGCCCGGTCCGGGACCTCGACGTCCTGCTCGAGCACCTGGAGCACGCGCGCGCGGAGCTTCTGCACGACGAGCGGGCCGCCTCGGCGGAGCTCGTAGCCAAGCTCGTTGCAGAGCGCGCCGACGCGCGCGCGGCGATGCTCGAGGCTCTCGCGAGCGAGCGTTACGTCGCGCTGCTCGACCGGCTCGAAGCCGCTGCGCGGGAGCCGCGCACCCTGGCCGGAGCCACCACGCTGGCCGACCTGGCCGCGCGCGAGTTCGGACGCCTGGAGAAGGCGGGCGCGGGCGTCAAGGCCGACTCGAGCGACGACGCCCTCCACGAGCTTCGCATCCGCGCGAAGCGGGCCCGCTACGCGGCCGAGC
>JACCXC010000223.1 GCA_013697275.1 Actinomycetota bacterium | reverse complement strand
GCCTGGGACGAGCCGATCGAGAGCGCACGGAGCGCCGGCCGCTTCAGGGTCGAGCCCGAGCTGAACGGCGCCGAGCAGGTGATCGCGGCGACCGGTTTCCACCGCGGCCTCCGCCACAACCCGCTGCTCGCGCGGCTCGTCGAGGACAGCGGCCTCGAGACGGCGGGCGACTGGATCGTGCTCGAGCCCGACTCGACCGTGCCGAGCCTGACCGACGAGACGCGCACCCTGGCTCTGGCCGGTGTCCCGGCGCAATGGGCCTTCCCGGCCGCAGACACGCTGGCGGGCGCGAAGTACGCGGCCCGGCGCTTCGCGCGGAGGGTGGAGCGATGTCTTACACGCTGAGGGGCCGGATCGAGTCGCGCTTCGCCGCGGGGCTCCTGCCTCTGCTGGTGGCCGTGCTCCTCGCCACGGGGCTGCGCGAGTGGTGGCCGCTTGTGGTCGCGCTCCTGATGCTCGGCGTCGGCGTCGCACTGGACGTGGCCCTCTTCCACCGTCTTCTCCCGTATCAGCCCGGCTGGGCGGCCGTGCCGCTTGGCGTGCTCGAGCTGGCTGCCGTCATGGGGCTCGCGCGGCTCGCCGGTGTCCAGGCGCCGCTCGTCCCCGCTCTCGCCCTTTTTGCAGGCGCTTGGCTCGTGGCGCAGCTCTGCGGCCACGCGCTCTTCCCGCGCGCTCACCTCACGTACGGCGAGGACGGCGGCGAGCTCGGCCGCGCCGGCCAAGCGTCTATTGCGGCGATTCTCGCGGTGGTCGCCTCCGCCGGAGTCGTCGCCGCGGCGACCGCTCCTCCGACGATCCATCTCGAGGCCGGCGTGCATCGGGGCCCCCTCGTGCTCGACCGGGCCCAGACGCTAGTCGGCGAGCCCGGGACGATCGTTCAGGGGGGGATCGTGATCACCGCGGACGGCGTCCGGGTTCGCGACCTCGAGGTCGTCGGCGGCCAGCACGGGATCGAGATCAGGAACGCGGAGGGCGTCGTCATCGAGGACGTCCTCGTGAGGGGAGCCGAGCTCGACGGGATCAGCGCGCGTCAGAGCCAGGTGACGATCCGTGACTGCGCCGTCCGTGCGCTCCGAAGCCCGAAGGCGCAGGGAATCGACATCTCCTTTGCCCTCCACCGACCGCCGAGCCGCGTCGAGGGCTGCGCCGTGGAGGGTGGTTACGAGGGAATCGTCGCCCACTTCGCGCACGTCCGCCTCGAGCGCAACCGTGTCACAGAGACGAGGCTCCGGGGCATCACGGTGACCGAGATGTCGATGGGTGTCGTCGAGGAGAACACCGTCGAGCGGGCGCTCGGAATCGGCATCTTCTGCAGCGACTACTCGCATTGCGAGATCGCAGAGAACCGGGTCGCGCAGACGAGACCGGACTACGAGTCGGGTAACCCGACGCGAATGGGAATCGCGATCTTCACCTACTACGGTGCGATGGCCGCGCTTCGCGACAACGTCTTCGACGGCAACGCAAGCGACGTCGTGACGCTCATGAACGCAGAGGTCCGCCACGGCCGCCCCTGGTTCGGCCGATAGGCACCGCGACCTGACCGGCCCGTCCTACAATCGGCCGGTGCCGAGGGAGGTGTCCGGCGTCACTTCCGTCTCGTTCGTCCCGCACACCCACTGGGACCGGGAGTGGCACCTCCCATTCCAGACCTTCCGGCTGCGGCTCGTCGACCTCCTCGACCGGTTGCTCGACCTCCTCGACGCGGACCCCCGGTTCGTGTTCACGCTCGACGGGCAGCTCGCCGCCGTCGACGACTACCTCGAGGTGCGGCCGGAGGCGGAGGCACGCCTGCGCGCGCATGTCGCGACGGGCCGTCTCGCGATCGGGCCCTGGCAGGTGCTCATGGACGAGTTCCTCGTCTCGGGCGAGACGATCGTTCGGAACCTCGAGTCGGGCTGGCGCCGCGGCGAGGAGCTGGGGGGCGTCATGCGAGTCGGCTACCTCCCGGACATGTTCGGGCACATCGCGCAGATGCCGCAGATCCTGCAGCGGGCGGGCATCGAGCACGCAGCCGTCTGGCGGGGCGTCCCCGCCGCCGTCGACACGAGCCTCTTCCGCTGGCTCGCGCCCGACGGCTCCGCGGTACTCGCGGAGTACCTCGTCCACGGCTACTGGGGCGCGGCATACGTCCTCGCGATTCCCGAGCGGTTCCCGGCGAAACTCGAGCTCCTGGACGAGGACCTGCGGCCCTTCCTTCGCGACCGGCCGATCCTTGCGATGTACGGCACGGACCACTCCGAGCCGTTGCCCGAAGCCATGGACGTCGTCGAGGAGCTGAACGCCTCGCAGGCGCGCTACCGCGTCCATGTCGAGACGCTCGCCGCGTACTTCGACCGCCTCGGCGAAGTCGGCGACTCCGTGCCGGCCTGGCACGGCGAACTTCGCTCGAGCGCGCGCGCAAACATGCTCATGGGCGTCAACTCGGCGCGGATCGACGTCAAGGAGGCCGCCGCGCGCGCGGAGCGGCTGCTCGAGCGCTACGCCGAGCCGCTGCAGGCGCTCTCCGGCGATCCGTGGCCGACCGCGTTTCTGCGCCTGGCGTGGGACCGTGTCGTCGCGAACTCCGCCCACGACTCGATCTGCGGCTGCTCGGCCGATGCCGTGAACGACCAGGTTCTCCTCCGCTACGCCGAGGCCGAGCAGATCGCGCAGGGGTTGACGGACCGGGCGGCCGCGCGTATCGGGGAGCGCGTCGCTCGCGGGAGCGTCGCCGTCCTCAATCCGTCGCCCGAGCCGCGCCAGGGGCTCGTCGAGTGCGAATTCCCGATCCCCGACGAGTGGGACGAGGTCCTCCTCGAGCTTCCGGATGGCCGCCGCGTCGGAACGCAGGAGGTCAGCCGCAGCCGAGTCCTTCTTTCGACGATCGAGACGACCGGCAGCCGTGTCCCTGAGTTCTTTCGCAGGATCCACGGGCGAGAGCTCTTCGGCCGCTGGCTGAATTCGTTCGCACTCGACCGCGTCGACGGAGCCCGGCGCCTGACGTTCGAGGTCGACGAGGAGCCCGACCCGGCCTGGCTGGACGTCGACGAGGTCGAGCGCGAGATCGAGCTCGCCGCACGGAGCGCCGCCGACGAGGTGTGGGAGATCCGCGTGGTCGCGCGCCCGCGCCGGCGCCTCCTCGCTGCCGTTCCGGCGCCCGCGCTCGGGTGGGCGTCCGTACGCCCGCTGCCCGGTTCGGGACCGGTCGAGGCGGCCGTCTCGGTCGACGCGAACGGGATGCGGAACGGCCTGCTCGACGTCGGCGTCGCCGCTGACGGCACGCTTCGGCTCTCCGGCGACGGCGTGACGCTCGAGGGCGTCGGCAGACTCGTCGATGGAGGGGACTTCGGGGACAGCTACAACTACGCGCCGCCGGCGAGCGACCTGCTCGTGTCGGTCCCCGAGGACACGTTGGTCGAGGTTCGGGCCGCGGGCCCGGTCCGGGGTCTCATCTCGGTCGTCCGGACGTATCTCTGGCCCGTCGGTGTGCGGCCGGACGGCGCCGGCCGGGAGGCCGAGACCCGTCTCGTCCAAGTCACAACCGAGCTGGAGCTCCGAGCCGGCGAGCCGTTTGTGCGGGTTCGAGTCTCGTTCGACAACCTTTCGCGCGACCATCGGCTCCGCTTTCACGTTCCGCTCGCGCGAGCGGCGACGGGCTCAGCCGCGGAGGGGCAGTTCGCGGTCGTCGAGCGCGGGCTCGCAGCAGAGAGCGGGCACGGCGAGGTCGCCTTGCCGACGTTTCCCGCGCGAGGATTCGTCGACGCTGGGGGTGTCGCGCTCCTTCTCGACCACGTGCTCGAGTACGAAGTCGTCGACGGGGAGGAGCTGGCACTCACGGTCCTGCGATCGACCGGGTTCATCTCGAGAAACATCAATCCATTTCGGGAGGAGCCCGCCGGCCCGGAAATCGAGATTCCCGGAGCTCAGTCGATCGGAGCGTGGAGCGTCGGCTTCGCGGTCTTTCCGCACGGCGGCTCGTGGTCCGAGGCGGATGTCCTCAAGCAGATGGAACGCTACCAGCACCCGTTCGTCACGGCAGCGGGGACGGGCGGCGAGCCGATCGACCTGATCTCGTCCAGGCTCGAGCTGAGCGGCACCGGGGTGACGCTCTCCTCGCTCCGCCGGAGGGACGAATGGCTCGAGCTCCGCGTCGTCGCGCAACGCGATTCCCCGGTAACCGCGCTTGTGATCGGAGACTTCTCGACTGCGCGCGAGGCGGATTTGCTCGGAAGAGCGGCTGCGCCGCTCCCGGTCAATTCCGGACGACTCGAGCTGAATCTCGCTCCCTGGGAGATTCGAACGGTCCAGCTCCGGAAATAGCGCTTGCTTGCGGCGATGCAACCGATTTCCTTGTGGCAAACGGTCCGTGGTTCTCGAGCCAGTCGATACTTCTTCGATAATCGACCGAAAAGAAGTACGATTTCACGACTCGCTTTCGTCGATTAGGAGGGCAAATGGCACGGAAGACCGTTCTCGTCTCGGACATGTCGGACAAGGAGATTCCCGAGGGCAAAGGCGCGACGATCCGGATCACATTCCGCGATGCGCGAAAGGGTGTCCGGGAGCTCGACGTGACGGACGAAGAGGCGGAGCGCCTCGGCGGCCGCCAGGTTGCGCGGCGCGGACGCCGCCCGAAGACCGCCTCGTAGTCTCGGCGCGCAAAAAGCGCGCAAAATCGGGACTTTGCCGACACCGGCGGGGCCAGGAGCCCGCCGGTGTCGCACCTAGAATTCCGATGTGGGGCTCTCTCTTCTCGTAGGACCGGCGAATGCCGGGAAAGTCGCGCTGCTCCTCGAGCGCTACCTTGTTGCGCTCGAGCGGGACCCCGTGCTCGTCGTCCCGAATCGGGCGGAGGTCGACGCGGTCGAGCGAGGCCTTCTGCGACGCGCACCGGGGCTCCTCGGTGGCTCGATCGGAACGTTCGACGACCTCTTCGACGAGATCGCGCGCGGCCCGGCAGCTCGCGCCGCAACGCGACCGGCGATCGGCTCCGCGCAACGGCGCCTGCTCCTCGCGGGGATCGTCGGTGGCGGCCGGTTGAACGGCCTCGGTCCGTCGTCGCGCTTCGCGGGCTTCACCGACGCGCTCGGGGGCGCGATCGCCGACGCCCAGTCCGGGCTTCTCGAGCCCGACGAGATCGAGGGGCATCTCGGCGAGCTCTTCCGCCGCTATCGAGCCGAGCTCGACCGTCTCGAGCTCTGGGACTGGGATCTCCTGCGCGCGTACGCGGCCGACCTGGTCGGGCGCGAGCTCGCGGCCTGGGATGGGCGTCCCGTCTTTGCGTACGGGTTCGAAGACCTCACGGGCGCGCAGTGGAAGCTTCTGGAGGCGCTTGCGGGGCGAGGCGACGTGACCGTCTCCCTTCCCTACGAGCCGGGGCGTCCCGCCTTCGCCTCGCTCGAGCGCACCGCGAACGACCTCGGGAGCCTCGCCGCGGCCACGCTCGAAGAGCTTCCGGCACAGCCTGCGTACCGCTCTCCCGCGCTCGGCCACCTCGAACGGACGCTCTTCTCCGAGACGAGCGCGCCCGGCGAGGCGCCGCCGCTCCACGGAAGCGTCCGGTTCCTCGAGGCCGCCGGCCAGCGGGCGACCCTCGAGCTCGTCGCCGAGGACGTTCTCGAGCTTCTGCGTACTGGGACGCCTGCGGAGGAGATCGCGCTCGTGTGCCCGTCCATCGAGCGAGTCCGTGCACCGCTCGAGACGGCGTTCGGCGCACTCGGCATCCCGTTCGCGCTCGAGGGGACGATCCCGCTCGAGCGGACTCCCTTCGGCCGCGCGCTCCTCGGGCTCCTGCGCTTCGCCTGGCTCGGGGGGACGCGGCGTCTACTGTTCTTCTATCTCCGCTCCCGCTTCTCGGGACTTCCACGAGGGAAGGCGGATTTCCTAGACGGCCGCCTCCGCGGCCGCGCGGTGGCCGACCCCGCTCGCGTCGAGGAGGAGACGACGAAGCTCCTGGGGCGTCCCGTGCCTCTTCTCGGCGACGTCCGCTCTGCGCCGAGGGCCGCCGAGGGCCTCCGGCTCGCCGCCGCGCACATGATCCGCTCGGCGTACGGGCTCGAGGCGCCGCCGACCGGGGCTTCGGCGACGCTCGACCTGCGCTCCCACGAGGCGGTGCGCCGACTGGTGGAGGAGCTCGAAGG
>JACCXC010000192.1 GCA_013697275.1 Actinomycetota bacterium | reverse complement strand
GCGGCGGTCTCGGGGCCAAGCGCCTGCTCGTAGTCGGCGACGCGCGTCCGGTTGGTCGTCCCGACCTCCACGAGCCGGGCCCCCGAGCGCGCGAGCACGTCCGGGATGCGAAAGCCGTCCCCGATCTCGATCAGCTCGCCACGCGAGGCGATGACCTCTCGGCCCTCGGCCAGCGCGGCGAGCGCGAGGAGGACCGCGCCCGCGTTGTTGTTGACCACGAGGGCGGCCTCGGCTCCGGTCAGGTCGCGCAGGAGCGCCGCGAGGTGATCCTGCCGCGATCCGCGCATTCCTTCTCCGAGGTCGTACTCGAGGTTCGAGTAGGAGCCTCCGACCTCGCGCACACGCTCCAGAGCGACCTCGGCGAGCGGTGCACGTCCAAGGTTCGTGTGGACGATCACTCCCGTCGCGTTCAGCACGCGACGCAGGCGCGGAGCCGCGGCGCGTTCGACCTCGTGCTCGACCCGCGCCGCCAGGTCTCCCGGCTCGAAGCCCGCCCGGATCTCCTCGCGGGCATGCGCGAGCACGGTGCGCACGGCCGCGACCACCGCCGGTCGCCCGCGCCGTGCCACGAGCTCCTCCTCCACGAGGGCGTCGACGGGCGGGAGGTGGCGGAGCTTCATCGGATGGATGATAGGTCGGCCCCGCGATAGGATCGCGCGCCGTGAACCCGAACGCCGCCACCCTTCGCCTGGCCGCATTCCCCCGCGCAGGCCTCCTGACGGATGCTTTGCTCGTCGTCGGCGGGGCCGGGCTGGTCGCAGCGGCGGCCCAGGTGGAGATCGGGCTCGGTTTCACGCCTGTCCCGATCACCGGCCAGACCTTCGCGGTGCTCCTCGTCGGCGCGGCGCTCGGATCGGTGCGCGGTTTCCTGAGCCTCGCGCTCTACTTGGCCGTCGGGCTGCTCGGCGCCCCTGTCTACCAGGAGGGGAACCAGGGCTGGGACTACTTCGCGGGCGCGACCGGGGGCTACCTGATCGGCTTCCTCATCGCGGCGACCGCTGCGGGCTTTCTCGCCGAGCTTCGCTGGGATCGGCGGCTTTCCTCCGCGATCGCGGCCATGCTCACCGGCAACGTGATCATCTACGCGATCGGGCTGCCTTGGCTCGCGAACGAGCTAGGCACCGGTCTGGAGAAGACGCTCGAGCTTGGTCTCTACCCGTTCGTGATCGGCGACGTGCTGAAGCTCTATCTCGCGGCGGCCCTCTTGCCGGCCGCCTGGCGCCTGATCGACCCGGCTACTGGGCGTCGCCCTTAGCGGGCGCCGCAGGGCTCTCCCGCGTGCGCGCCTCGTGGCGCGCGATGACGATCTCGACCGCCTCGGCTGGATCGTCCGTCGGGTAGAGCAGCTCGAGGTCGTCCGGGCTCACCATTTCCTCGGCGAGCGCTTGCTCGCGGATCCACGCGAGCAAGTCGCTCCAGTACCCGGTGTCGAAGAGAACGACGGGGAAGTCGACGATCTTGCCGGTCTGGATGAGCGTGAGCGCCTCGAACATCTCGTCCAGCGTCCCGAAGCCGCCCGGAAAGATCACGAATGCCTCGGCCGCCTTCACGAACATCACCTTGCGCGCGTAGAAGTGCTCGAAGGTGAGCGAGATGTCGAGGTAGGGATTCGCGTACTGCTCGTGCGGGAGGTCGATGTTGAAGCCGACCGAGGTGCCGCCGCCCTCCTTCGCGCCGCGGTTCGCGGCCTCCATGCAGCCCGGGCCGCCTCCCGTCACGACCGACCAACCCGCCTCGGCGAAGCGCCGAGCCGTCTCACGCGCGGCGGCATAGGCCGGATGATCCTCGCGCACGCGGGCCGACCCGAACATCGAGACCGTTGGATCGGGGATGTGCGATACCGCCTCGAAGCCCTCGAGGAACTCGTCCGCGATCAGCCCGACCCGGCGCAGGTCGCCGTCACGGCTTTCCAGGAACCTCCTGTCCTCCACGGCTCCCCTAGAAGTCGCGCTCGACGTACGTCCCGCTCATCGCGAGCGCGAGGAGGGCCGCCAGGCCCACGTACGTGATCCCCGTAGCCACGCGCTGCCACGGCTTCACGCGGTAGTACTCCGCGGCCCCCGGGTCCTTACGCTCTTTCCAGCGCCGCCAGAGCTCGAGGCCGCCGAGGACGAGGATGATGATCAGGATCGGGTTCGGCGCAACGATCGTCAGGGCGACGAGGGCGACCAGTCCGACCGCCCAGAAGGCGGGGTGGATCGCGGCGACCGCGCGCCCGCCGTCGAGCGGCACGATCGGGAGCAGGTTGAAGAGGTTGAGGAAGAAGCCGACGAACGCGAGCGCGATGAGGAGCTCGGAGTCGAGCGCTTCGCCCGCGATCCAGACGGCTGCCGCGCCAATGCTTCCGAGGATCGGCCCGGCGAGCGCGACCTTCGCCTCGTTCCAGGCGTCCTTCGGCATCTGCTTCATGCCGACGACCGCGCCGAGGAACGGGATGAAGAGCGGCGCCGAGGCGGGCACGCCCTGCCGGCGCAGCTCGAGGACGTGTCCCATCTCGTGGACGAGCAGGAGCAGCACGAACCCCACCGCGAACTTCCAGCCGAAGATCCAGGAGTAAGCCGCGATCGAGACGAGCATCGAGGCCGAGGTCGTGAAGACCTTGAACTTGAAGACGACGAGGGCGAGCGCCTTGAACTTCCAGAAGAGGAAGCCAAGCGCCGCGATCGGCGCCCAGAGCTTGCGTGCGACCTCGCGCCAGCGGCTCTGTGGGTGGATCGGCTCGTAGTCGCGGAGCTCGAGCTCGGGCGGCTCCGGAGCGGCGCGAGGCTCGTATGACTGCTGCTGGCTCACCATCGAATGGTAGCCGCCTGATGAGCCGATCGGACTATTTACCCTGGCCGCCTTCGCGCCGAGAGAGAGGGTGCGACATGCGGTTCCCCCAGCACAGAGGCCTTCTTTCGGCTGCGCTCACAATGACGCTTCTCGGCGTCGCTGCACCGTCCGCTGCCGGCGCCTCGCTCGCAGATCGCGACGGTGACAAGGTCTTCGACGATCTCGAGCGCCGGCTCCACATCGATGACTCCGAGGCGGTCGCCGTGATCGTCATCTTGCGCGCGCCCGCGACGGCTGAGCGCGTGCACGACCTCGCGGTGGACGCCGGTGGCTTCGAGACGACGGCTCGCTTCTCGATCGTCGACGGCTTCGCGGCACGGATGACGAGGGCGGAGGTCCGTGCGATCTCCCGGAACGCGACCGTCGCCCACGTCGAGCTCGACCTCCCGGTTCACGCCTCGAACAACACGGCCCAGGACTCGTTCGGCGTCACCAAGGCACGGATTGACGGCGGGTTCGACGGGGACGCGGACGGCTCGGCGGCCACCTATTCGAAGGACGACCTGGTCGCTGCCGTGGTCGACACCGGGATCGACGCCGCGCACCAGGACCTTGACGAAGGGAAGGTGCTCACCTTCGCCTACGCGTGGCGTCGCTGCAACATCGTCGGCACTGCATGCGTCGACATCCCGGGCGCGACCGCCCGGACCTACCTCCCAACGTCCGCGGACATCGGATCGACC
>JACCXC010000187.1 GCA_013697275.1 Actinomycetota bacterium | reverse complement strand
CCGCGACGAGGGCCGCGTCGCGGATGCGAACGCCGTGGTGAGCCTCGTACCGCTCCTTCAGGCCACGCAGGATCGCGATCGTGTCCGTGGCGGACGGCTCGCCGACGAACACCGGCTGGAAGCGCCGTTCGAGCGCCGCGTCCTTCTCGACGTGCTTGCGGTACTCGTCGAGCGTGGTCGCACCGACCGCGCGGAGCTCGCCACGCGAGAGCATCGGCTTCAGGAGGTTGGCCGCGTCGACCGCTCCCTCGGCCGCGCCCGCGCCGACGATCGTGTGCAGCTCGTCGATGAAGAGGACGATCTCGCCCTCGGCGTTCTTGATCTCCGTCAGGACGGCCTTCAGACGCTCCTCGAACTCGCCGCGGTACTTGGAGCCGGCGAGGAGCGCGCCGATGTCGAGCGCCCAGACCCGCTTCCCCTTCAGGCCCTCGGGCACGTCGCCCGCGACGATCCGCTGGGCGAGGCCTTCGACGATCGCGGTCTTGCCCGTGCCCGGCTCCCCGATGAGGACCGGGTTGTTCTTCGTCCTCCGGGAGAGGACCTGGATCACCCGGCGGATCTCCTCGTCGCGGCCGATCACCGGGTCGAGCTTCCCCTCCTCGGCGAGCTCGGTCAGGTCACGGCCGAACTTCTCGAGCGCCTGGTAGGAGCCCTCGGGGTCCTGGGAGGCGACTCGCTGCGAGCCGCGCACCTCCGTCAGCGCCTCGAGCAGCGTGGCCCGGTCGACGACGCCCAGGGCGAGGAGGAGGTGCTCCGTCGAGACGAACTCGTCCTCGAGCTTGCGCATCTCCTTCTCCGCGTCGTCGAGGACGTTCGCGAAGGCGGTCGAGACGCGCGGCTGCTGCACCGCTCCAGCGCTGACCGAGGGTCGGCCGGCGAGCATCGCCTCCGCCCGCGCGCGAAGCTCGGGCACGGAGGCGCCGGCCCGCTCGACGAGTGTGCGCGGCAGCTCCTGGTCGAGGAGCGCGAGCGTGAGGTGCTCGGGGTAGATCTCCGGGTTGCCGGTGCGGCGCGCCAGCTCCTGCGAGGCTCCGACGGCCTCCTGCGACTTGAGGGTCAGCTTCTGGAAGTCCATCTCGTTCTCTCCGGTCGAAGGTCGTGGACTTCTCGGTAGAGGACGAGGTCGCGCCGGTACTGCTTGTGCACGCGCTCGACCTCCTCGCGCATCTGGCGCTCGAGGCGCTCCATGCGCGCCCGGAGGCGCTGCACCTCGTCGCGCAGCTTGAGCACGGTCTCGACGCCCGCGAGATTCAGGCCGAGCTCGGTCGTCAGCGTCTGGATCAGGCGGAGGCGCTCGAGGTCGCCCTCAGAGTAGAGACGCGTGTTCCCGGGAGTGCGCCTCGGTCGCACGAGGCCCCTGCCCTCGTAGATGCGAAGCGTCTGCGGATGCATCCCGACGAGGTCGGCGGCGACGGAGATCATGTAGCGGGGATGCGTGCGTTCATCCGTCACGAGAACGCCGCCTCCCTCGGGTCGTCGTGCGAGACCTTCTGCAGGTTCTCGATCGCCTCGCGCTCGGCCTTCGTGAGCCTGGTCGGGACGGTCACGCGGACGCGCGCGAGCAGGTCGCCCTTCCCGCCTCCGTTCAACTTCGGCGCACCGCGGCCGCGCACCCGCAGCGTGCGCCCGTCCTGCGTCCCGGCAGGAACCTTCAGCGAGATGCGGCCTTCGGGCGTCGGCACCTCGACTTCGGCTCCGAGAGCCGCCTCCGGGTACGTGACCGGCACGTCGAGCATGAGATCCGAGCCCTTGCGCTCATAGAGCGGCGAGGGTGTCACGCGCGTGACGACGTGCAGGTCGCCGGGCGGGCCGCCGCCCGTTCCGGCCTCGCCCTTCCCCTTCAGCTTGATACGCGTTCCGTCCTTGACGCCTGCGGGGATCTTCACCTCGTAGCGCTTGAGCTTGCGCTGACGACCGCTCCCGGCGCAGGTGCGGCAAGGTTTCTCGATCACCGTGCCGTTCCCGTTGCAGCGCGGGCACGGCTGCGAGAGAGCGAAGAGGCCCTGGCTCTCGGAGACGACGCCGCGGCCACGGCACTCCGGGCACACGCTGGGCGTCGTGCCCGGTTCGGCCCCGGAGCCCTTGCACGTCGAGCACGCGGTTTCGATCTCGACCGGGATCCGCGTCGTGATCCCGCGGAGCGAGTCCTCGAACGAGACGCTCACCTCGACCTCGACGTCGCGCCCCGCCTGCCCGCGCTGGGCGCGAGCGTTCCGGCCGCCGCGGTTGCGGGCGTTGCCGAAGAGCCCGCCGAGGACGTCCCCCAGGTCGCCGAGGTCCCCGAGGTCGCCGATGTTCCCCGACCAGTTGACGTTCCGGCTGCTGGCGTTGCCGCCCCGGCCGCCGCCGCCGAAAAGGCTCGGGCCAACCTGGTCGTACTGCTTGCGCTTCTTCGGATCGCTGAGGACGTCGTAGGCGCCCTGGATCTCCTTGAAGCGCTCCTCGGCCGCTGCGTCCCCGGGATTCTTGTCCGGGTGGAACTCCCGCGCAAGCTTGCGGTACGCCTTCTTGATCTCGGCCGCGGAAGCCGTCTTCGGCACGGCGAGCGTCTCATACAGGTCTATTGCGCGCGTGGCCATCGGTTAGGCCCCCTGAGCCTCCTGCTGGGGCGCGCCCTGCGAGATGACGACCCGGGCGGGCCGCAGGACGCGGTCGCCCAGGCGGTAGCCCTTCTGCAGGACCTCGAGCACGGCGCCCTCTTCCTGCTCGGACGGCTGGGCGAGAAGCGCCTCGTGCACATGGGGGTCGAAACCGCCCTCTGTCCCGATCTCCTCGAGGCCCTCGCGCTTGAGCGCCTCCCCGAGTTCGCGGGCGACGAGGCGGACGCCTTCCTCGAGCTTGGCCTCCTCGTGCTCGCCGGCAGCCTCGAGCGCGCGCTCGATGTCGTCCACGACCGGAAGCAGTGCCTTCATCAGCCGCTCGCTGGCTCGCCCGACCAGGCTCTCCTGATCGCGCGCGGACCGCTTGCGGAAATTGTCGAAGTCGGCCGCGACCCGGCGGAGCTTGTCGAGGAGCTCGTCACGCTCGGCCTCGAGCGCAGCGACGCGTTCCTCGGATTCGATTGCAGGGTCGGCGGGGGGGGCAAGCTCCGCCCCTACCTCCTCCGACGCGTCCGTTTCGGTCTCGCGATTCGGCTCCGTCATTACGACTGCTTCGCCTCCTCGTCGATCACCTCGTAATCGGCCTCCTCGACGACTTCGTCGTCGCTCGGGCCGGCGCCCTCCCCGCCGTTCCCGCTCGGCGCCGCTGCACCCTGCTGCTGCTGAGCGCGCTCGTAGATGACCTGGGCGAGCTGATGCGCCGCCTCCATGAGGCTCTCGCTCTTGGCGCGGATCTCGCCCGCCTCCGAGCCGTCGAGCACGCCGCGGAGCTCCTCCATCCGTGACTCGATCGTGGAGATCGTCTCCTCGTCGAGCGAGTCGCGGTGCTCCTTCAGGCTCTTCTCGGTCGAGTAAAGGAGCGTCTCGCCCTGGTTCCGCGCCTCGGCGAGGTCCCGCAGGCTGCGCGCCTCGTCGGCGTGCGCCTCGGCCTCCTGCACCATGCGCTCGACCTCCTCGTCCTTCAGGCCGGAGCCCCCGGTGATCTGGATCTGCTGCTGGTTCCCGGTCCCCATGTCCTTGGCCGAGACGTTGATGATCCCGTTCGCGTCGATGTCGAACGTGACCTCGATCTGCGGCAGGCCGCGCGGTGCGGGCGGGATGCCGACGA
The DNA here is from genome assembly GCA_013697275.1 of Actinomycetota bacterium. Lineage (GTDB taxonomy): Bacteria > Actinomycetota > Thermoleophilia > Gaiellales > Gaiellaceae > JACCXC01. The sequence continues at coordinate 6,850 of JACCXC010000187.1, read as the reverse complement.
GCTGGAACTTGCCGAGCGTCTTGTTGAACGCGGCCATCTCGGACTCGCCCTGGAGGACGTGCACCTCGACCGAAGGCTGGTTGTCCTCGGCCGTCGTGAACGTCTCGGACTTCTTCGTCGGGATCGTCGTGTTGCGCTCGATCAGCTTCGTGAACACACCGCCCTTGGTCTCGATGCCGAGGGAGAGCGGCGTCACGTCGAGGAGCAGGATGTCCTTGACCTCGCCCTTGAGGACGCCTGCCTGGATGGCCGCTCCGACTGCGACGACCTCGTCCGGGTTCACACCTTTGTGCGGGTCCTTGCCAACGAGCTCGCGCACCTTGTCCTGCACGGCAGGCATGCGGGTCATCCCGCCCACGAGCACGACGTGGTCGATGTCCTTCGGCTGGAGGCCTGCGTCCTTGAGCGCCTGCCTCGTCGGACCTACCGTGCGCTCGATCAGCTCCGCGGCCAGCTCGTTCAGCTTCGCGCGCGTGAGCTGGAGGTCGAGGTGCTTCGGGCCTTCGGGCGTCGCGGTGACGAACGGAAGGTTGATCTGCGTCCCCTGCGTCGAGGAGAGCTCGATCTTCGCCTTCTCGGCGGCCTCGTAGAGGCGTTGAAGCGCCATGCGGTCGCCCGCGAGGTCGATGCCCTGCTCACGCTTGAACTCCGCGACCATCCAGTCGACGATCGCCTTGTCGAAGTTGTCTCCGCCGAGGTGGTTGTCGCCGTTCGTGGCCTTCACCTCGAAGACGCCCTCACCGAGCTCGAGCACCGAGACGTCGAACGTCCCGCCGCCGAGGTCGAAGACGAGGATCGTCTGGTCCTCCTCCTTGTCGAGCCCGTATGCCAGGGAGGCGGCGGTCGGCTCGTTGATGATCCGCAGGACGTTGAGCCCGGCGATCTTGCCGGCATCCTTCGTCGCCTCGCGCTGCGCGTTGTTGAAGTAGGCGGGAACGGTGATCACGGCGTCCGTGACCGACTCGCCGAGGTAGGCTTCCGCGTCCGCCTTCAGCTTCTGCAGGATCATGGCCGAGATCTCGGGCGGTGCGAACTCGCCGTCCCCGGCCTTGACGCGCACGTCGGCGTTCGGGCCGCGCACGACCTCGTACGGGACGATCGTCATCTCCTCCGAGACCTCGTCGTACTTCCGGCCGACGAACCGCTTGATGGAGAAGACGGTGTTCTGCGGGTTCGTGACGGACTGGCGCTTCGCGGGCGCACCGACGAGGCGCTGGCCGTCTTTCGTGAACGCGACGACGGACGGCGTCGTGCGCCCGCCCACGGCGTTCGGGATGACGGTCGGCTCGCCGCCCTCGAGCACTGCGATGCACGAGTTGGTAGTGCCGAGGTCGATTCCGATTGTCTTTGCCATGTTGTTGTTGTCCTCCATGGTTCGCTGAGAAAATCTAAGCGCATTTATATCAGATCTCTTCCCCGCCCCAAGGGGGATGATTTCCAGTGACCACGGCGGTCATATCTCCGACAGCCGTTTCCGAGCAGGAGGGGACCATGGCCAAGCTCACGTTCGAGATCTCGATGTCCCTCGACGGTTTCGTCGCGGGACCGAACCCGAGCCTCGACCAGCCGCTGGGCGAAGGTGGAGAGCGTCTTCACGAATGGATCTATGGGCTTGCGAGCTGGCGGAGGCGCCACGGGCTCGAGGGCGGCGAGACCGGTCCGGACGACGAGCTGGTCGAAGCGTCGTTTGCCAACGTCGGCGCCATAGTGATGGGCCGGCGGATGTTCAGCGGCGGGGAAGGGCCGTGGGCAGACGACCCGCGGAACGAGGGCTGGTGGGGTGACGACCCGCCCTTCCGCTCACCCGTGTTCGTCCTCACCCACCACGCCCGCGAGCCGCTCGAGAAGGAAGGCGGCACCACGTTCACCTTCGTCACGGCGGGGGTCGAGGCCGCCCTCGAGCAGGCGCGGGCGGCCGCAGGCGACAAGGACGTTTCCGTGGCCGGCGGCGCGAGCGCCGGTCGACAGTACCTCGAAGCCGAGCTCCTCGACGAGCTAATGATCCACCTCGTTCCGGTGCTGCTCGGCGGCGGGGTCCGTCTCTTCGACGGAATCGACGCCGCGCGCGTCGCCCTCGAGCAGTCCAGGGTCATCGAGTCGCCCGGTGTGACCCACCTCGACTACCGCGCCGTCAAGTAAGGAGGCGGCGTCACGAGGTCCAGGCTCGCCGGAGGCAGAAACACACGAGGGCGCCGGTCGGCGCCCTCGTCGTGGGAGTCGCGGGAAGCGGGCTAGAGCTTGTCGCGGACGTCGTCCGCTACGTCGCCGGCCTTCTCCTTCGCACCGTCTCCCGCGTCGTCGGCCTTGTCTTTCGCGTCGCCCCAGGTGCCCTGGACCTTGCCTTCGCCCTCAAGGCCCTTGTCGCCCGTTGCGTCGCCGGCCTTCTCCTTGACCTCTCCTTCGACCTGATCCCAATCGGCCATGTGAATCCCCCCTTGGGTTGCTTGATCTGGTCTTTCCCCGCTCGACGCGCCGAAAACGCCGGATACGCTGTGTTCGTGGAACCGCTCGCCGACTCGTGGGGACGTGAGATCAAGAGCTTGCGCGTGTCCGTGACGGACAAGTGCAACTTCCGCTGCACGTACTGCATGCCGGCGGAGGGGCTCATCTGGCTCCCGAAGCAGGAAGTCCTCACGTTCGAGGAGATCGCCCGCCTCGTCCGCGTCATGGCCGGGATGGGCGTCTCCGAGATCCGGCTGACCGGTGGGGAGCCGCTCGTTCGCCGCGACCTTCCGGAGCTCGTTCGCATGCTCACCGCGACGCCGGGGGTCGACGATCTCTCGCTGACGACGAACGGCGTCCTGCTCGACCGGCTCGCCGCGCCCCTGGTCGAGGCGGGCCTCCGGCGCGTCAACGTCTCGCTCGACTCGCTCTCGCACGTCAAGTTCGCCGAGATCACGCGCCGCGACGCACTCGACGCCGTGCTCCGCGGGCTCGAGGCCGCCGAAGCCCATCCGGAGCTGCGACCCATCAAGGTCAACTGCGTCGCTGTCAAAGGCTTCACCGAAGATGAGGTGCCGGCTCTTGCGGCCCTCGCCCGCCGCAAGCCCTACGTCGTCCGCTTCATCGAGTTCATGCCGCTCGACGCGGACGAGGCGTGGGAGGACGACAAGGTGCTGACGGGAGCCGAGATCCGCGCGATCGTCGAGCGCCACTGGCCGCTCGAGGAGATCCCCGCGAAGGCGTCCTCGACCGCGCGCCGCTTCCGCTTCGCCGACGGGCGCGGGGAGCTCGGCTTCATCAATCCGGTCTCCGAGCCGTTCTGCTCGACGTGCGACCGAATCCGCCTGACGGCGGACGGCCATCTGCGCACCTGCCTCTTCTCGCGCCGCGAGTGGGATTTGAAGACGCCGATGCGCGCCGGCGTTTCAGACGCGCAGCTCGCGACGCTCGTTCGCCAGGCGGTGGCACAGAAGGAGCTGAAGCACCGGATCAGCGATCCAGGCTTCACGCGCGCGAGCCGCTCGATGTCGCAAATCGGCGGTTAAGGGCCCGTTACACACGGGCTGGCCGTACTCCCGACCTCGCCTCGGCTCTCTAGAATCGTCGCGTGGGCAGCAGGCTTCGGCAGATTCTTCCGAGCACGCCAGGAGACCTGGCGCTCCAGCTCGCGCTCTGGTTCGGCTTCGTCTTCGTCTACCAGCTGGCGCGGGGGCTCTCCGACCGCAGCCCCTCCGAGGCGATGGAGAACGGCCAGACGGTCATCGACATCCAGCGCTCGCTGCACACGCTCGTCGAGCCCGATCTGCAGCGGGTCGTCGTGGAGAGCGATGTGCTTCTGCAGGTTCTGAACTGGACGTACTGGCTCTCGCAGTTCGCGGTCGTCGGCCTTGCCCTCCTCTGGATCTACTTCTTCCGACACCATGCGTTCGCCCGTGTGCGGAACTGGGTGATCACCGCGAACCTGATCGGCCTCGTGGGCTACGTCCTCCTCCCCACCGCCCCGCCGCGCATGTTCCCGGAGGAAGGCTTCATCGACACGCTTTCGCAGTCGGCCTCGCTGAACCACGGCAGCTCGCTCATCGAGCTCGCCTCCAATCCGTACGCGGCCATGCCGAGTCTCCACGCCGCGGACGCGCTCATCATCGGGTTCGCCCTCGCGAGCCTCGTTCGCCCACGTTGGCTCAAGGTTCTCTGGACGCTCTGGCCGACGTGGGTCTGGTTCACCGTGATGGCGACGGGCAACCATTACTGGCTCGACATCGCGGCAGGCGTCGGCGTCGCGGCTCTGGCCGCGACCGTGCTCGCCTGGGTGGAGGGTCGCCGCTCCGAGCCGGCGCCCGCGCTCGTCGAGCGGCACGGCTAACCTCGCGGCGCATGTCCACGACCCCGACGGCTCCCGGGCCGGACCGACGCACGTACCAGGACGGCGTGCGGCGGGTCGCGGCTCGTGGGATGAACCACCTCGGCGAGACGAGCCTGACGCCCGACGCTCTCACCGTCGTCGGGGTCCTCCTCTGCGCCGCTGGCGCCGTGCTCGTCTGGCTCGAATACCACGGTTGGGTGTTCTTCCTCGCGGGAGCGGCGGCGTTCGTCGTCGGATCGGTGCTCGACATCCTCGACGGCGCCCTGGCTCGAACCAGCGGCAAGGGAACGCCGTTCGGCGCCTTCCTCGACTCGACGGTCGACCGCGTGGGCGAGGCCTTCATGCTCGGGGCGATCGCGCTCGTCCTCATGCGCCAGCAGAACGAGTGGGGCGTAGGCTTGACCTTCGGGGCCCTCGCAGGCTCGTTCCTGGTGAGCTACACACGAGCGCGCGCGGAGGCGATCGGCCTGCGGGGTGACGTCGGGCTGGGCTCCCGGGCCGAGCGGGTCGTGGTCATCACCACCGGGCTCGTCCTCGCGCCGCTGCACGAGTACGTTCTTCCGGCCGCGATCATTTTGCTCGCTGCGACCGCCTGGATGACCGTTGTGCAGCGCGTGCTTGCTGTTCGCTCGCAGTTGCGAGAGAGGATCTAGCGCTCCGGGCCGGTCATGACCGGCCCTACAGGAGACCGTGATAGCACATTTGTGCTATCACTTTGATATGGCACGGGATCGCACAGACGTCCTCGTTCGCATGCCTGCTGAGCTCAAGGCTCGGCTGGCTGACGAGGTCTCCGCGCGCGGCACCAACCTGAACGACCTCGCGGTGGAGATTCTCGCCGCGCGCTTCGGGATCCCGTTCGAGCCGACGGGCCGGAAGGGAACGCCGCGCGCCTCCGGGCGCGACGTGCTCCTCCGCATGCCGCGGGCGCTGAAGGAGCGCCTGCGCGAGCGCGCCTCCGACCGACGGCGGACTACCAACGAGCTGATCGTCGAGACGCTCCACGAGCGGCTCGGGTCGGCCGACGAGCGAAAGGAAACGATGGCTTCCAAGAACGGCTCCCAGAACGGGAAAGCACGGCGCGGCGGCGACAAGGTGCGCGTCGCGATCATCGGAGTCGGCAACTGCGCCAACTCCCTCCTCCAGGGCGTGGAGTTCTACAAGGACGCCCCAATCGACGAGTTCGTCCCCGGTCTCATGCACGTCGACCTCGGCGGCTACCACGTCGGGGACATCGAGTTCACCGCCGCCTTCGACGTCACGACCGCGAAGGTCGGCAAGGATCTCTCCGAGGCGATCTGGGCTCACCCGAACGACACGTACAAGTTCGCCGACGTCAAGAAGACCGGCATCACCGTGTCGCGTGGTATGACGCACGACGGCCTCGGCAAGTACATCTCCGAGGTGGTCGAGAAGGATCCGGGAGAGACGGACGACGTCGTCCAGATCCTCAAGGAGACCGGCACCGACGTCGTCGTCAACTACCTCCCGGTCGGCTCCGAGGAGGCGACCAAGTGGTACACGGAGCAGATCATGAACGCGGGCTGCGCGATGGTGAACTGCATGCCCGTCTTCATCGCTAAAGGCGGCTACTTCGGGAAGCAGTTCGAGCAGCGCGGCCTGCCGATCATCGGCGACGACATCAAATCGCAGGTCGGCGCGACGATCACGCACCGCGTGCTGACGAGCATCTTCCGCGAGCGCGGCATTCGTCTCGACCGGACGATGCAGCTGAACGTCGGCGGCAACTCCGACTTCCGCAACATGCTGGAGCGCGAGCGCCTCGAGTCGAAGAAGATCTCCAAGACGAACGCGGTCACCTCGATGCTCGACTACGACATGGGCGCGGAGAACGTCCACGTCGGCCCCTCGGACTACGTGCCGTGGCTGACCGACCGGAAGTGGGCCTACATCCGCATGGAGGGCTCCGCCTTCGGCGACGTGCCGCTCAACCTGGAGCTGAAGCTCGAGGTCTGGGACTCGCCCAACTCGGCCGGCATCGTGATCGACGCCGTGCGGCTCGCGAAGCTCGCTCTCGACAACGGCGTCTCCGGCGCCCTCGAGGGGCCGAGCGCCTACCTGATGAAGTCGCCGCCCAAGCAGCTGCAGGACGACGACGCCTACGACGCCGTCGAAGCCTTCATCAAGAAGTACGCCAAGAAGGGGAACAAGGTCGCCGCGACGGCCTAGTCCGTCGGGTCCTCGCGTCATCCTCCCCGGCGTGGGAGAGAGGCGCGAGGATCTGACCGCGACGCTCGAGGCGTACTACCGAGGGTGCGGCTGGAAGGTTCAGCGAGCCGACGACGGAACGGTGCGGGCCGACGGCACCGGCGGTGTGACGTGGATAGGGCTCGCGGTCGTTCCGGACGATCTCGCCGACGGCATGTTCGAAGCCAGGGTTCGCGAGCTCGCCGATGTGCGGATGCCGGGGGGCGGCGAGCGGTGCCCATTCGAGCTACTGCCTGCCGAGGAGTGCTCAGGAGAGGTTCGCTCCCTTCTCGAGCGCCTCCGCCTGCGAGACCGCGTCTCCGTCTACTCGCTCGC
>JACCXC010000143.1 GCA_013697275.1 Actinomycetota bacterium | reverse complement strand
TCGCTACGGCCGCTGAAGTCGCCGCTGGACGAGCCAATGAAGGTCACGGCTCGTGCGGTAGCCGTACGAGAGAAACGAGATGCCGGTGCGAAAGAGATGCCTGGTCATGGTGAGCTAGCTAGATTCGACCGCCGTGAGGCGTGTCCTTTCGATTGTCGGAAACCGGCCGCAGTTCATCAAGTCGGCTCCCCTGTCCGAGGCGCTGCGAAACCGCGGCCTCGAGGAGGTCGTGCTGCACACGGGCCAGCACTACGACCGCGAGCTCTCGGCCGTGTTCTTCGAGGAGCTCGGGCTGGCCGAGCCCGGTCACCGCCTCGACGCGGGCTCTGGCACGCACGCCGAGCAGACCGCGCGCATGCTTCCGGGGATCGAGAGCGCGATCCTTGCCGAGAGCCCGGACGCGGTCCTCGTCTACGGGGACACGAACTCGACGCTCGCGGGAGCGCTGGCCTCGGTCAAGCTGCACGTCCCGGTCGCGCATGTCGAAGCCGGCCTTCGCTCCTTCGATCTCACGATGCCCGAGGAGGTCAACCGAGTCGTCGTCGACGCGATCTCGACAGTTCTCCTCTGCCCAGCCGACGGAGCGGTCGCCAACCTTCGCCGCGAGGGGCGAACGGAAGGCGTCCACCAGGTCGGCGACGTCATGTACGACGCCACCCTGCGCCTCGCACCCATGGCGCGGGAACGTTCGTCAGCGCTCACAGACGCAGGTGTCGAGCCGGGCGGCTACGTGCTGGTGACAGTCCATCGCGAAGCGAACGTCGCGCCGGAGGCGCTCCGTTCGATCGCGGAAGGCCTGGGCCGCCTCGCCGAGCCCGTGGTCTTCCCGGCGCACCCGCGTACGCGCGCGGTACTCGAGCGCGAGCGCATCGGGGTCGGCCCGAACGCTCGCCTCTTCCCGCCGCTCGGCTACCTCGACTTGGCCGCCCTCGCCTCTCAGGCCCGCGTCGTCGTCACCGACTCGGGCGGCCTGCAGAAGGAGGCCTACTGGTACGGCGTGCCCTGCGTGACCCTGCGGGAGTCGACGGAATGGGTCGAAACGGTCGAGGCCGGCTGGAACATGCTCGTAGGCACCGATCCGGGCAGGCTCGCCGCCGCGGTCGCTGATGCCGCTCCCCGCACCGAGCACCCGCGGCTCTACGGCGACGGCCACGCCGCCGAGAGGATCGCAGACCTCCTCTATACGATTCCGCCGCGATGATGCGCGAAAGGGTCAAGGTCGGGCTGGCCGGGCTCGGCTACTGGGGGCCGAACCTCGCCCGAAACTTCGACGACCTCTCGGGCGCGGAGCTCGTGTGGCTCGCCGATCTGAGCGAGGAGCAGCGGGCTCGCTACGGGCCGCGCTTCCCGCACGCCACGCTGACCGAGCGCTTTGAGGACCTGATCGAGGACGACTCGCTGGACGCCGTCGTGATCGCGACGCCGGTCCCCACGCATGCCGAGCTCGTGAGGCGGGCCCTCCTCGCGGGGAAGCACGTCTTCGTCGAGAAGCCGATCGCCCTGGCCTCCTCGGACGCCGACGCGCTCGTCGCGATCGCCGAGGAGCGCGGCCTCGCGCTCATGCCGGGCCACCTCCTCCTCTACCACCCGGGCGTCCGCAAGCTCCACGAGATCGTCGAGTCGGGCGATCTCGGGCGGCTCCTCTGCGTGTACGGCAACCGCCAGAACCTGGGCAAGATTCGCCGAGACGAAAACGTCCTCTGGAGCCTGGGCGCGCACGACCTCTCGGTCATCCTCGACCTGGTGGGCGAAGAGCCGGTGGAGCTTTCCGCCCGCGGCGAGTCGTTCCTGAACCCGGGCGTCGAGGACGTCGTCTTTGCCTACCTGCGCTTCCCGTCGGGCGTCGTGGCCCACATGCACCTTTCGTGGCTCGACCCGCACAAGATGCGGAAGATCACGGTGGTCGGCGACCGCAAGATGGCCGTCTTCGACGACATGGAGCTCGACCGCAAGGTGACGGTCTACGACAAGGGCCCGCAGGAGCCCGCCGACACCTACGGCGAGTGGCTGACGCGGACCGGCGACATCTGGAGCCCCAAGATCGCGAACGATGAGCCGCTGCGCCTCGAGTGCGAGCACTTTCTCTCCCTCGTTCGCGGCGAGGCCGACTCCGCCCCAGCCCGCGCGAACGGAGTCGCGGTCGTCAGGGCACTCGAAGAGCTGCAGCGCTCACTCGAGCGCGAACGAGTGTGATCGCCGAGACCGCGGTCGTCTACGCCGGCGTCGAGCTCGGCGACGGCGTGGCGATCGGCGACCATGCCGTCGTCGGGAAGCAGCCGACGCTCGGCCGCCGCTCGACCGCCACCCGCGAGGAGCTCCCGCCGCTCGTCGTCGGCGAGGGGTCCGCCATCCTCGCGCTCGCGGTGGTGTTCGCCGGCACGCGGCTCGGCCGCGGGGTCGTTGTGGGCGACCAGGCCTGCGTCCGCGAGCGCTGCAAGCTCGGTGACGAGGTCGTGGTCGGGCGGGGCTCGCTGGTCGAGAACGACACGACAGTCGGCGCTCGGACGCGCATCCAGGCGAACGCCTACGTGACCGCGTACTCGACCCTGGAGGAAGACGTCTTCATCGCACCCGGCGTCGTGACGACGAACGACAACTTCATGGGCCGCACCGAGGCTCGGCTGGCCGCCATGCGAGGGCCGACGATCCGCCGCGGTGCACGGATCGGCGGGGGCGCCGTCCTCCTGCCGGGCATCGAGATCGGCGAGGACGCCTTCGTCGGGGCGGGCGCCGTCGTCCTGCGAGACGTCCCAGCCCGGGCTGTGGTCGTGGGGAACCCCGCGCGGCAGATCCGGACGGTCCCCGACGAGGAGACGCTGGGCCGTTAGGTGACGGCCAATTCGAGGAGGTACGCGCCGCTTCGGCCGGCCGCAAGCCGCACCTCGACGTAGTACCAGCCACCGCGCCGCGCGCGGAAGGCGATCTGCTCCCTCGACCCTGGATGGGCCGAGGCGGTCAGCCGGTCGGCCTGCGTGGCGGCCTTGCCCACGACTGCGCCCGTGCCCGGCCGCCAGAGGACGAGGTTCGAGTCTCCGCCCGCCGGCCCCTCGAGCGTGAGCGCGAGCCGCTCTCCGGCCCGCACGCGGATCCGGTAGACGTCCCGCACGTCCTGGTAACGGTCGAGAGTCGCCTCGACCACTCGCGGCCCTCGGACCGTGAAGGCGCGAGAGCCCGCATCGTCGTTCGCCTCGAAGCGGTCGCGTGCGGGGGGCTCGCCCTCGGCTGCTGCGACAGCCGAGTTGATGTCCAGCCGCCCGCTGCCCGAGCGCGCGTCCCGCCCGGGAATCCCGAGGTCGACGGTGGAGCGAAGGAGGATCGCGCTGACCTGGCTCGCGTGGAGGGGCGTCAGGCCGAGGCGGCCCCGCTCGCCGACGAGGACGGCGGCCGCGGCTGAGACCAGCGGAGCGGAGAAGGACGTCCCCCGCGGATTCCGGCTGGAGGGCCGCGTGGCGCAGAGCGTGTAGCCCGAGTCCGGGCAGGCGGCGGCGGACAGCTCGCGCGGGTAGGTCGAGACGATCTCCGTCCCGGGCGCGGCGACGTCGACGTGGAACCGATCCCGGTTCGAGAAGCCGGGTGACGAGCCGTCGGGAGCCAGCGCGCCGACTCCGACCACGTGCGGCAGCGCTGCCGGCCAAGCCGCATAGCGCTCGGGGCACGAGAGCGCCGCGCAGTTCCCCGCGGCGGCGACCACCACGACGCCCTTGCGCGTCGCGTAGTCGATTGCGGCGTGCTCGAGCGCCGAGTAGGTGTCGCGGCGCGGGTCTCGCGGGTTGCGCGGTCCTCCGAGGCTGAGGTTGATCACGCGGGCTCCGTTGTCGACCGCCCAGCGGATCGCGCGGGCCTCGGCGAGGAGCGAGATCTGCCCGCGCGCGCCCACGACCTTGGCGACGAGAAGCTGAACCGGGATGCCCGTGCCGGCGATCCCCTGCGCGTTGTCGAGAGCGGCCGCTATCTCGCCGGCAACCGTCGTCCCGTGCCCGAGCGAGTCGGTGCCTGCGGGGGAGGAGACGAAGGTGCGCATGGCCGCGATGCGGCCCGCGAACTCGGGGTGCCCGGCGTCGATGCCCGAGTCGACGACGGCGACGCGGACGGGTGGCTGGGCGGGGTGGACGGCCCAGCGGTCGAAGGCGCGGATCGCGCCGAGGTACCACTGGCGGCTCGCGAGAGGGTCGTTGGGGACGAACGCGAGCGTGCGGCTCGCCGTGACCGGCTCCGCATAGGCAACGCCCGAGACCGCCTGGGCGGCCACGAGAGCCTGCTCGCCGTCGGGAACGTCGAAGACGAGCGCGTCAAGCGGCCCGAGATCTGCGACGAGCGAGCCTCCCGTCGCGGCCGTCACGAGCGCGGCGGCGGCGTTCCGGTCGGCGTCGTCGGCGAGCCCGACCGAGATGCGTCCCGGGGCGGCCATCGCCGGCTGGGCCAGCGCAAGCG
>JACCXC010000182.1 GCA_013697275.1 Actinomycetota bacterium | reverse complement strand
GCATGGCCGCAGCGGTCGGCGGCCAGGTGGCCGTTCCGATGATCCCGGCCGCGGGAGGGCCGTCGAGCGGCGCGGGCTCGTACAGAGCCGGGTCGAGCGAGAGCGGGGCGACGACGACCTCGGCCCGCGGGGAGGCCTTCCGCAGGGCGCCCGCGACGAGCGGCGAGCTCGCCACCAGGAAGTGGTGCCGCCGGATCGCCGCGCGCTCGGCGAGGGAGAGCTCGAAGGCGTGGCGCGCCTCGCGCGTGACCGGAAGCCTGAGGGGCCGATCGCGGCGGACGAGGTAGTGGAGGTGGACGAGGGAGGGCCGCCCGACACCGAGGTCGCACCACGCCGTCTCGGTCTCCTCCAGATGGACGACGTCGGCCTCGCGCGCCGCCTCCCGCACCCGTTCGGCGAACGCGCCGCGCGCGAGCTCCCCGCCGGGGCGGCCCAACCGCTCCACCCGGCTCCGCCAGCCGGGCTCCCGAGGCGGAACGTCCACGACCTCGACCGGCAAGTCGCGCGGGGGGTCGCCCGGGAGCGCGAAGGCCTGTCGCGCCGCGAGGGCCCGGACGTCGAGACCGTGGCCGCGAAGGCCCCGGAGGAGGCCCAGCGCGCAGCGCCCCGGGGCGCCCCCCTCCGCCAGCGGCGGTTGGGTGAGGACGACGAGGGTTCGCACCGCCACAGTCTGACGCGTGGCAAGACAGGCTCGCCACCTTCCCCGGTAGCCTCGCGCCCCGTGCTGCTCGAGACGTCGCTGCACCCTGTCCGCCCCTACTCGCTCGCCGACTCCGTGCGGATGCGAAGCGACGCGACCCGCGCGTGGCGCGACGGCATCCTCACGCTCGTCTACGAGGCCGGAGGCGAGCCCGCGGTCGCCCACGTCTCGCAGCGGACGGACGGGACGCTCGCCGCGCGGCTGAAGAGCCCCACGCCCGAGGCGGCGCTAGACCACCTTCGCTTCATGCTCGCTGTCGACGACGACCACTCTGGGTTTCTCGCCCGCTTCGCCTCCGACCCGCTCGTCGGCCCGACGATCCGGGCGCAGCGGGGCCTGCGGCCCCTGCGGGTCGCAACGGTCACCCATGCGCTTCTCAAGGCCGTGTGCGGCCAGCTGATCCAGGCGAAGGCCGCACGGCTCCTCGAAGCCAGGCTCCTCCGGCGGGCCTCCCCGCAGCACGCGGGCCTCTGCCTCCCGCCGACGCGAGCGACGTTTGCCACCTCCTCCCCTGCGGAGCTCGGGCGCCACGGCCTCGTGAGCCGGAAGGCGAACGCGCTCGTCCGGCTCTCGCGCGAGACCGACGTCGAGCGTCTCCGTGCCGTCCCTAGCAGCGCCGTCGCCAGTCGCATCCAGCGCGAGCGCGGCCTCGGCCCCTGGTCTGCCGGGATGATCGCGATCCACGGCCTCGGGCGCTTCGACCTCGGGCTCGTCGGCGACCTCGGCCTGATCAAGGTCGCGTCCGCGCTCACGGGAAGGTGGGCGGAGGAGGACGACACGCGGGAGCTCCTCGCTCCGTACGGGGAGTGGGCCGGGCTCGCGAGCGTCTACCTCCTCGCTGGAGTCGGCCGGACGTTCGGCGCCGGCCTGCGCGGGCGCGTCCGCTCGGTCGCGGCCAGCTAGTCCCGCGCGCGCAGGGCCGGGAAGAGGATCACGTCGCGAATCGTGTCGCGGCCCGTGAAGAGCATCGCCAGACGGTCGATGCCGAGCCCAAGGCCGCCCGTGGGCGGCATCCCGTAGGAGAGCGCCTCCACATAGTCGGGGTCGCCCGCCTCGGCGCTCGTGTCGCCCGCCTCCCGCTCGCCCGCCTGCAGGCGGAAGCGCTCGGCCTGCTCGTCCGGGTCGTTCAGCTCGGTGAACGCATTCCCGAGCTCCATCCCGCCGATGAAGTACTCGAAGCGCTCGACGAGCCGCGGGTCGTCCTCGCGCGCTCGCGCGAAGGGCGAGAGCTCGACGGGGTAGTCGTAGAGGATCGTCGGCTGGACGAGCGTAGGCTCGACGAACTGGCTGAGCGCGTGGTCGACGAGCTGGGGCCACGTACGGTCGTGCGAGGTGTCGATCCCGCGGCCGTCAAGGACCGTGCGGAGGTCGTCCTCGCTCTCGGCCCAGACGCCCTCCCGCGCGAGCGCCTCCCCGAAAGGCACGCGCTGCCAGGGAGCCGCGAGTTCGATCTCCCGGTTCCGAAAGGTCACCTTCGTGGTACCGAGCACGGCGCGGGCGACTTCGTCGACCAGCGTCTCGATCCGGGCCATCGTGTCCCGGTAGTCCGCATAGGCCTCGTACCACTCGAGCATCGTGAACTCGGGCTGGTGCTTGTACGAGACGCCCTCGTTCCGGAAGTCCTTGCCGAGCTCGTAGACCCGCTCGAGACCGCCGACGATCAGTCGTTTGAGGTAGAGCTCGGTCGCGATCCGCAGGTAGAGGTCGACGTCGAGCTCGTTCGAGTGCGTCACGAACGGCTCGGCGAAGGCACCGCCGTAGCGCGGCTGCAAGGCCGGCGTCTCGACCTCGACGAAGCCGTCCGCGTCGAGCTGCGCGCGAATCGCCGTGATCATCCGGCTCCGGACCAGGAAGGCGCTCCGCGTCTCCTCGTTGACGAGGAGGTCGAGGTAGCGCTTGCGGTAGCGGGTCTCGGCGTCCACCAGGCCGTGGTAGGTGTCCGGGAGCGGCAACGCGATCTTGGCCAGGAGCTCGAGGCGGTCGACCGCGAGCGAGGCCTCGCCCCGCTTGGTCCGCGCCGGCTTGCCGGAGGCTCCCACGATGTCGCCCAGGTCGAGGTCGACCGGCCCGGCACGGTCGGCCGCGCAGAGAAGCTGAATCTGCCCGGAGCGGTCGACGAGGTCGAGGAAGACGAGCTTCCCGTGCCCGCGCCGGGCCATGACTCGCCCCGCAAGGCGACGCTCCTCCCCCGCCTCTTCGCCCGCCTCGAGCCGCTCGGCCTCCTCACGAACCGAGGCGACGTCGTCCCGGTTCGGAAAGCGCTTGGGAAGGCCGGCCATGCGCGCCGAGTCTAGTGCGGCGCCGGGCTAGGAGGGATCGGCGAAACAACGCTCGTCGTCCGGCCGCGACGCCCGGTCTCCGAGGCAAGGACGAGGGAGGTCGCGTAGCCGTGGCCAAGGGGCCGACTGAGGACGCCGCATCGGGGCGAGCATCGCGCCCCGGGCGGCTCAGTCTGTGCTTCGTCAAGCCCTCCTACTAGCCCCAGATCAGGAAGCCGGCGAGGAGGCCGAGCGGAAATCCCACGGGCCGCCAGGACGATCGCAAGCAGAAGGGCCGCCGGTCGGGGATTGCCAGGCGACCCGTCCGGCTTCGGAGCGACCACCTCGCCGCCGAGCTCGATGTGAACGGCGTCCTCCCCTTCGATCCGGAACGGCGCCTCCTTCCCGTGGACGGTGCGCCGCCCGCCCTGGGCCGCCTCCACTTCCCGCCGGATCGTCTCCGGGTCGGCGTCGAAGTCGCGGAGGATCTGAGCGCCGACCCCGCCGCCCTCGCGCACCAGGCCGAGGAGGATGTGCTCGGTCGAGATGTAGTCGTGCTTCAGTCTTTGCGCCTCACGTAGTGAG
>JACCXC010000125.1 GCA_013697275.1 Actinomycetota bacterium | reverse complement strand
GGATTGCGCTTGGGGCGATCCTCCTCTTCGTCGGGATCGCCCTCGGTCGAGCCCTCGAGGAGGCGCCTCGGCCGGGCGGCGCGCAGACGCAGGTGCGAACCCTCGGCCCCGGAACGCTTCCGGCAGTCACGCGCACGGTGACGGTTACGACTTCGGGCGAGTGAGGAAGAAGACAAAAAGTACGCTTAGCTTCTCCTACCTTTGGGGGGTTTGATTGCCGACGGACTCGCCAGGACCGCCCCCAGCGACCGCGGACTGGCTCACGCTGGGTCAAGCGGCCCGCTACCTCGGGGTCGCCCAGAGCACGGTCCGCAAGTGGTCCGACAGCGGCCGCCTGCCGGCCTTCTACACGCCTGGCGGTCATCGTCGCTTCCGCCGCGGGGACCTCGACTCGTTCCTCGGGAGCTCTCGCGGGGGCGGCGGCGTCCGCCCGCTCGTCTTGATCGTCGACGACGACGCCGGGCTCAGGCAGTACCTGCGCGCGAACCTGGAGATCGATGGGTACTTCGTCCGCGAGGCCGAGAGCGCGGAGGACGGGCTCGCTGCGCTCGAGGAGGAGCCGCCCGACCTCATCCTGCTCGACGTGATGATGCCGGGGATGAACGGCTGGGAGATGCTCCAGCGGGTGCAGGAAAAGCACGGAATGGGCGCCATCCCCGTGATCATGTTCAGCGGCAAGGTCGACGACGGCGACGTGGCCGAGGCGGAGGAGCGGGGCGCGCAGGCGTTCATCGGCAAGCCGTTCGACCCCGAGCAGTTGCTCGCCTCGACGAAGCAGCTCCTGCGGTCCTAGTCACACGACCGACGTCGACCGCGATCTCTTCGTCTGGGTCGTCGAGCACCGCGCTGGCCCGTTCGACCCGCTTTTCGTCGGCCTCTCCGTAGTCAGCTACGCGGGATTCCTCTGGATCGCGCTTGCACCCCTGCTCGCGCTCTGGGCGAAGCGCCCACTCGTCCGGACGACAGTCATCACCGCCGCCTGCGTCTGGTCGAGTGACCTCCTGGCAACCGCGCTCAAAGCCGCCGTCGACCGGCCGCGGCCCTCAGTGACGGTCGCGCAGGCCGATCCGTTGCTCGGCGGGACGATCGGCAGCTCGTTCCCGTCGGGTCACGCGGCGACGAGCTTCGCCGGCGCCGTCGTGCTCGTCCTGCTCGTCCGGCGCGCCGTTCCGCTGCTCTTCGTCCTGGCCGCCGCGGTGGCGTTCTCGCGCGTCTACGTCGGGGTGCACTACCCCCTGGACGTGCTAGCCGGCGCCGTGCTCGGCACGACGGTCGCCCTCGCCTTCGCGGCGATTCTCAGAGCTCCTCTGAGGCCTTCAGAAGCCCTGCGACGATCAGGAGCAGCGCCGCCACCAGGCTGATCCAGATTCCGATCGCGCGGCCTAGCTCGGTGTAGTCGTCCGGGATCTCGAGGAGCCGCACGAGGACGAAGATCGTCCCCAGCGCGCCGAGGCCCGCGATCACGATCCCGACTGGAACCTGCGGAGGGAGGTCGACTCCGGTGGCGCGCAGCGCGAGGAGGATGAGAACGGCGAGACCGACGAAGAAGACGAACTTGCCGAGGAGGCCGGTCTGCCAGCCCGTCGCGGAGAGGTCGAGCCCCTCGATCATCCCCGAGTACCAGCCCATGAAGGCGCTCAGCGTGAGGATGACGGCAGCGACCCAGGCAATGAGCTCGCCCGGGGTCCAGAAGCTCGCCGGCGGGACGCGGCCCCGGGCGGACTCTCGAAACGCGACGGACATGGCTACAGGCCGAAGATAGCCTGAATCTGATCCCAGATCGTCAGGCTGAGGACGGCGGCCAGGAAGAGGAGGCCGAGGAGGAGGACTTGGAAGCGGCGTCGGGCGCGCTTGCGCTCGAGGTCGTGCTCGATCTTCGCGCGCCGCTTGGCCCGTTCCCGGAGGAGCGAACGCTCGAGCGGGGAAGGCGGCCGCGGGACCGGCTGCGGCCGCGCGCGCCGGGGAGCGGGTACTGGCATCGGCGGGATTCTTCCCACCTTTCGACCCGTTCGCAAATCGGCTCGTCGGTTCGCCGCCCGCGGGCACCATAATCGCTGCATGCGCGGAGCCTTTTCGGACATCGACCTAACGGGCCGCCTCGGCACCCTCGACGCCGACGCACTGGCGGCGGTCACCGAGGCGGCGGCTTCGCTCGTCCAGGGGGCGCCCCTCGCGGAGGCGCTCGAGGCGATCGCGCGCGCTGCGGCGGAGGCAACCGGCGCCGATCTCGCGCTTGTCCGAAGCGACGACGAGACGACGGGCAGCCTAGTCCTGCGGGCCGTGATCACCGCCTCGGCAGTCCTCGCGGCGGAGGTTCAGGGCTCGCGGCTTCGCGTGGACGAGGTTGGCACCGAAGAGCTTCTTTACGAAACGGACGGTGATGGCTCGGTTCCCGCGGCGGTTCGGAGGACTGCGGCACGCGTAGGGGCAAGCATCGGCCTCGTGCTTCCGGTGCTCGACGCGCGCGGGGTCGTACGTGCGACGCTCGAGCTCTACGTCTCTGAGGCCCGCCTCGACCCTCACATGCGCTCGCTCGCCCGGCTCGCCGCGGTGCATGTCGGCCTTGCCCTCGAGCTCGACGAGGCGCTCGCCGGAGCGGGCGCCGGCGCCGAGCGCGGCCGGCTCCCGCTCGAAGCCGCCGGGGAGGCGCTCGCCGCCGGCTCCGACGAGGCAGAGCTCGCTGAGCACGTCGTGCGCGTCGCGGCCGACGCCACCGGGGCCGCCCGTTGCCTCCTCTGGCGGATCGAGCCCGAGGCGCCGCTCGCCTTCCTCGCCGCGCATGGCTTCGACGGAGCGCCGCCGGAGCTCGGCGAGGCGGCTCAAGCGGTCGCGGCCGCCCTCGGCCAGCGAGGGGTTCGCCTGGACGAGAACGGCCTGGCCGCCCTCGCTACCGAGCAGCTCGTCGTGCCGCTCGGCGAGCCCGCCGCGGGCGCGCTTCAGCTCGAGTGGGACGGCCCGGCCCTCGTCCGCGACCCGGGCTTCCTCGCGGGCTTTGCGGCACGCGTGGGGCTTGCGCTTCGCCGCACCCGTCGCGCGCATCTCGTCGCGCTCGCCCTTCGACGCTCGCAGACGATCGTCGCGGTGGTCAGCCAGGCCATCGCTCGCCTTTCGCTCTCGCACACGCTCGAGACTGCCGTGGAGCGGATCTCGGAGCTGACGGCGAGCGCGCACGTCGCGATTTACCTCCGGGAACGTGACCGCCTCGTCGACGCGGCCTCGCGCGGCATGCGGGGAAACCATCCCGACCTGGCCGAGCGGCTGCTCGAGCTCGCCCTGGGCCCGTTCCGCGGCCGTGGCTTTCTCTTCATCCCGGACCTGCGCCGCGACTCGCGCCTGGTTGGCCTCCAGCCCGTGCTGGAGGAGACGGGGGTTCGGCGCGCGCTCGTGATCCCGCTCGTCGTGCGTGACGAAGTGATCGGCGCACTCGCGGTCTACAAGCAACGGCCGCGGCCATACCGGGAGGGCGAGGAAGGAATGTTGATCGCACTCTCGAGCCAGCTTGCCGTGGCCGTGCAGAACGCGCGGCTGCACGAGCGGACGAAGGAGCTGGGGGCCGTTCTCGAACGGACGCTCGCATCGGAGCGCCGCGCCGCTCACCAGCTCCGTGGCCTCTTCGAGATCTCGCACGCCTTCACCCGGAGCCTCTCGCTCGAGGCGACGCTCGAGGCGATCGCCCGCGCGATGGTCGAGGTGTTCGGCGTCGACGCGGCAGCGATCCGGATGCCTGACGAGCGCCGCCAGGAGCTGGAGGCGCGCGCCGTACACGTGGCCGACGCCGCCCTCCGCGAGGCAGCCACCGCGATGCTGGCTCGCCCCCAGCCGCTGACCGACCCGCTGGTCGTGCGCGTCCTCTCGCTTGGAGAGCCCCTGATCCTCTCGTCGGCCGACCCGGAGGGCGAGGGCGATCGTGTCCTCGAGCCGTTCCTGCGCAGGGGGTCGACCGCGGTCGTCCTCCCGCTCGCCACGCCTGCCGAGTCGATCGGCACCCTGACGCTCCTCTCGCTCGACCCGGCGCGGCCGCTCGACGCCGACACCGTCGAGACGGCGATGACGGTCGCCGCCCAGGCCTCCCTCGCGATCGAGAACGCGCGCCTCTACCAGCAACAGAAGTACTTCGCGGAGACGATGCAGCGCTCGCTCCTGCCGACCGAGATTCCGGCAGTTCCCGGTGTGGAGATCGGGCACGTGTACCAGTCGTCGGCGCGCGTCGACGTGGGCGGCGACGTGTACGACTTCCTCTCCCTCGATGACGGCCGCGTGGCGATCGTTCTCGGTGACGTGATCGGCAAGGGCATCCAGGCGGCTGCCGACATGGCCATGGCGAAGTTCTCGTTCCGGGCGCTCGCGCGGAGCTATCCGAGCCCGTCGGAGTTCCTCGCGCGCACGAACGACGTCGTGATCGAGGAGATCGCGCTCGGGAAGTTCATCACGATGGTCTACGCGGTTATCGACCCGCGCACGCGCGAGGTTTGCTGCGCGAGCGCGGGCCACCCTCCCATCCGGGTCGTTCGACCGGACGGGTCGATCGAGTCCCTGGCCCCCTCCGGCCTCGCGCTCGGGATCGACGCCGGTCAGACCTACGAGGAAAAGCGAGTGGTGCTCGACCCGGGCAGCGCGATCCTCCTCTACACGGACGGCGTGATCGAGGCGCGACGGGAGGGCGAGCTCTACGGCGAGGCGCGGCTCGACGAGTTTCTCGCCGCCAACGTGTCGCTCTCGGCGCAGGAGCTCGCGGAGGCCGTGCTCGCCGACAGCCGTGCGTTTTCGGGCGGCGACCTCGCGGACGACTGCGCGGTCGTGTGCCTGCGGACGGGCTCCGTTCAGGCACCCTAGGTCCGTGGCTCACGTCGACGTGGCGGGCGCGGTGCGCGCTGACGCGCCTGCTGCGGTCGGACGCGCCCGCCTTGGGCTCGTGGTGTTCGCAGGCGGGGCCGGGACCCTCGCGACCGAAATTGCGGCGTCGAGGCTCCTCGCGCCCTACTTCGGCAGCTCGACGATCGTCTGGGCCAACATCATCGGTCTGATCCTCGCCTACCTCTCGCTCGGCTACTGGCTGGGTGGGAAGCTCGCAGACCGCCGGCCCGAGCCCCGCTTGCTCGGCGCGATAGTCATGGTCGCGGCGATCGTCATCGCCGTCACCCCGTTCATCGCCAGGCCGATCCTCGACCTGGCGCTCGAGGGCCTCGACGCGGTGAACGTCGGAGCCGTCGTCGGGTCCTTCTTCGCCGCGCTCGGGCTCTTCGCGATCCCGGTCACGCTGCTCGGCGCGGTCTCGCCGTTCGCCATTCGCCTCGCGCTCGTCGAGGTGGGGGAGGCCGGGACAGTGGCCGGGCGCCTGTACGCCCTCTCGACAGTCGGAAGCATCCTCGGCACCTTTCTGTCGGCGCTCATCACGATCCCGCTCCTCGGGACGCAGCGGACGATGATCGGGTCCGCCGCCCTCCTCGTCCTCGCCGCCGCATTGCTCCTCGGAATCCGCTGGCAGCTCGTCACCGTGGCCGTGGCTGCGCTCCTCCTCGTCCCCGCCGGGACGATCAAGCCCACCGAGGGCCTGCTCCTCGAGAGCGAGTCGGCGTACCAGTACGTCCAGGTGGTGCAGCGAGACGACGGCTCGCGCGCGCTTCGGCTGAACGAAGGTGTCGCCGTGCACTCGCTCTGGCGGCCCGACACCGTCCTCACCGGAGGCGTCTGGGACACCTTCCTCCTCGTCCCCGCCCTGCACGACCGGCCCGTCGAGCGGATGCTCGTGATCGGAAACGCGGGCGGGACGATCGCGCGGGCCTACGGGGAGCTCTACCCGGACGTCCGGATCGACGGCGTCGAGATCGACCCTGAGGTAAGCGAGGCTGGACGGCGCCTGCTCGGGCTCGGCGACAACCCGAACCTGGAGGTGATCGCAGCGGACGGCCGGCCGTACCTCCAGCTCACGGACGAGCGCTACGACCTGATCGTCGTGGACGCCTACCACCAGCCGTACATCCCCTTCTACCTGGCCACACAGGAGTTCTTCGAGCTCGCGCGGGAGCGCCTGAGCCCGGGCGGCATCGTGGCGCTCAACGTCGCTGCAGTCCCGGGCGATGAGCGCCTCTCCGAGGCGATCGGGACAACGGTGCTCGCGGCCTTCCCGCAGGCCTGGCGCTGGAAGCCGCTTCGCTTCAACGAGCTCCTACTCGCCTTCGACGAGGCGACCACGCGGGACGAGCTCCTCCGCCGCGTCTCCGGGGCGGACGCGCGGCTCGAGCAGCTCACGCGCCTGTTTCGAGACGGCCTCCGCCCAGTCGGAGCGGAAGGAGACGTGCTCACGGACGACCGGGCCCCGGTCGAGTGGCTGACCGACCGCATGATCATCGACTTCGTCTCGCGCGGCGGCGAGCTGGACGAGGACTTCCTGCCGACCGCCCCGTGAAGCTCGTGCGGGCCGACGGCGGCTACCTGCGGATCGGTCACCGCGGCGCTCCTGCCCTGGCGCCGGCGAACACGCTCCCCTCGATCGAGGCGGCCCTCGCCGCGGGCGTCGATGGCGTCGAGGTAGATGTGCTCGCGGTCGAGGGCGCGCTTCGCCTCGCGCATTCGCCGGCGGAGCTGACCAGGTCGAGCCCGGTGCTCGAGGACGCCCTCGCGCTCGTCGCGGCCTCCGACGCGTTCGTGCACCTCGACCTCAAGGTGAACGGGTACGAGCGCGAGCTCGTGGACGCGCTCGGGCACCACGGCCTGGAGGAGCGGGTGGTCGTCTCCTCGTTCGACGCACGGGCGCTCCGAGCGCTGCGCTCGGCCGCGCCGGGCCTGCCGATCGGGCTCGGCTACCCGCAGGATCGTCTCGGCCTGGAGCCGCGCGTCCCCGCGCGTGCGATCGCCGCGGCGCTTTCGGCCGCCCGCCGGACGCTGCCCTTCCGGATCGGCCGGCTCCTGCGGCGGGCGGGCGCAGAGGCCGCGATGCTCCACCACCTCGTCCTCTCGCCTGCGCTCGTGGCCCGCTGTGACGCGCTCGGAGTCCCGATCTTCGCCTGGACCGTGAATGACGAGGCAACGCTCGCCCGCGTCGTCCGCCTGGGCGTGGCCGCGGTGGTGAGCGACGACCCTCGGATCTTTACGCGCGGCGAACAAACCTAGCCCGCCTGGCATATACGATTCGTGCCCTTGCGACGGTCGACACTCGCGCTCCTCTTCCTCGCGGCCGTCCTGGCAGGGCCCACCCACGCACAGACACCCCTGCCTCCGCCCGAGGAGCCTCGGATCGCCGAGGACGTGACGATCGCCCGCATCCCCGTCGGCGGGATGACGGGCTCCGAGGCGGAGGCCGCCGTCCAGGCCGCGTTCAACGCGGAGCTTCCCTTCCGCCACAAGGCGCGCGTCTGGAGCGTGAAGCCGTCCAAGTTTCGAGCGGTCGCCGACGTCGACCGCTCGGTCGCGGTCGCCCTGACCGCGCAGCCCGGTCAGCTCGTCCGCCTGAGCGTCACGTATTCGCTGCCGCGCGTGAAGGCGTACACGGAGTACCTCGACCGCGTTCTGTCGCGCAGGCCGGTTGACTCGCGCCTGCTGCTGCGGGGCCTGCGGCCCTATCTGACCAAGCCACGGAAGGGGCTCGAGGTCCTGGAGTACCGAATGCGGGTGGCGATCGAGCGGGCGCTCGTTCGCACCGAGCGCAAAATCCTTCCGCTCGCGGCCAACGTCCTCCAGCCGGGGGTGACTCGCGTGAACTACGGGCCGATCGTCGTCATTCGCCGCGGCTCTCGGCAGCTCTACCTCTACCGGAACATGACGTTCATCCGACGCTTCTCCGTCGCGGTCGGCATGTCCGCCTACCCGACGCCGATCGGCCGGTTCCGGGTGGTGTCAAGGGAGCGCCATCCGACGTGGGATCCGCCGAACAGCCCGTGGGCGGCCGGGCTCGGCCCCGTTCCCCCAGGGCCTTCGAACCCGCTTGGCACGCGCTGGATCGGCACGTCGGCTCCGGGCATCGGGATTCACGGAACGCCGCAGCCATGGACGGTCGGCACCGCCGCCTCGCACGGCTGCATCCGCATGTACATGCGCGAGGTCGAGTGGCTCTTCGAGCGCGTGAACGTCGGCAGTCCCGTCTTCATCGTTCGCGCGTAGCGGCCTGACGCCTCGGGGCTAGACTCGAAGCGGCTTGGCGCGCCGCACCCGCATCCTGCTCCAGGCGGCGGCGGTAGCCGTCGTCGCGTCGCTCGTCGTTCTCCTCGCAGTCGAGGTCTTCAGCGACTCCAAGGGACGGAACCTCGTCTCGGCTGTGCGGAGGGGCGAAACCCCGCCGGCCCCGTCCCTCGAGCTCCCGGCCCTCGAGGGAGACAAGCGCATCTCGCTCGCCTCGTATCGAGGCAAGGCCGTGGTGCTGAACTTCTGGGCCTCGTGGTGCGAGCCGTGCAAGAAGGAAACGCCGATGCTGCAAGAGGCGTACGAGCGCTACCGGGGCGAGGGGCTGGTCGTGCTCGGCGTGAACGCGCAGGACTTCCGCACCGACGCACGGCGCTTCGCCGAGCGCTACGAGGTCACGTATCCGCTCGTCCACGACGGGCCCGGCGCGACTCGCGAAGCGTGGGGACTGACCGGGTTCCCGGAGACGTGGTGGATCGACCGGCAGGGCCGGCTCGTCGCCTATGTGCAGGGGCAGTTCTCCGCGCGGGAGCTCGAACGGAACATCGAGCGGGCACTGGGGCCGGCGTGACACGTCTCCTCCTCTTCGCGGCGCTCGCCCTCGCGGTCTCCGCGCCGGCGTTCGCGGCCGAACGTCCGACCCTGGCCGACCTCGAGGACGAGGTCATCTGCCCAACCTGCAACACGACGCTCGAGCTGTCGAGCTCGCCGATCGCCGAGAGGATGCGCGTCTTCATCCGGGCGCGGATCGCGGCGGGCGACTCGAAGGGGGAGATCAAGGACAAGCTCGTCGCCGAGTTCGGGGAAGGGGTGCTTGCCGCGCCGCCGCGCCAGGGGTTCAACCTGCTGGCCTGGCTTCTGCCGGCGGGCGGCGCGCTCGCGGCGGTGTTCACGTT
>JACCXC010000118.1 GCA_013697275.1 Actinomycetota bacterium | reverse complement strand
ACCAAGGCGAGAGCGACGATCCCGAACACCTTCACCCAGCTTGGCGTGCCGGCGGTCGCTCCCCCGTCAGCCTCCCCGCCGGCGCCGGGCCCCGGCTGCGAGTCAGCCATGTCCGTCTCCTCTCTCGGGCGTGAGTGTTCGGCCTTCGTGGCGTGGCATTTTACAGACATAATGTCTACCTCATCGACCATTGTGTCGGACCTAGGTCGGCGCGTCTGGCACGTACACTTTGGCGGTGCCGAAGCTGTGGAATGACACAATCGAAGCGCACCGGCGCACGGTGCGTGAGGCGATCCTGGACACCACAGCGGCGCTCGCGGCCGAACACGGGCTGCGATCGGTGACGATGTTGCAGATCGCCGCGGAAACCGGCATCGGACGCGCGACTCTGTACAAGTACTTCCCCGACGTCGAAGCGATCCTTGTCGCCTGGCACGAACGTCAGATCGCCGCCCACCTCGACTACCTCGCCGACGTCCGAGACCAGGCTGGTGACGGCGCCGAGCGACTCGAAGCTGTACTCGAGGCCTACGCTCGCATCTCCCACGAGCACCACGGACACGACACCGAGCTCGCTGCGTTCCTACATCGAGACGAGCAGGTGGCCGGAGCGCGGCGGCAACTCCACGAGATGATCCGAGAGCTGGTGGCCGAGGGCAAACGGACCGGCGACCTGCGGGACGACGTCTCGCCCGACGAGCTCGCGCGCTACTGCCTCCACGCGCTGATGGCAGCGAGCAGCCTGCCGTCCAAGGCAGCGGTCCGCCGGCTCGTCAAGGTCACTCTGGCTGGGTTGCGTCCTTAGCGCCCGATATCGGGTCTGGAACGGTCAAAGTGACCGCCGCAGCCGTTGTCGACTTGGTAACCGGTGCGCCCAGTGCCGTTGTCGGATATGGCAAGTTCTGCGCTGGCGGTGAATTCGCCCAGGCAGCCAGAAACCGCTCAAACAAGCGGTTTCTCGAGAGAGGCGGAGGGGGAGGGATTCGAACCCTCGATCCGCCTAACGACGGATAACGGTTTTCGAGACCGCCGCATTCGTCCGCTCTGCCACCCCTCCGGCGATCAAGCGACGCGCGCGAGCGCGGGCGTCATCGTAGCGAGGGCTAACAGGGAACGGGGTTGCCGCAGCCGAACGGCTCGAGTGTCCTGTCGCGGACGAGCGTGAGCGAGAAGGGAAGGCTCCGTTGGCCCCGGTAGACAGCGCGGACCGACCCGCGGCGCGCGCTCGTCCCGAAGGTGCGCTGGAAGATCCCGTGCCCGTTCGCGCGCAGTGAGCCGAGCTGCCGCCATCCGCCGCCCGCTTTGATCTGCACGACGATGCGGCCGCCGGCCCCGTAGGGCGTCCGGCCCCAGACGAAGACTCCGCGGCTTCGCCGGAAGGCGACGACGGGGAAGCGGAAGGCCGTCAGCGAGTACTTGGGCCGGCCATCGGAGCCGAAGAACCCGGTCTGGTAGCGCGAGACGTGGAGGGGGTCGTCCTGGATCCGCCACCAGGTGACGACGCTGACCCCTGCATTCCACATCCGGTACAGGGCCTCCGAAGTCCAGCGCGCGTGAATTTTTGGCGGAAGGCCCTGCGGATCGGGCGGGCGGGAGTCCCAGCCGAACTCCGTCACCCAAAAGCCGAGGGACCCACGGGGCCGAAGGTGGCCGAGCCGGACCGCCGCGCGGAGGTAGCGGCGAAGCTTCGGGAGCTCGCCGATCGAGACGTCGTCGCGGGTCTGCACGCGGTGGGTCGGCCCGCCCATGGTGTACGCGTGGTGCGACCAGATGTCCGCGCGGATCGGGTTACTACGCAGGTCGCAGGTGCGCCCGAGCGCCCGCGAGAGGCAGAGCATCTCGCGCAGGAAGGCCAGAGGCGCGGGCCTTCCAGAACGCCCGACCGGCGCGAGCGCCCCGGCGACGACCTGGTTGGACGGATTGACACTCAGAACGGCATTCGCGAGCTGGTTCACGAGCGAGCGGTAGAGGATCGCCGAGGCGATGCGCCCGCCCTCGTACTGCGGCATCAGGTGGTAGTCGCGGTTCGACTCGCCCCATGCGAGCCAAAAGCGGATCCGAGGGAGGGGCGGCTGCCCGGGGAGCGGCGAGTACGAGCCGCTGTAGCGGATCGCCGCTGCGCGCGCGAACTTCCCGTACTCCACCGGATCGGGCCGCCAGAGCCCTTCGTCGTCGCCGCTCGCCCAACGCGGGGCGAAGGCGATCTCGGCGATCGGCTCGAGCCCCCGAGCCTTGGCGAGTTGAAGCTGTGTGTCGAACCAGGTCCAGAAGTAACCCGGGCTCGAGGAATTGGCGGGATCGAAGAGGGGCGGGCGCACCTTGGGCGCGATCGACGGCCAGTGGAGCGAAAGCCGAACCACTGACGATCCCGCGGCCCGGGCCTGGTCGAAGTGGTGAGCCTGGCGTCCGACGTCGTTGAACGCGAGCGGGTCGAAGAAGCCGGTTTTCAGCGGCCCGCCTGCGGACGCGGGTGAGGCGGCCGCTAGGGAAACGGCGACGAGGCTGATGACCAGGGGGAGTCGCAGCAGCATGGGAGCCGGATCAGGCCAGGGGCGTCAACAGGGTATGACGCCGCCGCAACCGAACGGGTTCACGAATCTATCCGGGACAGGGGTCAGGGAGAAGGGCAGAGTCAGATCCGGTGCGCCGAGGAGGCGCCCCCGAACAGCAGAGGCTCTGACGCGCGTGCGCAGCGTCTGGCGGAAGACGCCGTCGGAGCCCGCCCGGAGGACTGCGAGCTGCCTCCAGGCGCGGCCGACCTTGGCCTCGACCGCGACCCGCCCGGTGAGGCTGTAGGGCGTCCGCCCCCAGACGTACACCGCGCCCGGCCGGCGGAAGGCGACGAGCGGAAAGCGAAATGCCTTGAGGGAGCGCTTGGCGGCCCCCTGCGTGGTGAAAAACCCTGACTGCGCCATGCTCTGCGAAAGCGGCTCGTCCTGGATCCGGTACCAGATGACGAGCGAGACCCCGCTTCGCCACATGCGGTAGAGAGCCTCCGAGGTCCAGCGGGCGTGCAGCCAGGAGGCCAGGCCCTGTGGGTCGGGCGGGCGCGTGTCCCAGCTGAACTCCGTCACCCAGAAGGGGACGGGGCCGTGCGAGCGGATGTGGCCGAGCCGGATGGCCTTCCTCAGGAGGGCGCGCATCTCGGGCAAGTCGCCGATCGCGACGTCGTCGCGGCCGAGGGCATGGTGGGTCGGCCCGCCCGAGGTGTACGGATGGTGTGACCAGATGTCTACGGGCACGGGCCGGACGCGCAGGTCGCAGGAGCGGCCCTCCGACCGGGTGACACAGAGGAGCTGCCGCATGAACGCGAGCGGAGCGGGCTTCCCTTTCTTGCCGAGCGGCGCCAGGCCGCCGGCGACGACACGGTTCGACTCGTGCACCCCGTGGACGCCAGCTGCAAAGGCGTAGAGCATCGAGCGGTACCTGAGCGCCGAGACGATGCGCCCTCCCTCGTACTGCGGGAGGAGGAAGTAGTCGCGGTTCGGCTCGCCCCACGCCTGCCAGAAACGGATCCGCGGGAGCGGAGCCGCCCCGGGTGACGGCACGTACGTTCCGCTGTAGCGGATCGCCGCAGCGCGCGCGAACCTGCCGAACTCGGCGGGCTCGGGCCGGACGATGCCGTTCGCGTCCCCGGCGCTCGCCCAGCGCGGGGCGAAGACGATCTCGGCGATCGGCTCGAGCCCACGGGCCAAGGCGAGCCGGACCTGGTCGTCGAACCAGTTCCAGTAGTAGCCCGAGGAGGCCGGGTTCTCAGCGTCGAAGCCGCTCGGCCGATCCTGCGGGGCGATCGAGCGCCAGTAGAGCGAGAGGCGGACAAACGTCGACCCCGTCGCCTGCACCTGGTCGAACGCGGTCTGCTGGGTCGCCGCCTTCGGAAACTTGGCCGGGTCGAAGACGCCGGTCCGGATCGGCTGGGCCCCGGCTGCAGGCGCAAGCGCGAGCAGGCTGATGCAGACGGACAGTCCAGCGACGAAGCGACCCACATTCATAGAACGGCTCGGACCGCCGAGCGGGTCCGCGTCAGCACGGGATCACGCCGCCGCACCCGAAAGGATTGACGAAGCGGTCTCGAACGGGGGTGAGCGAGAACGGCAGGCTCGCCTGACTCCCCAGCCGGGCCCGGACGTAACCCCTCCGCACTGGCGTCCTGTAGGTATTGCGAAAGATCCCATAGCGGTCGGTGGTCAGGCGTCCGAGTTGCCGCCAGGAGCGGCCCGTCTTGATCTCGACGACCACTCGCCCGCGGACCCCTGCCGGCGTGCGACCCCAGACCTCTACTCCGCGGCGTCCGGCGAAAGCGACGACGGGGAAGCGGAAGGCCGTCAGGGACCGCTTCGCCTTCCATCCGACTGTCCAGAGACCCGACTGGTAGTGCGTTTCCCGAATCGGGTCATCGCGCAGCTTGAACCACGTCACGACCGAGACGCCGTTTCTCCACATCCGGTAGAGGGCCTCCGAGACCCAGCGCGAGTGGAGCGTCATAGGAAGGCCCTCCGGGTCAGGCGGGCGCGTGTCCCAGCTGAACTCGGTCACCCAGAACCCGACGGAGCCGGAGCGAATGACCCGACCGCTGCGGACTGCCGCGCGGAGAGTCGCGTTCATCTCGGGCAGATCGCCGAGGGCTGCGTCGTTCGGGCTCGACGCCGAGTGGGTGGGCCCCCCAGACGTGTACGGATGGTGCGACCACACGTCGAACTCGACCGGGGCGGAGAGAAAAGCGCGCATGAACGGCATCGGGCCGGGCTTGCCGGGCCGCCCGAGCGGCGCGAGCCCGCCCGCAATCACGAGGTTCGTGGGGTTGGCGGCGTGCACAGCGCGTGCGAAGCGGTTGACCATCGCGCGGTAGTGGTGGGCCGAGACCATGCGCCCGTTCTCGTACTGCGGCATGAGGAAGTAGTCGCGGTTCGGCTCGTTCCAGGCCTGCCAGTTTCGGATCCGAGGCAGGAGGTGCACCTCGGCATACGGGTCGGGGTTGTTCCAGTTCGCGTTGAAGGTGCCGCTGTAGCGCTCGGCCGCGGCACGCGCGAACTGGCCGTAGTCGACGGGGTCGGGTCGTACGGTGCCGTCGTTCCCGGCCCCCGGCCCTTCGGCCCACTGCGGAGCAACCTGGAGCACGAGGATCGGATCGAGCCCGTGGGCCACGGCCGACTCGATCCCACGGTCGAGGCTCTTCCAGTTGTACCCCTCGGCTCGGGGGTCGGTCGCATCCCAGTCCGCTGGTCGCCTGGCAGGAGCCACGTTCCGCCAGTAGACGACGAGCCTGACCATCGTCGCCCCGGCGGAGCGGGTGCGGGCGAACGCCGCGTCGGGATTGGCGACGTCGAAGGCCGCGGAATCGGCGATCGCCGTCCGCAGTGGTCCCGCCGTTGCAGGCGCAACGAGTAACAAGCCCGCGACTAGGCAGGCAAGAATGGCGACCCCACGAATCACTGGACTGAGTCTAGAGACCGAAACGTCGCGATCTGTCCGTTTCGCTCAGGCTTCACAGAAACTTGAGGCGACCCTGGGAGCGCATCCGCCCCTGCCCCCTCGGCCCCCCGCCTTGTTCGCCCAACCCCTCCCGAACTCCTACGAAAGCCCGCTCGGAGTTGGCTGGCGGAACCCCCAGGGCGAGCACCGCGAGCGAGGCGACCGGGAAGAGCGTCAGGTACGGAACGAACAGGGATCCGACGACGAGCGCGCCGAAGAGGGGCCCGACCCATACGAACGAGGGGGTTCCGTGCGCGGAGACGACGGTTGCGACGAGCCAGGCGGAGAGGAGGCCCACCCCGAGGAAGCCGGTCGCGGCCATGAGCGTCCCGAAAGCGTTCTCGTGCTTGCTCGGGTCGTCCGCCCCGACGAACCACTCGATCGGGCCGGCGGGAACCGCGAACCATGCATCGGCTTCGAGCCGCGACCTGAGGCTCGCCTCCTTCCCGGTGAAGACCTGGTCGAAGAGCGGCAGGTCGAACACGAACGGGAGTAACGGGATGGACGCGGCGAGGATGCCGGCCCCGACCCCGATGCCCGCGAGGAGGGCGAGCCCTTGGCCGACCCACCCGGCCTCCCTCCGGGCGGCAAGACGCACCGCTCCGACCGCACAGACCCCGACCACGAGCACGACGCAGGCCGAGAACGACTGCGAAACGACGAAGTTCGCGAGCGCGGCAAGCCCGAGGAGCAGTTTGCCTCGGGGCCAGGGAAAGCCGGCCCGGGCCACCAGAAAGACGAGGAAGGCGGCCGACAGCGTGCCCGTCGAGTTGGGATCGTCCCAGAGGCCCCCGAAGCGGACTGCCCTGCTCTCCGGGTAGCCGAGGGCCGGTAGCTGATCGAAGCCGGTCCAGAGGACGATCTGCACGAGGTTGGCGGCCAGATGGACGAGGATGAGGAGCCCAGCGAAGGCGAACGCCGCGCGCCCGATCGCTTCCGCTCGCGGCGAGCGGGCGAGCCCCAGGCCGGCCGCGACTGCGACCGGCGCGACCGCTGCGATGGGCCCCACGACATCGGCGGTCGCGACGCTTCGCTCGTCGGCCAGGAGAAAGGCTGCCCTGACGGTTGCGACCGCCGCGAACCCGAGCAGGAGCCAATCGCGGAAGGAGAGCCGCCGGAGGTGGCGCCCCACGTACCAGAGGGCAGCGAGCGCGAGAGGCGCGAGGAGGAGGTACTTGCCCGCCTGGAGGGCCGTCGGCGTGTCCGAGTACGTCGGCGACGTTTCGTCGTCGCTCAACCGGAATGGGTAGCGGTACCAGGGATAGAGGGCGCAGACGAGGACGGTCGCCCAGACCACCGAGTCGAGCCAGCCTGTGCCGCTTCGGAGCTCCGAGGGGGAGAAGCGCGGCGGGCGCGGCCTCGGGTCTAGCACCGAGTGCGAGCGATGCCGGCGATCAGCCGCGCGCCTCGGCTTCGAAGGCGGGGGAGTGCTCGCCGGCTCTGCGGACGGTCGCTACGGGCGCGCGCTCGGACCGGTGGGCCGCATGCTCGAGCCGTTCGAGGTCAGCGTCGACCATCATCGAGACGAGCTCAGGGAAGGACGTGCTGGGCTCCCAACCGAGGCAAGTCCGGGCGAGGGTGGCGTCGGCGATCAGGTGGTCGACCTCGGCCGGGCGGAGGAAGGCCGGGTCGAGACGGACGTGCTGCTCCGGGTCGAGGCCTGCGTGGCCGAACGCCGCCTCGACGAAGTTTCGCACCGAGTGAGCCTCTCCGGTTCCGACGACGTAGTCCTCCGGCTCGTCGGCCTGGAGCATGAGCCACATCGCGCGCACGTAGTCGCCCGCGAACCCCCAGTCGCGCTTCGCGTCGAGGTTCCCGAGCGAGAGCTCGTCCGTGAGCCCGAGCTTGAGGCGCGCGACGCCGTCCGAGATCTTCCGCGTCACGAACTCGAGCCCGCGGCGCGGCGACTCGTGGTTGAAGAGGATCCCCGAAACGGCGAAGAGGTCGTACGACTCCCGGTAGTTGACCGTGATGTAGTGGCCGTACGCCTTCGCCACTCCGTAGGGCGAGCGCGGGTGGAACGGCGTCCTCTCGGTCTGAGGCGTCTCGCGCACGCGGCCGAACATCTCCGACGATGAGGCTTGGTAGAAGCGGATCGAGGGATCGACCGTCCGGATCGCCTCGAGCAGGCGCGTGACGCCGACCGCCGTGAACTCGGCCGTGAGGACTGGCTGGCGGAACGAGGTCGGGACGAAGCTCTGCGCGCCGAGGTTGTAGACCTCCGAGGGCTGGGACTCCTCGAGTGCCGCCACCAGGGAGAACTGGTCGAGCAGGTCCGCCTGGACGAGCGTGATCCGGTCGAGGAGGTGCTCGATCCGCTCGACGCTCTCGGTCGAGGCTCGCCGCATCATCCCGAAGACCTCGTAGCCCTCCGCGAGCAGGAGCTCCGCGAGGTACGACCCGTCCTGGCCCGTGATCCCCGTGACGAGTGCGCGGCGGGTTCGTGTCATACCGGCGACATCCTCTCTGTCTCGACGGCGCGGCGCGCCGCCTCGAGCGCGTCGGCGAGTGTCTGCTCGAGCGAGATCTCCGGCCGCCAGCCGGTCGCAGAGGCGAGGCGCGAGGCGTCGCCGGCGAGCCTCCGAACGTCGTTTCGCCGCCTGAGGGCCTGGCTCGGCCGCACCTCGACGGGGCACCGGGCGAGTCTCACGAGCTCCGCCACGACGTCCTCGAGTCTCGCCGCGCGGCCGGACGCGACGTTGTAGGTGCCAGCGGGGACGCCCGGGTCGAGGAGCAGCCGGTAGGCGCGGCAGACGTCGCGGACGTCGAGGAGGTCGCGCTCCACGGAGAGGTCGCCGACCTCGAGCACGCCGCCGTCTCGCAGCTCGAGCTCGGCGATCTGCCGCGTCCACGAGCCGATTGCGAAGCGCGTGTCCTGCCCCGGCCCCGTGTGCGGGAACGGCCTGGCGACGACGATGTCGAGCCCGTCGATCCGCGATGCCCGGTCGGCGGCGACCTCGGCGGCGACCTTCGAGGCCGCGTAAGGGGAGACGGGGGCGACCGGGTCGTCCTCTTCCTGCGCGAGGCCGGACGGCGTCTCGCCGTACACCTCGCCGCTCGAGACGACGAGGACGCGCGCGCCGGGCTGCTCGTTCCGCACGGCGTCGAGGACGTTCACCGTCCCGACGACGTTCACGCCCCAGACCTCGGCGCCCCGCTCCCACGACTCGGCCACGGAGGTTCCCGCGGCGAGGTGGACGACCGCGGCGGGCTTCGCGTCCCGAAGCGCCTGGGCGACCTCGTCGGGGCAGGTCACGTC
>JACCXC010000113.1 GCA_013697275.1 Actinomycetota bacterium | reverse complement strand
CGTCTGCGGCATCGGGCCGTCGGCCGCCGAGACCACGAGGATCGCGCCGTCCATCTGGGCGGCGCCCGTGATCATGTTCTTGATGTAGTCGGCGTGCCCCGGGCAGTCGACGTGCGCGTAGTGGCGGGCTTCCGTCTCGTACTCGACGTGCGAGGTGTTGATCGTGATGCCGCGCTGCCGCTCCTCGGGAGCGTTGTCGATCGATGCGAAGTCGCGCACAGCCGTATTGGTGCCCTTGTCCGCGAGCACCTTCGTGATCGCGGCCGTCAGCGTGGTCTTGCCGTGGTCGATGTGACCGATCGTGCCGACATTGACGTGCGGCTTCGTCCGCTCGAACTTCTGCTTTGCCATTCCTCCTCCGATTTCCCTTGGTCGCTTACGAGCCCCGTGCAGCGGCGACGATCTCCGTCGCGATCGACTGCGGAGCCTCCTCGTAACGGTCGAACTGCATCGTGAACGTGGCGCGTCCCTGGGTCGTCGACCGCAGGTCGGTCGCGTAGCCGAACATCGTCGCGAGCGGCACGTGGGCCTTGATCGCCTGCGCGTTGCCGCGCGGCTCCAGCCCCTCCACGCGCCCGCGTCGTGAGTTGAGGTCGCCCATCACGTCCCCGAGGTATTCCTCGGGCGTGACGACCTCGACGGCCATGACCGGCTCGAGGAGCTTCGGCTTCGCGCGCTCCATCGCGGTCTTGAAGGCCATCGAGCCCGCGACTTTGAAGGCCATCTCGCTCGAATCGACGTCGTGATACGACCCGTCGACGAGCTCGATCCGGATGTCGACCACTGGGTAGCCGGCCAGGATGCCGGATTCCATTGCCTCCTGGATCCCGAGGTCGACCGGCGCGATGTACTCGCGCGGGATCTTGCCGCCGACGATCTTGTCGACGAACTCGTAGCCCTCGCCGGGCGCGGCCGGCTCGAGGTTGATGACCGCGTGGCCGTACTGGCCGCGCCCGCCCGTCTGGCGGACGAAGCGCCCCTGAACCTTCTCCACGCGCTTGTGGACCGTCTCGCGGTAGGCCACCTGCGGCCGGCCGACGTTCGCGTCGACGCTGAACTCGCGCATGAGGCGGTCGACGATGATCTCGAGGTGCAGCTCGCCCATCCCGGAGATGAGCGTCTGGCCCGTTTCATCGTCCGTCCGGACACGGAAGGTCGGGTCCTCCTCGGCCAGCCGCTGGAGACCCTGTGAGAGCTTGTCCTGATCGCCCTTCGTCTTCGGCTCGATCGCGACCGCGATGACCGGATCCGGGAAGGTCATCGACTCGAGCAGGATCGGG
The DNA here is from genome assembly GCA_013697275.1 of Actinomycetota bacterium. Classification (GTDB taxonomy): domain Bacteria; phylum Actinomycetota; class Thermoleophilia; order Gaiellales; family Gaiellaceae; genus JACCXC01. Next base: position 28,332 of record JACCXC010000113.1, on the reverse strand, counting down.
GCGGAGTCGACGGCGAGCGTGTCGCCCGTCGTCGTCTGCTTCAGACCGACGGCTGCGACGATCTCGCCCGCGCCGATCTCTTCGCGCTCCTCGCGATGGTTCGCGTGCATCTGGAGCAGGCGGCCGACGCGTTCGGTCTTGCCGTTCGTCGCGTTGAGGACGCGCTCCCCGGCCTTGACCTTCCCCGAGTAGACGCGGAAGTAGGTCAGCTTTCCGACAAACGGATCGCTCATGACCTTGAAAGCGAGAGCAGAGAACGGCTCGTCCTCGGAGGGGCGGCGCGAAAGCTCCTTCTCGGTGCGTGGGTCAACCCCGTGCACCGGCGGGACGTCGAGCGGGCTCGGCAGGTAGTCGATCACCGCGTCGAGAAGCGGCTGGACGCCCTTGTTCTTGAAGGCGGAGCCACACAGAACAGGAGTGACCGCGGCCGTCAAGGTCGCAGTGCGAAGGGCGCGACGCAGCATGTCCGGCGTGACCGCAGCCTCGTCCGTGAGGTACGTCTCGAGCAGCTCCTCGTCGTGTTCGGCGATCGAGTCGATCAGCTGGTGGTGGTACTCATCGGCCTGCTCGCGGAGTTCCTCCGGGATCTCGCTGTTCTCCATCTCCATCCCGAGCGCGTCGGCCCACGTGACCGCGCGCATCTCAACGAGGTCGACCACGCCGCGAAAGTGCTCCTCCTGCCCGATCGGCAGATGGATCGGCACGGGCTGCGCGCCGAGCCGGTCGATCATCGACTGGACGGAGCCGAAGAAGTCGGCGCCGACGCGATCCATCTTGTTGATGAAGGCGATCCGCGGGACGGCGTAGCGGTCGGCCTGGCGCCAGACGGTCTCGGACTGCGGCTCGACCCCTGCGACCGAGTCGAAGACGGCGATCGCGCCGTCAAGGACGCGCAGGCTCCGCTCGACTTCTACGGTGAAGTCAACGTGCCCGGGCGTATCGATGATGTTGATACGAAAATCGCGCCACGCGGCCGTCGTCGCCGCAGAGGTGATCGTGATGCCGCGCTCCTGCTCCTGCGCCATCCAGTCCATGGTCGCGGCGCCTTCGTGCACCTCGCCCATCTTGTGGGTGCGTCCCGTGTAGTAAAGGATCCGCTCGGTCGTCGTGGTCTTGCCCGCGTCGATGTGCGCCATGATCCCGATGTTCCGGACTTTCTCGAGGCCGACCTTGCCGCCGGAAACCGTTGCCGTTGTCTCCGCCATTTCTCCGGCTACCACCTGTAGTGGGCGAAGGCCTTGTTCGCCTGCGCCATCCGGTAGAGGTCGTCCTTCCGCTTGAACGCGCCACCCTGCTGGTTCAGCGCGTCCAAGATCTCGTTCGCAAGCTTCTCCTCCATGTGCTTTTCCCGCCGGTCGCGCGAATACGTGACGATCCAGCGGACGGCCAGCGTGCGTGCGCGGCGCTGCGGCACCTCGACGGGAACCTGGTAGTTCGCGCCGCCGACACGGCGGGAGCGGACCTCGAGCACCGGGGTCACGGTCTTGACCGCCTGCTCGAGCACGTCCGCAGGCGGGCGGCCGGTCTTCTCGCCCACGCGGTCGAGCGCCGAATAGACGATCTGCTCGGCTGTCGACTTCTTCCCGCGCGTCATGATCCGGTTCACGAGCTGGGTCACGAGCTGCGAGTTGTAGACGGGATCCGGATCGAGCGTCCGGGGCTGGATCTCTGCGCGACGGGGCATGGCTAGGTCTTCTTCGCGCCGTACTTCGAGCGGCCCTGCCGCCGATCCGAAACGCCGGCCGTATCAAGCGCAGCGCGAATCACCTTGTACCGCACGCCCGGCATGTCCTTGACGCGGCCGCCACGGATCAGCACGACCGAGTGCTCCTGCAGGTTGTGGCCCTCGCCGGGGATGTACGAGGTCACTTCCATCTGGTTCGTGAGCCGCACGCGCGCGACCTTGCGCAGGGCCGAGTTCGGCTTCTTCGGCGTGGCCGTGTACACGCGCGTGCAGACGCCGCGCTTCTGCGGGGCTCCCCGGAGCGCGGGTGTCTTCGTCTTCGTCCGCGGCACCTTGCGGCCCTTGCGGACGAGCTGGTTGACAGTCGGCACGGCTCTCTTCTCTTTCGATTCCAGACGCAAAGAAAGGCCGGGCGGGCGCACCCGCTCCAACCTGGCGGAAGGGTAGCAGCTCTCCCGATTCGGTAGCAAAAGGGCGGTGGAAGGTAGCCCAATCGGCGAAACCGTTCTACAGTCCGAGCTAAGTTCGGCTGCTGACGCGGTAGCTGTGGCGCGCTGCGCTGCGTTAACAGACGGAAGAGCGCGAGAGAACCATGGAAATGACTCTATTCACGAACAGCACAACTTGGATTGCGGTCGTCTCCTCGGTGGCGGCTGCCGCGGGCGCCGTCGTGCTCTCGCTGATCGTCTTCAAGGTAGTCCTGCGCAACCGGCGCGAGTCGAGCACGCAGCTCGAGCGAATGCTCGAGGCTTCCAACTCTCGCTTCGAGCAGATGCTCGAGGACCTCGCGCACGAGCTCGAGCGAGCGCAGGAGGAGGGCCGCCGCTCGCGAGAGCTCTCTGCGATCGGCTCCACCATCGACCTCGACAACGTCCTCTCGCGCGCGCTCGAGTCCGCCTCTTCCCTCCCGCTCGTCGACGCGGCGATGATCGTCATCCCGCAGGGGGAGAACGGGCCCGTCATCGCCACGCTCGGGCTTTCCCCCGAGGAGGCGGCCAGGCATCCGGTCACCGCGCCCCCGAGCGACGGGGACACACGCGCGGTTGAGATCTCCTACCGCTATGCGGCCGAGCAGGCTGACGCGAACGGCGAGCTCATTCGGGGCGGCCTGGTCGTGCCACTTCGAAGCGACGGTGAGGAGCCGATTGGCACGCTCGCCGTATTCTGGCGCGACGGCGCGCGCGAGCCCTCCGAGGACGAGGTCTCGTCGCTCGAAGACCTGGCTGCGAACGCGGGTCCCGCAATCGAAAACGCCCGGCGCTTCCGCGAGGCGCGCAACCTCGCCGACCTCGACGCGCTCACGAACCTGCACAACCGCCGCTACTTCCACGACACGCTCGCCCGCGAGGTCGCCCGCGCCCAGCGCTACGACCGCCGGCTCGCCCTAGTCGTCTTCGACATCGACGACTTCAAGGCGATCAACGAGCGCGTTGGCCATCTCTCCGGCGACTCTGTCCTCGCGCAGCTCGCTGAGCGGGTGCGCTCGGTCGTCCGGAGCGCGGACATCGCCTGCCGCGTCGGCGGGGACGAGTTCGCCGTCATCCTGCCCGAGTCACAGCTCCCCGACGCCGAGCAGCTCTACCGGCGGCTCCAGTTCGCGGTCTCGACCCGTCCCACGGGTGCGGCCGACCGCCTCCATCTCTCGGCCGGGATCGCCGAGCTCACGCCCGAGGACGACGCCGTCTCCTTCTTCGAGCGGTCGGACGAGGCCCTGTTTCGCGCGAAGGAAACAGGCAAGGACCAGGCGGTCGCCGCGCAGTCCGGTGCGTAGGGGCGGGGCTTGCCCCGCCCGGCGTAGCGCGCCTAGGGGCCGGAAGAATCCGGCCCCCCTGCAAGAGAACGTGTAAGGGGCGGCCTCTAGGCCGCCCCTTACGAGACCGGCGGTAGCGGCTACGCCGCTATGCCTTCCCCTCCTCGTCCAGAGGCGAGTCGACCTCGGGTAGCTCCTCGGCGTCGATCGCCTCGCGGTCGCGGTCGCCGTCGGTCTGCGGCTGTCCGCCGAAGTCAAGGTCGAGGCCCGCGAGGTCGAGGCCCTCTCCGTTCGAGCCGATCTCCTCCAGTGCTGCGAGGAGCTGTTCCTCGGTCGCCGGTCGCGTGTAGGCCGGTACCGGAATCTTCTCGGTCGGGCGGATTTCGACCGCGCGGTAACGCTTGAGGCCGGTGGCCGCAGGGATCAGCTTCCCGATGATCACGTTCTCCTTCAGGCCGAGCAGGCGATCGACCTTGCCCTCGATCGACGCGTCGGTCAGGACCTTCGTCGTCTCCTGGAAGGAGGCTGCCGAAAGGAACGACTCGGTCGCGAGCGAAGCCTTCGTGATCCCGAGGATGAGCGGCTCGAAGGTCGCCTGCTCCTTCTTCGCCTTCTTGATCCGCTCGTTCTCGCGGTCGAGGACGACCTTGTCCACGAGCTGGCCCGGCAGGAGGTCCGTGTCGCCCGCGTTCTCCACGCGCACCTTCTTGAGCATCTGGCGCACAATCAGCTCGATGTGCTTGTCGTGGATGTCGACGCCCTGCGACTTGTAGACCTTCTGCACCTCGCCGACGAGATAGACCTCAGTCGGGGTCGAGCCCTTGCCCGCCTTGGAGTGGAGGGCAAGGAGGTCCGCCGGGGCGAGCGAGCCTTCGTGGATCGGGTCACCCTGCTCGACGGTGTCTCCTTCGCGGACCAGGAGCCTCGTCCGCCGAGGCAGCGCGTACTCCTTGACCGGAAGCGGCTCGCCGTTCTCATCGAGCTGCCGTGGGTCGATCGTCACCTTCGGCCCCCGCTCAGTGTCCTCGATCGAGACCGTCCCGCCCGTCTCTGCGAGGCGCGCGGCTCCCTTCGGGTTTCGGGCCTCGAAGATCTCGACTACGCGCGGGAGACCATGCGTGATGTCCGCGCCGGCGACGCCGCCCGTGTGGAACGTCCGCATCGTGAGCTGGGTGCCCGGCTCGCCGATCGACTGGGCCGCAATGATGCCGACCGCGTCGCCGACCTCGCACATCTCGCCGGTGGCGAGGAAGATGCCGTAGCACTTGCGGCACACCCCGAACTCGCTCCTGCACTTGAACACCGAGCGGACGGGGAGCGTGAACTCGGACGCGTACTCCTCGACCTCCGGGAGGATCCGCAGGAGCTCCTGATTCGTAACGAGGTCGCCGGCGGAGAGGAGCACGGTCTTGCCGGGCTTCCCGTCCTTGATCGGCTTCTTGACGTCACGGGCCAGGATCCGCCCGGTGAGTGAGCGGTTGAGTCCGTCCGGGGTCAGCAGCCGCAGCTCGATCGCCTCATCGGTTCCACAGTCCTCGTCGCGCACGATCACGTCCTGCGAAACGTCGACGAGGCGCCGGGTCAGGTAGCCCGAGTCGGCCGTGCGAAGCGCCGTATCGGCCAGGCCCTTGCGGGCACCGTGCGTCGAGATGAAGTACTCGAGGACGGTGAGTCCCTCCATGAAGTTGGCCTTGATCGGGCGCTCGATGATGTCGCCCTTCGGGTTGGCCATGAGGCCGCGCATACCGGCCAGCTGGCGGATCTGCTTGATCGATCCACGCGCACCCGAGTTGGCCATCATGTAGATCGGGTTCAGCTCGTCCATCGTGTCCTGCATGGCGTCGGCGACGGTGTCGGTCGCCTCCGTCCACTCCTCGATGATCCGCTCCTTGCGCTCCTCCTCGGTAATGAGGCCGCGCTCGTAGTCGCGCTCGATGCGCTGGACGCGCTCCTCGTACTCGCCGAGGATCTTCTCCTTGTTCTCGGGGATGACGATGTCGTTCTTCGAGACCGTGATCCCGGCCTGAGTCGCGTAGGCGAAGCCGAGCTCCTTGATCGTGTCGAGAACCGACGAGATCGCGAGCGCGCCGTAGCGATCGACGAGGTCGGAGATGAAGTCGTTCGTCTCCTTCTTCGCGAGCGTGCGGTTGTTGAAGGGCTGCGCCTCGGCGTCGTACCGTTCACCGAGCGCCTCGGAGAGGGAGCGGCCTACCTCCTCGTTGAAGATCACGCGCCCCGCCGTCGTCAGCACGACCTCGCCGTTCCTTCGGTACTCGATCGGCTCTTGCAGTCCGATCTGCTTCGCCTCGCGCGAGAGAATGACCTCGTCCTCAGAGGCGAAGCGCTTGGGCCGCGGATCGAGCTCCTCGGGCGTCTTCGCCGAGAGGTCCTCCGCGCAGTAAGTCAGGTAGTAGGTGCCCAGCACCATGTCCTGCGTCGGCGTCGTGAGCGGCTTTCCGTGCGCCGGCGAGAGGATGTTGTTCGCCGAGATCATGAGGATCCGCGCCTCAGCCTGCGCCTCCGCGGAGAGCGGCAGGTGCACGGCCATCTGGTCGCCGTCGAAGTCCGCGTTGAACGCGTGGCAGACGAGCGGGTGCACCTGGATCGCCTTGCCCTCGACGAGCACCGGCTCGAAGGCCTGGATGCCCAACCGGTGGAGCGTTGGAGCGCGGTTCAGGAGCACGGGATGCTCGGCGATGACCTCCTCGAGGACGTCCCAGACCTCGGGCGCCATCGAGTCGACGTACTTCTTCGCCGCCTTGATGTTCTGGACCGACTTCCGCTCGACGAGCCGACTCATGATGAACGGCTTGAAGAGCTCGAGTGCCATCAGCTTGGGCAGGCCGCACTGGTGGAGCTTGAGCTTGGGGCCCGAGACGATCACCGAGCGGCCCGAGTAGTCGACCCGCTTGCCGAGCAGGTTCTGGCGGAAGCGGCCCTGCTTGCCCTTGAGCATGTCGGAGAGCGACTTCAGCGCTCGGTTGCCCGGGCCGGTCACGGCACGGCCGCGGCGGCCGTTGTCGAAGAGCGCGTCGACGGCCTCCTGCAACATCCGCTTCTCGTTGTTCACGATGATCTCGGGCGCGCCGAGGTCGAGCAGCCGCTTCAGACGGTTGTTCCTGTTGATCACGCGGCGATAGAGGTCGTTCAGGTCGCTCGTGGCGAACCGGCCGCCGTCGAGCTGCACCATCGGGCGAAGCTCCGGCGGGATGACCGGGACCGCCTCGAGGATCATCCACTCGGGACGGTTCTCCGACGTGATGAACGCAGAGACGACCTTGAGGCGCTTGATCGCCCGGCTCTGCTTCTGGCCTTTCGAGGTCCGGATGGTCTCCCGGAGCGACTTCGCCTCGGCGTCGAGGTCGAGGTCCTTCAGGAGATCGCGGATCGCCTCGGCGCCCATCCCGCCTCGGAAGTACTGGCCGAAGCCGTAGGCCGACCCGAAGCGGTCCTTGAGCTCGCGGAAAAGCAGCTCGTCGGTGACGATCTGCTTGGGCTCGAGGTCGCGGAAGAGCTGCCAGGTCTGCTCGAGGCGATTGACGGAGTCGACGGCAGCGTCCCGGGCGTCACCGCGCCGCGACTCGATGTCGAGGTACATCTCCCGCACCTTGAGCGACCATTGGACGAGCGCGTCCAGGTCCTCCTTCTGCATCCGGCCGTCGGTCTTGAGGCACAGGTCGTTCGTGAGGTCGCGTAGCTCCTCCGGCGTGGCCGAGGCGTCCGCCGTATCGAGCACCTCCCGCAGGAGGCCCTTCCCGAGGTCGCGAGCCTTCTCGAGATTCTTTGGGTCGACGCCGGCGGTCAGCTGTGCGTCGTCCTCGCCGAGCTCTCCACCCGTGAGGAGCGCCTCCTGCACGCGGTGCAGGTGCTTGGTGACCGCGCCTTTCTTCGCGCCGGTGGCCTTCTCGTAGTCGGCCTGGAGCGGAGCGAGCGCCTCGCGAACCTGGATAGCGGCGTTCGCGACCTGATCGAGCTCGCGGGTCGAGAGCTGGCGGTCGGGCCGGATGGCCGCGCCGCGCACGAGCTCCCTGATCTTCTTCGAGTCCTCGGTCGTGATCTGCTTGGCCACCTCCAGGAAGAGGCCGGCGACCAGCTTGCGGGCCTCCTCGAGCGGCGGGAGCCCCTGCTCCTCGGCCCAGGCGAGCAGCCCGCGTGCCCAGAACTCGTCGTCCTCGTCGAAGTCGCGCTCCTTGCCCTTGGTGAAGAAGTCGCGCCGGCGGGCCAGTCGATCCTCGAGCGCGGCGAGCTGCTCGTCGCGGTCGACGAAGATGCGCTCGGACTCTCCGCGCACCTTGTCCTCGAGGTCGGCGAGGTCGGAGGCGCGCTTCTCGTTGTCCACGGCCGTGACGATCGACGCGGCGAAGTAGAGGACCTTCTCGAGCTCCTTGGGGGCGATGTCGAGCAGATAGCCGATCCGGCTCGGAACGCCCTTGAAGAACCAGATGTGCGAGACGGGCGCGGCCAGGTCGATGTGCCCCATGCGCTCGCGGCGAACCTTCTGTCGCGTCACCTCGACGCCGCAGCGCTCGCAGATGATCCCCTTGTAGCGGACGCGCTTGTACTTGCCGCAGTAGCACTCCCAGTCCTTCGTGGGACCGAAGATGCGCTCGCAGAAAAGGCCGTCCTTCTCGGGCTTCAGCGTCCGGTAGTTGATGGTCTCGGGCTTCGTAACCTCGCCGGAGGACCAGTCGCGGATCTGCTTCGAGGAGGCGAGGCCGATCCGAATCGCGTCAAAGTTGTTGATGTCAATCAATGCGTCTCCTCTATTCCTCAATCTCGAGATCGGCCAGGTCAGGTGCCGCTTCGAAGGGTCCGGCGACTTCGGCGGCCTCCTCGGCCGGCGTGTCCTTGCCGGTCAAATCGGCATCCGACTCGGTGATGTCGGTCAGGACCTCGTCGGCGGGCAGCACGAGTTCGCTCTCACCAGTGACGTCCTCCCGCTCTTGTCCCTCCTCGACCTCCTCGGCGGTCGGCTCGCGCGTCGCAGCGCGGAGTGAGCCCGGCGAGAGATCGATCCCGAGCTCCTCGGCCGCGCGAAGAAGCTCGTCGTCCTCCTCGCGGATCTCGACCTCGCCGCCCTCTTCGGAGATGACGTCCACGTCGAGCGCGAGGGACTGCATCTCCTTCAGGAGCACCTTGAAGGATTCGGGGATCGACGGCTCGGCGATGTTCTCGCCCTTGACGATCGCCTCGTAGGCCTTGACGCGCCCGACGGTGTCGTCGGACTTGATCGTGAGCATCTCCTGCAGCGTGTAGGCGGCGCCGTAGGCCTCGTGCGCCCACACCTCCATCTCGCCGAACCGCTGCCCGCCGAACTGCGCCTTGCCGCCGAGCGGCTGCTGCGTGACGAGCGAGTAGGGCCCGGTCGAGCGCGCGTGGATCTTGTCGTCCACGAGATGCAGGAGCTTCAGGATGTACATGAACCCGACGGTGACGTCCTGCTCGAAGGGCTCCCCGGTCCGGCCGCTGTACAGCCGCACCTTGCCGGAGCAGCGTCGGCCGGGCCGGCGCTTCATGTCGACGTCGAACTTGATCGGGCTGTCGGGGTTCTGCTTCGTCCACTCGATCAGCGCGTCGTCGACCTCGGTCTCGCTCGCGCCGTCGAAGACGGCCGTCGCGACCGGCGTCGGGCCGTTGCGCTCCCCGTTCTCCGAGAAGACGCCGTGCGCGGCCGCCCAGCCCAGATGGGTCTCGAGCACCTGTCCGATGTTCATCCGGCTCGGCACGCCGAGCGGGTTCAGGATGATGTCGACAGGCGTTCCGTCCTCGAGGAACGGCATGTCCGCCTCGGCCACGATCCGGGCGATGACGCCCTTGTTGCCGTGGCGGCCGGCGAGCTTGTCGCCCTCGGCGATCTTGCGCTTCTTCGCGACGTAGACGCGCACGAGCTCGTTCACGCCAGGCGAGAGGTCGTCCCCCGCCTCGCGCGAGAACGTCTTGACGTCGATCACCTTGCCGCCCTCACCGTGCGGGACCTTCAGGGACGTGTCGCGAACCTCGCGCGCCTTCTCCTTGAAGATCGCACGGATCAGCTTCTCCTCCGCGGTCAGCTCGGTCTCGCCCTTGGGCGTGACCTTCCCGACGAGCAGGTCGCCGGAGCCGACCTCGGCTCCGATGCGGACGACGCCGCGGTCGTCGAGGTCGCGCAGGGACTCCTCCGAGCGGTTCGGGATGTCGCGCGTGATCTCCTCGTCGCCGAGCTTGGTCGCGCGGGCGTCGATTTCGTACTCGTGGATGTGGACGGACGAAAGCACGTCGTCCTTGACGAGCCGCTCCGAGATGACGATGGCGTCCTCGAAGTTGTAGCCCTCGAACGGCATGAAGGCGACGAGCAGGTTCTTGCCCAGCGCGAGCTCGCCTTCCGATGTCGAGCTGCCGTCCGCGAGGACGTCGTCCTCCTTGACCTTCTGCCCCAGGGTCACGACGGGCTTCTGGTGCATGATCGTGCCCTGGTTCGAGCGCATGAACTTGACGAGCTCGTACTCGTCGATCCCGTCCTTCGCCTCGACCACGATCTTGTCGGCGTCGACGTCGGAGATCGTCCCGGGGCGCTTGGCCAGGACGACGTCTCCCGTGTCGACGGCCGCGCGGTACTCGACTCCGGTGCCGACGTACGGCGGCTCGGCCGAGATGAGCGGCACGGCCTGTCGCTGCATGTTGGCCCCCATGAGCGCGCGGTTCGCGTCGTTGTGCTCGAGGAACGGGATGAGGGCCGTCGCGACCGAGACGATCTGCGCCGGGTTTACGTCCATGTAGTGGATGTCCGCCGGACGCGCCGTCACGGGCTCGCCGCCCGCGCCGCGGCAGAGCACGGCGTCGTGGACGAACTTGCCCGTCTTCTCGTCGACCGGCTCGTTCGCCTGCGCGATCGTGAACTTCTCCTCCGCCGTGGCGTCGAGGTAGAGGATCTCGTCCGTGACCTTCCCGTTCTTCACGATCCGATAGGGCGTCTGGACGAACCCGAACTCCGACACGGTCGCCATTGACGAGAGCGAGCCGATCAGCCCGATGTTCGGGCCCTCGGGCGTCTCGATCGGGCACATGCGCCCGTAATGGGTCGGGTGGACGTCGCGCACCTCGATCGGCGCGCGCTCCCGCGTGAGGCCTCCGGCCCCGAGCGCGGACAGGCGGCGCCGGTGGGTGAGACCCGCGAGCGAGTTCGTCTGATCCATGAACTGCGAGAGCTGTGACGACCCGAAGAACTCCTTCAACGCGGCCACGACCGGGCGGATGTTGATGATCGTCTGCGGCGTGATCGTGTCGACGTCCTCGGTGGTCATCCGCTCGCGGACGACGCGCTCCATCCGGTAGAGCCCTACCCTGAACGCCTCCTGGATCAGCTCGCCGACGGTGCGCAGGCGGCGGTTGCCGAAGTCCTCGTACTCGTCCAGGTCGTTCTTAATAGGTTCACGCGAGAGCGCGAAGGCGTCGGCGGCGTAGTCCTTCGTCTCCTCCGGGACACCGAGCCGCGTCGGCAGCTCGACGAGCTTCTTGACGAGCGAGACGATGTCCTGGGTCGTGAGAACGCGGACATCGTCCGGGACGTCGACGTCGAGGCGCTGGTTCAGCTTGTAGCGGCCAACCTTGGTCAGGTCGTAGCGCTTGGGATCGAAGAACAGTCCGCGCAGGAGGTTGCGCGAGTTCTCGAGCGTGGGCGGCTCGCCCGGGCGTTGCTTCTTGAAGACCTCGACGACCGCCTCTTCCTCGCGCGTCGTCGTGTCCTTGTCCAGCGTCAGCTGGATGAAGGGCGAGTTGTCGAAGAGCTTGAGGATCTTCTCGTTCGTCGACATGTCGAGCTCGAACCCGGTCGCGGGGTCCTCGGCCGGCAGGGCGCGCAAGAGCGTCGTGATCGGAAGCTTTCGCTTGCGGTCGATGCGCCCGTAGACGATGCCCTTCTTGTCGATCTCGAGCTCGAGCCACGAGCCGCGGCTCGGCATCAGGTTGGCGATGAAGACCTGCTTGTCCGCGTCCTTAGGCTCCATCAGGTAGGCACCCGGCGAGCGGACGAGCTGCGTGACGATCACACGCTCTGTCCCGTTGATGATGAACGTCCCCGACTCCGTCATCATCGGGAAGTCCCCCATGAAGACGGTCTGCTCGCGGATCTCGCCCGTCTCCTTGTTGACGAAGCGGACGGTCATCGAGAGCGGGACCTGATAGGTCAGGTCCTTCTCACGGCATTCCTTGATCGAGACGGGTGGCTGTCCGAACTCGTAGTCGGCGAACTCGACGCCGAGCGTGCCGGTGTAGTCCTCGATCGGCGAGATGTCGTCGATCGTCTCGCGGAGACCCTCGTTCATGAACCAGTCGAACGAGGCTCGCTGGATGTCGATCAGGTTCGGAAGGTCAAGGACGTGCTTCAGGCGAGAGAAACTTTTCCGCGCGCGGCGCGGAGCGACCTTGGTGGCCAAGCGAGGCGACCTCCTCTAGGCAGGGTCGTATTGGGACAATCAGGCGGGAACGGCGAAAGGCGGCGCGACCCGTGAGGGTAGCAGCGCAAGGCGGCCCCCCGCAAGCGAAACCTTGCGGAAAACCGCCGTTAGCGGCCGAGTATAGCGCGTTTTCGGCTTGGATGCGTGAAGGGCGCCGTCCGGCGCCCTTCTCGCGAAGCAGGCGTAAAGCCTAAGGGGCCGGCGAGGCGGGAGGTGCTGGATCCTCGCCGTCGGCGGGCGCCTCCTCGTCGACAGGCGCGAGCGCCTCGTGCACCTTCTGAGCCACGCACTTGCCGAAGGCGTTGCGCTTGTTCCAATTCGTCCCGTACTCCTCGGCGAACCCCTCGGCGTCCGCCTCGCGCTCCGTGCGGCACTCCTGCGCCGCGTTCTTCACGGCCTCGATCGCCTCGGCCCGGTGGGCGCGAATGCAGCTGCGCATCGCGTGGCGTCCGTACTCGGCCCGGAAAGCCTGGCGTCCCATCGACTCGAGCTCGGCCCGGCAGGCAGCCTTCGCGGCCCGCTTGGCGATGTGCTTCCCAGGGCCGGCGACTGCCTGCGACGTGACGAGCAGCGAGAGCACCAGCGCGAGGAGCAGCGTGATCCTGATCTTCATTCGTCCTCCAGTGGGTCGGTTCATGCCTGTCTTGTCGGCAGCGCGGCCAGCCACTCACTCGCGCGAGTGACGAAGGCTTACAGCGCGCTCACAGAACTCCCTCGAACGGGAGGACGAATTAGAGGAAATGGATGAGAAAGGGGCGGCTTCCGCCGCCCCTTTCCATCGCGAATACGCCGGCGGCGCTACTTCACCTCGGCCGAGGCGCCGGCTTCCTCGAGCTGGCCGAGGATCGTGTCCGCCTCCTCGCGGGCGACGCCCTCCTTGACCGCATTCGGGGCTCCGTCGACCAGGTCCTTGGCCTCCTTCAGGCCCAGGCCGGTGATCGCGCGGACGACCTTGATCACCTGGATCTTCTTGTCACCTGCACCGGTGAGGACGACGTCGAACTCCGTCTGCTCCTCGGCGGCTCCGTCGCCCGATGCGCCCGGAGCTGCCGCACCCGGGGCCGCGACCGCGACGGGCGCGGCGGCGGTAACGCCCCACTCCTCCTCGAGCGCGTTCTTCAGCTCGACGAGCTCCAGCACGGTCATCTTTCCGAGCTGCTCGACGACCTTGGCGGTGTCTGTTGCCATCTCTACTCCTCCTCTTGTTCCGAAGTCTCTTCTGGGGTCTCGTTCTCGGGGGTCTCCTCGGCGGACACCTCAGGCTCAGCGGCCGCCTCGGGCTCCGGCGCCGCTTCGTCACTCGGGTTGCCCTGCTCGTCGAGCTGGGACATGCGCGCGTCGAGCACGCCGACCAAGTCGCGTAGCGGCGCGGCGAAGATCCCGACGATCGCGGTCATCGGCCCGACGATCGCCGCGAGGACCTGACCGCGAAGCACGTCGGCCGGCGGCAAGGCGGCGAGGTCACGAACCTGCTCGGCCGTGATCGTCTCGCCCTGCAGGATCCCGCCCTTCAGCGTGAGGATCTTGGTCTGGCGGGCCGTGTCGTTCAGCGCCTTCGCGACGGCGACCATGTCGCCCTCGGAGACGAATGCGATCGCCGTCGGGCCCTCGAGGAACTCGTTCAGGGCATCCACGCCCGCCGCCTCGGCAGCCCGCCTGGTCAGCGTGTTCTTCACGACCGAGAAGCGGGCGCCGTGCTTCAGGAGCTCGCCGCGCACGTTGTCGATCTCGGTCATGTTCAGGCCGCGGTAGTCAGCCACGAGCAGCGTGTCCGACGTCCGGAGCCGTTCGACGAGCTCCGCGACGACCTGTTCCTTCTCCTGTTTGAGCACTCGCTACCTCCTCGGCTGGGCTTCTGCGGGCCAGGGCTCGCTGCCAGCTGTCTCAGGTGGTTTCGGGCCGGCCGTGACCGGCCCCTGTCCTAGGCGGAAACCGCTTGCGGCTCCTCGTCGAGCTCGGCCAAGACATCGCGCGTCCGGCTCGGATCGATCTTGATGCCCGGCCCCATGGAGCTCGTCATCGTGACCGAGCGCAGGTAGCGGCCCTTGGCCGCAGCCGGCCTGGCGCGCACGATCTCGTCGAGCACGGTCGCGTAGTTCTCGAGCAGCCGCCGCTCGTCGAAGCTCTTCCTGCCCACGGACACGTGCACGTTCGCACCGCGGTCGGTCCGGTATTCGAGCTTGCCGGCCTTCGACTCGGAGACCGCCTTGCCGACGTCGAAGGTCACCGTCCCCGTCTTCGGGTTCGGCATCTTGCCGCGCGGGCCGAGGATTCGGCCGAGGCGCCCGACCGCGCCCATCATGTCGGGCGTTGCGATCGCGACGTCGAAATCGTCGAACCCGCCCTCGATCTGCTGCGCGAGGTCGGCCGCGCCGACGACGTCCGCGCCCGCGTCCTGCGCCTCTTTGGCTTTCTCACCCTCGGCGAAGACGGCTACGCGCACCTCTTTGCCCGTCCCATGCGGGAGCATGAGGGTGCCGCGGAGCTGCTGCTCGGCGTGGCGGACGTTCAGCCCCGTGTGGAAGTGCACCTCGACCGTCTCGTCGAACTTGGCAGCGCCGGCGCCCTTCAGGAGCCGGATCGCCTCGAGGGGCGAGTAGAGCCGCTCGCGGTCGATCGCCGAGCGGGCGTCGCGGTAGCGCTTGCCGTGCTGCGCCATCAGGCCGGAACCTCGACGCCCATGCTCCGCGCCGTTCCTTCCACGATCCGCATCGCCTGGTCGACGTCGCGCGCGTTCAGATCCTCCAGCTTCGTCTCGGCGATCTGGCGGATCTGGTCGCGCGTCAGCCGGCCGACCTTGTCGCGGTTCGGCTCGGACGAGCCCTTGTCGAGCCCGAGCGCCTCCTTGATGAGGACGGCCGCGGGCGGGGTCTTCGTGATGAACGTGAACGAGCGATCCTCGAAGACCGTGATCTCGACCGGTGTGATCCGTCCGCCGGCCTGGGCGGTCTCGGCGTTGAAGGCCTTGCAGAACTCCATGATGTTGACCCCGTGCTGGCCGAGCGCAGGCCCGACCGGCGGGGCCGGGTTCGCCTGGCCGCCCGGGATCTGGAGCTTGATGAGCGTGAGGACTTTCTTGGCCATACGTCAGACGATCTTCTTCACCTGGTCGAACGAGAGCTCGACGGGGACCTGCCGCTCGAAGATGTTCACCTGCACCTTGAGCTTCTGCTGGTCTGCATTGACGTCGACGATCTCTCCGTCGAAGTCCGAGAGCGGCCCCGAGGTTACCTTCACCGACTCGCCGAGCTCGAACTGAGCCACGGCGCGCGGCCGCTCGGCCGACACGCCGGTGTGCATGATCCGGTCGACCTCGGGCTGCGAGAGCGGCACCGGCTTGGAGCCTGCGCCGACGAATCCGGTGACACCGGGCGTGTTCTTTACGACCGTCCACGCCTCGTCCGTCATGTCCATGTTCACGAGCACATAGCCCGGGAGGACACGCGTCTCGGTCTGCACGCGCTGCCCGTCCTTCGTTTCGATCTGCGTCTCTGTCGGGACGACGACGCGGCGGAAGCGGGGCATCTGGCCCATCGAGACGATCCGGTGCTCGAGGTTGGCTTTCACCTTGTTCTCGTGCCCGGAGTAGGTGTTGATGACGTACCAGCGAAACATGCGGTCTCTCCAGCCGCTAGAAGCGGAGCAGGACGTCGCGGACGAGGCGGCTGAACGCGAAGTCCGCCAGGGCGAGGTAGGCGCCGACGACGGCGATCGCGACGATTACGACTATGGTCGCGGAAATGAGCTGCCTGCGACCCGGCCACTCGACCTTGCGGAGCTCAGCGTACGACTCGCCGGCGAACGCGCGAAAGCCGCCGCGACGCTCGCGCTGCGCGCCGGTCTGGCTCTTGGCCTGCTGAACGGGCTTGACCTGACGGCGCCGCTCGCGGGCGCGCTGCGCGGCCGGGGCCGCGGGCGCCTGGAAGTCGTCGCTCCGCTGCTTGTTGCCGCGCCGGGTGCGCGATGGACGCGCCATCAGCGAGTCTCCCGGTGGAGCGTGTGCTTACCGCACCAGCGGCAGAACTTCTTCAGCTCGAAGCGGTCCGGATCATTCCGCTTGGACTTGTTCGTCTGGTAATTCCGCCGCTTGCAGTCCGTGCAGGCGAGCGTGATTGCTACTCGTACTCCGGTTGCCAAGTCTCTTCTCTCTTTTCCAGGTGGCGCGAGGAAGTAGCGGCGGGTGGATTCGAACCACCGACCTGCGGGTTATGAGTCCGCCGCTCTAACCGCTGAGCTACGCCGCCTCGCGGCAGGGAAGAATAGCAAGCGTCCGTCGGCTCTTTTCCCCCTAGAAGGGCGGCCAGCCGGGGTGCTACGGTTCCCCGCCGTGCGGCTCGCCTACAGATTCTGCCTGCCCGTCGCGCTCCTCGCGCTCGCCGCTCCCGGTATCGCCTCCGCGGCCGTCGCCTCGCAGGTGACCGCGGGCGTGCTCGTTGTGGCAAGCGACGGCGCCGATCGGATCGCGGTCGGATGCTCGGGTGGCCAGGTGCAGGTGAACGGCGAAGCTCCGGACTCGGGTGCCACCGCCTGTGCGGCGATCATCCGGATCGACGTTCGCGGCGGCCCGGATGCGAACGAGATCGATCTCTCCACGGTGTCGCGGACCGGTTTCACGAACGTCGTCGACGTCGACGTGGAGGGCGGCGAGGGTTCCGATTCGATTCGTGGCTCTCAGCTCGACGACGAGCTCGGCCTCGGGCCGGGCGACGACCTCGCGCTCGGCGGGGCGGGGAGCGACGTCCTCACGGGCGGAACCGGCGACGACACCTTGGACTCGAGCTCCGGGGAGGGCGCGCTTCCGAGCGAGGCCGAAGACCTCCTCGGCGGGGCCGGGGACGACACCTACGTCATCCTCGCGGGTGGCCCCGCCCAGCTGCGCTCGCTCGTCGTCTCCGACTCCGCGGGCACCGACACCCTGGCCTCCGAGCTCGCGGTCACGGTCGACCTCGGGTCAGACGAGGGCCAGCCGCAGGTCATCGCGGCCAACACCACCTTGCTCCTCACGGGCGAGGTGGAGAACTTCGACGGCAGTCAAGGGAGCGACGAGGTGTCGGGCGGCGAGGCGGACAACCTGCTGGACGGCGGGGGCGGCGCCGACACGCTCGCCGGCGGCGACGGCGATGACGTCCTCCGCGGCGGAGGCGGCGACGACGACCTCTCCGGCGGCGATGGGGACGACTGGCTCGACGGCGGCCTGCGAAGCGACCTGATCGCGGGCGGAAACGGGACGGACACCGCCGACTACGGCGGCCGGCGCCTCGGGGTCACCGCCTCGCTCGACGCCCGCCGAAACGACGGCATGCGAGGTGACGAACGTCCCGACGGCCGGCGCGACTGGATCCGCCGCGACGTCGAGAACCTGCGCGGCGGTTTGGGTAACGACACCCTCAAGGGCAACAACCAGCGCAACCGGCTGATCGGCGGACCCGGTGCCGACCGCCTCTATGGACTCGCCGGCGAGGACATGATCTCGGCCCGTGACCGCAGGCGCGACGAGGTCCACGGCGGCCCGGGAACGGACACGGCGCGGGTCGACCCGCGGCGCGACCGGGTCCGCTTCGTCGAGCGCCTGACCTAGCCGGTCGCACGTTGCGCTACCGCTCGCTTGGCCGGACCGGGGTTCGGGTTTCGGAGCTGACGCTCGGGACGATGACGTTCGGATCCGGGCTCGAGGACGTCAGCGGGGTCGACCAGAAGGGCGCGAAGGAGCTTGTCGCCCGCGCCCTCGAGGCCGGCGTGAACTCATTCGACACGGCCGACATCTACTCGTCCGGCGAGTCGGAGGAGCTTCTCGGCCGGGCGCTCGGCTCGCGCCGCGACGAGGTGATGGTGGCCACGAAAGCGGGGATCCGCTTTGGCGAGGGACCGGGCGAGGCGGGCTCCGGCCGCGCCCATCTCACCCGCCAGCTCGAGGGAAGCCTCCGGCGCCTCGAGACGGACTGGGTCGATCTCTTCTACGTCCACGTGTTCGACGAGACCGTCGACCCCGAGGAGCTCGGCGCGACGCTCGACGACTTCGTGCAGTCGGGCAAGGCCCGGCACGTCGCCGCGTCCAACTTCCCCGCGTGGCGCCTGATGCAGGCGCTCGCTCTGAGCGACAACCGAGGCTGGGCCCGCTACGCCGCGTACCAGGCCCTCTGGAACCCGCTGGCGCGCGACGTCGAGGACGAGCTCGTCCCGCTCTGCCGCGACCAGGAAGTCGCGCTGTTTTCCTGGAGCCCGCTCGCCGGAGGCCTCCTCTCCGGGAAGTACCGGCGCGGGGCCGAGCGGCCGGCCGGCGCCCGGGTCAGCGATCCGGCGAGCGAGTGGTCCGGAGTCGACCAGGAGCTGGCCTTCGACGTCGTCGAGGTGCTTGACCTGATCGCGTCGGCGCATGGAGCGACGGTTGCGCAGGTCGCCCTCGCCTGGCAACTGGCGCGGCCGTGGCTGACGTCGATCGTCCTGGGAGCCCGAACCCCCGCCCAACTCGAGGACAACCTGGGCGCGGCGAACCTCGAACTCACGGAGGAGGAGGTAGGGCGGATCGACGCGGCCGCGCCGGCTCCGCGCCGCTGGCCGGCCTGGCACATCGCCGTCGAAGCCGAGCAGCGCGATCTAGCGAACTAGCTCGATTCCCTCGTCCGCCAAGTCGCGGACACCACCGTCCGTGACGTGGATGACGTCCGAAAGGCCGGCTCGCTTGAGGAGCGATGCCGCGATCGCGCTTCGGTTTCCGGTCGAACAGGCGACGGCGAACGGCTTGCCGCTCGCGCGAAGCCCCTCCTGCACACCATCGCGCAGGTCGTAGTAGGGGACGTGCACCGACCCGGCGACATGACCGGCCTTCCACTCGTCGTCGTCCCGCACGTCGAGAAGAAGAACGTCGCCCCTCGCCAGCCGCGAGGCCAGCCCAGCCGGATCGAGCGCCGGCGTCGTGCCTACATCCAACCCGGCGTCACGCCAAGCGGGAACGCCGCCCGCGAGGAAGCCGGCGAGCCGTCGGAAGCCGACCGCCTCGAGGAGACGGCCGAGGCGTCGCGCCTCCTCGTCCGTCGCAGCAACGAGCAAGACGTCCTGCTCGGGGTCGACTACCCACGCCGCCCGGGTGCCGACCGCCGCGCGGATCATCGTCACGTTCACCGAGCTCGGGACATGGCCTGCGTCGAACTCGCGCGGCTCCCGGCCGTCGATCACCACCGCGCCCGAGTCCATCAACCCGCTCAAGCGCGCGGGCGCGAGAGGGGCGACCTCCGCCGCCTCGGTGAGGAGCGGGCCGCGGTTCAGCTCTACGATCCGCCTGAAGTTCGGGGGCTGCGGTGCGAGTTGCTCCGTCAGGCGACGAACGAAATCTGCCTCGTTGGAGATCGTCGCGAAGCGGTTGTAGCGCCGTTCGAAGCCGACGGTCGAGACGGGTTTTTGGCTCATCCCCGCGCCCCCACAGAGCGATCCGCCGACGTGGCCGGGCCAGATCTCGGCGAAGTCATCGAGCGCGAGCAGCCGGCGGAGCGAGCCGAAGAGCTCGTGCGCGCCCTCCTCCGGATCGATCGCCAGGTCGGGCCGCGCGAGGTCGCCGACGAAGAGAGAGTCGCCGGTCACGACGATCCACGGCGCGTTGGCCCGCTCGCCGTCGGAGACGACATAGGCGGTGTGCTCGGGGCGGTGCCCCGGCGTCGCGAGCGCCATGATCCGCGCCTTGCCGAAGGCGACGACGTCGCCGTCCGCGAGCGGCTCGTGCTCGTAGGCGACCTCCGCGTCGCGCGAGATGTGGATGGTCGCCCCCGTCGCAGCCGCCAGCCGGCCGTGGCCCGAGACATGGTCGGCGTGATTGTGCGTCTCGAGGACGTGCGTGAACCGGAAACTCTGGTCCCGCGCGAGCGCGAGGTAGTCCTCGATCTCCCATTTCGGGTCGATCACGGCTGCCTCGCCGCCACACGCGACGACGTACGAGGCGCAACCGAGATCGTCATGCATGACCTGACGGAAGAACATTCGGGCGAGGATGATACGGCCGTGCGTATTGACCGGAGGGAGCTCGCTGGGGCCGTCGCCGACGTCGGAGTCCTGGTGCCGATCGCCGCTGCTCTGATCGTGGGGAACGGGCTCTCGCCCACGGCCGTGCTCCTGCCGCCCGCGCTCCTCTACCTGGCCAATGCGTGGATCTACGGCCTGCCCCTCCCCGCGCAGCCGCTCAAGGCCTTCGGCGCAATCGCCATCGCGGAGGGCCTCGGCGCCGATGAGATCGCCGCTGGCGCGCTTTTGATCGGGAGCATTTTCCTCGTCGCCGGCCGACTCGGTCTCCTCGACCGCGCAGCCCGGGCCTTCCCGCGGGCGCTCATCCGAGGCGTGCAGCTCACCGTCGGGCTCCTCTTCCTGAAGATCGCGTGGGGACTCGTCACCGATCCGCCGAGAGCCTTCGCCGAGCACGCGATCCCGCCCGCGTGGGCTGTCGCCCTCGGGCTGGGAACCGTGGCCTTTGCGCTCGCCCTCAAGCGCCAGGGGGCCGCTCTCGGTCTCGTGGCCGTCGGCGGTGTCGTGGCACTCGTCCTGGCGGCTCGGGAAGTGACGTTCGGGCCGTCGGCGCTCGCGCTCCCACACGTTGACCTCGAAACCCTCGCGGTTGCCTTCACCGTGCTCGTCCTCCCGCAGGCGCCGCTCTCCTTCGCGAACTCAATCCTGGCCACAACGGACGCGGCTCGCACCTACTTTCCGGAGCGGGGCGAGCGGGTGCGGCCACGCGGGCTCGCCACGACCTACGGATTCGCCAACCTCTTCGCCGGCGGAATCAGCGGGATGCCGGTCTGCCACGGGGCAGGCGGGCTCACCGCCCACGTGTCGTTCGGTGCCAGGACCGGCGGCGCTCCGCTCGCGATGGGGGTCGCGCTCCTCATGCTCGCGCTCGGCCTCGGCTCGGGCCTCGGCGCGCTGCTCGGCGCCTTCCCGCTCCCGATCCTCGCGGCGCTCCTCGCGACGGCGGGCCTGCTGCACATCGGTCTCCTGCGAGATCTCAATGGGGCGCGCTCCTGGGCACTCGCGCTCGTGGTCGGCTTCATCGGGTTCACCTTCGACCTCGCGCTCGCGCTCGTGGTCGGACTCGCGCTCTGGTGGATCCCGGTGACGGCGCGCCGCGTGGTCGCTGCGCGCGTCTAGGCCCTCCGATTAGAGCGCGCCGCCGGCGGCAGGCGGTGCCGATGCGGACTCGCCTGCATCGCCGAACTGGTTTCTGGCCAGGTGCTCCTCGGCCAGGAGGATGTTCGAGGCGTTCGCCCGCTCGACGAGGGCGAGGAGGTCGGACATGCTCGCCACCTCCTCACGCTGCTCCTGCAGGAACCAGTGGAGGAACTGCTCTCCGACCAGGTCGCCTTCTTCGCGCGCCGTGCGGGCCAGCTCCACGATCTGGGCGGTGACCTGGCGCTCCTGCTCGAGCGCGAGCGCGACCGGGGCGACCACATCGGAGAAGTTCGTGCGCGGCTCGGCGACCCCCGGGATCAGCGCCCGCTCGCCGGCGTCGAGGAGGTAGCGGACGATCATCATCGCGTGATTTCGCTCCTCGAGCGCCTGCCGGTAGAAGTGCGCGGCGAGCTGAGGCAGCGTCTCGGCGTCGTAGTGGACGGCGATCGCGACGTACTGCTGCGAGGCCGCGAGCTCGTGCCCGACCTGCTCGTTCAGCGCCTCCGTGAAGCGGCTCACGCCGGGATCCTAGAAATCCCCGCCGCCGAAGTCGCCTCCGCCGCCTCCGAAGTCACCGCCTCCGAAGTCACCGAAGTCGCCTCCGCCGAAGTCGCCCGAGTCCCCGTCGCCCCCGCCCGAGTCACCGGAGCCGCCGGAGTCGCCGTACATCGGCCCCGAGAAGGCGCCGCCGAGCATCGAGCCGAGCAAGAGGCCCGGGAAGAGGCCGCCGAACCCACCGAAGAAGCCGCCCGCCCAGGGGCCGTAGGCAGGGCCCGCGTTCCAGTACGGGGTCGACCGCCCGCCGACCATGACCTCGCGCGCTTCAGGCTCCTCGCCGCGCTCGACCCGCTGCGCGTCCGCCTCGCACGCCGGCACCTGCCGGGGCTCGCCGTACGGGGGTGACCACTCGACCTGGCGGGCCGAGGGCCCGTGGCGCGGATCGAAGAAGCAGGGCGGCGTCCGCTCGGGCGGCTCGTTGCCCGCGAGCCGCGCCTTGGCGGAGGCGATCGCGTAGCGGCCCTCCTCGACCGAGGCGCTGACCTCCTCGAGGTCGCGCGCGTCCCGGGCTCGGTCGAGCGCCCCGTCGGCGCGCTCGTACATCGTCAGCGCGGTCTCGTAGTCGGTCCTCGCCTCGGCCGTGACACCAGGCATCTCGACGTCGAGGTCGAGCTCGCGGATGCCTTCACCGAGCAGGACGAGATCGTCCCGGGCGGTCTCCTTCACCTCGGCGAGCTGCGCGTCCTCCTCGCGGCGGCGCTTACGCCGGCGAAAGAGGAAGAACCCGGCCCCACCGATCGCGAGGATGGGAATCAGGTAGGTGCCCGCGCTTCGGCCACCGCCGTCGCCCGAGTCCGCCGCGGGCTCGGTGGCCCCGCCTGCTCGGGCCTCGCCGACGAGGTCGACGAACGCCAGGAGGGTCGGCGCGACCCCCTCCTTCCGGTGATCCGTGAAGGCCTGGGTGGCGAGCTCCCCCGCGTCTCCGGCGGGAAGCTCCGAGCTCGCGGCGCGGAAGGAGTTCCCGACCACAACCGCATACGTGCCGTTCTCTCCCATCGCCCTGATCAGGTCTTCGAGCACCCCGTCGGCCGAGCCACCCGACTCGTCGGCGGCTCTGGCCGGAAGGACGGCGAGGTAGAGCGGTCCCGCATCCGCCTCGCTGATCCGTTCACCGAGGCGCTCCGCTTCCGCGTCCGTGATCGCCCGCTCGGCGTCGGGGTCGACGTAGACAGGAGCGTCACCGAGAGCCTCGGCGGCACGGTCGACGAACGGACCGGCCTCCGCTGCAGGCGCTGCGAGAAGCGCGAAGGAGAGAGCGGCGAGGAGGGTGGCGGTGCGCATGGGCGAGCGGTGGGTGTGGCTAGAGCGGCGGCGCGTCGTCTTCGCCCTCACGGGCCTCGCGCGCGTTTTCCTCGCTGTCGACGTCCTCGGCGTCTTGGCCGCCACCGGCGAGCGGATCCCAGCTTCCCTCCTGTGGGCGCGGGTCGGTCCACTCCTGTTCTTTGTTCTCTTCCACTGTGCCTCCTCCGGTCGCTTCCCCCCAAGGTTCCCCATGAGAGCTGTTTCGATGCCGAGCTACCCCTTGCCGGCGAGGAGCAGTTCGCAGAGATCTTCCTCCTTGCCCGGCTCGAGGATGGCGAGGACCTGGTCGCCCGCGTGGAGCTCGGTCGACCCGACGGCGATCTCGGCGGCGCCCTCGCGCATGATCGAGATGAGCCGGAGCGTGTCGGGCAGGCGGAGCTCCTCGATGCGCTTGCCGTCCGCCGGAGCTCCCGACCCGATCTCGACCTCGACGATCTCGAGGTTCTCCTTGCGCAGCTCGAGCAGGTGGACGAGCTCGTGCTGGGGAACCTCGTGCTGGATCAGCGCCATGACCATGGAGGTGGCCGAGACCGTCGGCGAGATCCCGAGCAGGTCGAAATGCACCTCGTTCCGAGGGTCATTGACCCGCGCAACTGCCTTCGCCACGCCGTAACGTTCTTGCGCAAGCTGTGAAATGACCAGGTTGTCCTCGTCGTCGCCCGTTGCTGCAACCACGATGTCAGGCGGACGGCCGATTCCCGCATCCTCGAGCACGTGCAGCTCGGTCGCGTCGCCGTAGCGTGCGCGGTGCTGGAACTCCTCCTCGAGCGACTCATAACGAAGGCGGTTCTGCTCGATCACCACGACCTCGTGGCCGAGACCGAGGAGCGTCCGCGTGACGTTCGTCCCGACCTTCCCGCCGCCGCCGATGATCACGAACATCAGGCGCGCACCTCGATTCCCGAGACCCACTCGGTCAGCTGGTCGATCGCGGCCGAGGTCGGCGAGACGATGTCGAAGCCTCGGTTCGCGTAGAACTTCGCGCGCGCAGGGTCGTGGATCCGCGCCGCGACCGAGGGGACTTCGTACCGAAGCTTCGCCACCTGCGCGACGACGATGTTCGTGTTGTCACCGTCGGTCGCCACAACCACGGCGTCGGCGTCCTGGATCCCGGCGGCCTCGAGCATGGCCGTGTCCATCCCGTGCCCCAGGTGGAACTCGCCGGGCCAGCGTTCCCCCAGGCGCCTGAGCGCCTCCTCGCTCTCGTCGACCGCGGCGACTTCCCAGCCGCTCGCGTGCAGCACCTTGGCCAGCGCCGAGCCGACGCGGCCGCACCCGACGACGATCGCCTTCACGCCTCCACCATAGTTTCTTCCTCCTCGAGCACGCCTTCCGGGTACGAGACGACCATCACGTCCGACGGGCTGTGTCGCAGGACGTAATCGACGGTGGGGCTGAAGAAGCGCGACTGCCGCCGCCAGCGCGGGGCCGATCCCAGAAGGACGAGGTCGGCCCCGGTAGCGCTTGCTTCCTCGACGATCGCCTCCCCGAGGGCACGCGAGCGCGCGACCTTGCCGTCGATCTCGACGCCGTGGTCGGCTGCCGCAAGCTTCGCCTCCGCGATCGTGGCGCCGGCCGCTGCCTCCTCGTCTCCCAGGTCGGCGTCCAGCGGGAGGGCGAGCGGCACCCGGACCACGTGGAGAACCTCGATGCGCGCATGGTGCTCCCCGGCCAGCTTGATCGCTGTCGCAAGCACCTCGTCGCCGAGCAAGCCGAGCTTCAGCGGGACGAGGATCCGCTCGTACTCGCCTTCCTCGTGCGGCACGAGGTCCCCGTCTCGCCGGAGGAAGGAGAGCCACCGAAGCATCACGCGAGCCTCAAGAGAGCCAGACGCAGGAGGCCGGCGCCGACGAGCAGCGCGCCGAGCAGGTAGCCGAGGGCGCCATCCGTGAGAGCCGTCTGAACGAGCACCGCCACTCCGAGGAGGACGGTGATCGCCGCGAGCACGATCGTCATCTTCCTCGTGCTCACGCGGCAGCCCGTCCTGCAGCCACGAGCACCCGGACGGCGCTCCGTCGCAAGACGTGGTCGACCGTGCGGCCGAACACCGGGCCGCCGCGGCGTCCGCGCTCGCGCGGCGCGCCCACGACCACGAGCTCGGCGTTCTGCGCGATCGACTCGTCGACGATCGCCGGGCCGGCGCGCCGCGCGCGCACGATCCGCGGAACGGCCCGCACGCCGTAGCGCTCGACAATCGCGCTCGCGTTGTCGAGGAGGTCGTCGGCCACCTCTTCCTGGTCGCGCAGGTCGGCGTCGATCGGCTGCTCGAGCGGCACCTCGAGCACGTGGAGGAGGACGACGCGCGCCCGGCGTCCGGACGCGAGCCGGGCGGCCGCGACGAGCGCCTCCTCCGACTCGGCCGAACGAAGGACGGGGACGAGAATCGTGCGGTAGTCGATCTCGAGCGCGGGCCCGAGAACGAGCTGGGGCGCTCGCACCGTCGCGGCCATCGGCGCGCGGACGAACCAGCGCCGATAAGCCGCATAGGCGATGAAGCCGCCGACGATCCACCCGATCCCGGCCCAGCGGGTCTGCGCGTCCTGGGCGACGATCACGAACCACGCGATGAGCGTCCCGAGAGCGCCGAAGACGGCGAAGAGCGGCCAGTCGACGCCGCGCACGCGAAGATTCGGACTGGCGCGGTAGGCGAGCTCCTCGTCGCGGAAGCGGTAGCGCAGAGCGATGAGCGAGACGTGTGCGACCGTGAAGGAGAGCGTCGCGCCGAACGAGTACATCGTCCCGAGGAAGTTCGTCTCGCCCGGGAGGATGACGATGATCGGGACGACGCCCGCGAAGACGAGGAGCGCGAGCCAGGGCGTCCGAAAGCGTCGGTGAAGCCGGCGGAACACCTCGGGGAGCTGGCGGTAGCTCGCCATCGCGTAGGTGATCCGCGACGCACCGATCACGCCCGCGTTCGTGGCGATGAAGAGAATCGTCGCCGCGAGGACGCCGACGTAGATCTCAAGGACCTCGAGGAGCGTTCCCGAGAGCCCGAGGCCTGCGACCACGCCGAGGACCGGGTCGTTCGCGTATCCCCCCTCCTCCGGCCCGAGACCGAGCAGCGTCTCGAACTCGCCCCCCACCTCGCGAACGGGCAGCGCCGAGAGCGCGACGAGCGGGAGGGTGAAGTAGATCGCGAAGACCGCGATTGCGATCAACTTGTAGGCGTTCGGCACGTGCCGAGGCGGGTCGCGCACCTCTTCGGCGAGATTGGAGACTGTCTCGACCCCTGTGTAGGCGAGCATCGCGATCGGGATCGCCACGAAGAACTGGCTCCAGGTCGGAGCCACACCGAAGCTCACGTTCGCCGTCAGGATCGCCGGTGAGAAGACGAGCACGAAGCCGAGGACGACGAGGAGCGCCTGGGTGGCGAAGTCGACGACCGCGAGCAGGATGTTGACCCGCGCGGCCTCGCGCACGCCGACGATGTTGATCCCGACGAGGAGCGCGATCACGATGGCACCAACGACGACATCCCACGGGTTCTCGCGCATCGGCTCCCAGAAGACCGAGAGGTAGTGGGGGACGAAGAAGGCCGAGATGGCGACGGTCGCCACGTACACGAGCATCTGGGCCCACGCTGCGACGAAGCTGACGACCTCGTTGAACCCGTGGCGCGCGAAGCTGGAGGAGCCGCCGGCCTCGGGATAGCGGACGGTTCCCTCCGCGTAGGTGGCGGCCGTGGCGGCGAAGATCAGACCGGCCAGGACGAAGACGAGCGGGGTGAGCCCGAGCGCGAAGCTCGCTGTGACACCCAGGGCGTAGTAGATGGACGAGCCGACGTTGCCGTACGCAGTGGCGAAGAGCGCCGGCGTCCCGAGCACGCGCTCGAGTCCCTGCGTGCGATTGCGGCGCCGCGGCGGCACCGCCCTAGCCTAGTATCCGGCGGGTTAGGCCCCGCCGATGAGCGTGAGCAGCTTGAACATCGGCAGGTACATGGCGATGATGATCACGCCGACCATGATCCCGACGGCGATCATCATGAGCGGCTCGATGATCGAGGTCAGCGTGGCGATCGAGCTGTCCACCTCGTCCTCGTAGAAGTCGGCGATCTTCCCGAGCATCTTCTCGAGCTCGCCGGTCTCTTCGCCGACGCGCACCATCTGAGTGACCATCGGCGGAAAGAGCTCGATCTCGGCGAGCGGCTGCGCGATCGGGATGCCCTGGTGGACGCGCTCGCGAACGACCACGGTCGCGTCCTCGATCAGGCTGTTCCCCGAGGTGGAGCCGGTGATCTCGAGCGCGCGGATGATGTCCACGCCCGCGCCCGTCAGCGTGGAGAGAGTCCGCGCGAAGCGCGCCATGCCGACCTTGAGGACGACCGCTCCGATCCCGACCGGGGCCTTGAGGCGAAAGCGATCCCAGACCCGCCGGCCCTTCTCCGTCTTCTTCAGGCGGAAGAAACGTCAAGCTCATCACGATCGTGGTCCGCGACGGCGCCACGGCCGCAAAGGTCTATGCGCGCGTCTCCTCCTCGTTCGACGAGTCCACCGGGCTCTAGAGACTCGACGGAACAGGTCGGTACGCTGGCCCGATGTGGCCGGAGTGGTGACCGAGGGTCGAATCACGTGCCCCGCGTGCGGCTTCGCCAGGGTCGAGACGATGCCGACCGACGCGTGCCGGCACTTCTACCGCTGCGAGGGCTGCCAGACGCTCCTCAAGCCGCTGGCGGGCGACTGCTGTGTGTTCTGCTCGTATGCGGACGCCGCCTGCCCGTCGAAGCAAACCGTTCCCTAACCCGCGCGGAACTCCCTGCCTTCGGCTTCGAGCCGGGCCTTCTGCTCCGGCGAGACCGCGGTGTGGAAGTGCCCAGGGATGTACCAGCGGAAGGCTCGACCCAGGTCGCTGCGCTGGCAGATGCACTCGGGCGGGCAGCCGCAGAGCCTCCCGGTCGGGTTGCGGAGGCGCTGGAGCAGGCCCACCTGAGGAGTTTAGGCAGGGAAGGCGTCAGCCGTACGGGCTACGAGATGCGGACGAGCGTGATCCGGTAGCGCAGCCCGTCGGGCTGGCTCACGAGGGTGACCGACTTCCCGACCTTGATCGTGACCGTTGCGCTGCCCGTCGAGTACTGGCCCGTCACGAGGCCCACCTTGCCGGTCTTCGAAGTCAGCGAGACCAGGCGGAAGATCGGGTCGGACACGGGGAACGGGGGCCCCCACCGCGACCGTCTCCGGGTTGCCGTTCACGTCGAGCGTGGCGATCAGGTGCCCGTCGTCGTCGGGCGAGCCGCTGCCGCTGCCGCCGTCTCCGCCGCCATTACCGCCGGTAGGCGTCACGACCGGTGGATTGGCGCCCGGGGAGCCGCCGTCGTCCTTGCCGTCATCCGCGGGCGGGCCCGCGCCGCCGCTCGAGTCCGCCGGCCTCGCCGAGACCTGCTGCCTGAACGGGTCCTTGCTGACGAAGCGGTCGAAGGTCACGAGCTGATCCGGTCAGCGCTTAGCGGGTCGTCGCTGTCGGGC
>JACCXC010000112.1 GCA_013697275.1 Actinomycetota bacterium | reverse complement strand
CGCCGGTCGAGCCCTCGGCACCGTCGAGGTAGATGATGTCCGGCCCGCACTTGGCGGCCATGCGCACGTCGTCGTAGACGCGCGCGGCGCCGAGCTTGAGCTGGATCCCGTACGAGTTCCCCGACTGGAGATGCTTGACGAGCACCTTGCGCGCAAGCTCGTCCTCCCGGCCCTCCGGGATCGGGAAGTAGATCTTGAGGAACGCGTTCGTGTAGCGGTCGAAGACGGCCGGCATGCCTTCCTCCTCGAGGAGCCGGACGTCCTCGAGCCAGTTCAGATCCTCCCCCGGCGTGGCCGCCTCGAGGTCGACGTCCTCGACGAGGGCTAGGTCCTCCTGGTAGGGGAAGCGGCGCCCGCTCAGGTACTCCGAGTCGATCGCAAACGTCTTCTCCGGCTCGCGCGTCGCCATCAGTCGGTGCGGGCCGCCTCCTCGGCCGGGAGGAAGTCGGCGGGGTACTCGAGGTGCTTCTGGAGCATCCGCTCCATGCGCTCGAGCGCCCGCTCCTCCGAGACGCCGGGGATCCAGTCAGTGCCGGCGAGCGGGACCTTCGCCATCGCCGAGGCCTCGACCGTCAGCGCGCAGAGATCCTCGGGCTCGAGCGAGTGGACGTCCGTCTTCCCGCACGCGCGCGCGAGCATCTGGAGCTCGAGCGTCATCGAGTGCAGGAGGTTGTAAACCCGCTCGGCCGCCTCGTCGACGTGCAGGCGCTTGCGGAGCTCGGGATCCTGGGTCGTCACGCCCACCGGGCAGCGGCCGGTGTGGCAGTGGTAGCACTGGCCGGCCGGGACGCCGACCGTCCCCTCGTAGTCGGTGACGCCGGGGATCTCCTTGTTGCAGTTGAGCGCGATCAGGGCGGCGTGACCGATCGCGACGGCAGTCGCGCCGAGCGAGAGGCACTTGGCGACGTCGGCGCCGTTTCGGATTCCGCCGGCGACGACGAGATCGATCTCGTCCGCGAGGCCCACGTCCTCGAGCGCGCGGCGCGCCTCGGGGATCGCCGCCATGAGCGGGATGCCCGTCTCCTCGGTCGCAATGTGCGGCCCCGC
Source organism: Actinomycetota bacterium (assembly GCA_013697275.1). Lineage (GTDB taxonomy): Bacteria > Actinomycetota > Thermoleophilia > Gaiellales > Gaiellaceae > JACCXC01. The sequence goes on along the minus strand of JACCXC010000112.1, from coordinate 6,720 downwards.
GCCGGTCGAGCCCTCGGCACCGTCGAGGTAGATGATGTCCGGCCCGCACTTGGCGGCCATGCGCACGTCGTCGTAGACGCGCGCGGCGCCGAGCTTGAGCTGGATCGGGATCTGGTAGTCCGTCGCCTCCCGGATCTCCTGCACCTTGAGCGAGAGGTCGTCGGGGCCGAGCCAGTCCGGATGCCGCGCCGGCGAGCGCTGGTCGATTCCGGGCGGCAGGGAGCGCATCTCCGCCACCTGCTCCGTCACCTTCTGGCCCATCAGGTGGCCGCCGAGCCCGACCTTGCAGCCCTGGCCGATGAAGAACTCGCACGCGTCGGCCAGCATCAGGTGGTGCGGATTGAACCCGTACCGGCTCTGGATGAGCTGGTAGTACCACTTGGTCGAGAGGTCGCGCTCGGGCGGAATCATCCCGCCCTCGCCCGAGCACGTGGCGGTGCCGGCCATCGAGGCGCCCTTCGCCAGTGCCATCTTCGCCTCGAGGGAGAGAGCGCCGAAGCTCATCCCCGTGATGTAGACCGGGATGTCGAGCTCGATCGGCTTCTTCGCGAAGCGCGCGCCGAGCACGGTCTTCGTCTCGCACTTCTCCCGGTAGCCCTCGATCACGAAGCGGGTCAGCGTCCCGGGGAGGAACATGAGATCGTCCCAGTGCGGGATCTTCTTGAACATCGAGAAGCCCCGCATCCGGTAGCGGCCGAGCTCGGCCTTCATGTGGATGTCGTTGATGACCTCCGGCGTGAAGATCGGACTGCGGCCGAGGACGTCGCGCCGCTCCGGCTGCGCGGGGCCCGTGTTCCCCCCGACCTGGTCGTACCGGTCGCTGGTCGTCACAGAACGAGCTTCCTCTCGGAGGGCTCGAGGTTGTCGTAGTTGTAGAGCTTCTTGCCGCAGACGAACTTCTGGAAGGCGGGGGGCTCTCCGAGCTCGTAGATCCGGAACTTCCGGGCGATGAACTCGTCGTCCGTCTCGTCCCACTCGCCCGGCACGCAGTCGATGCCGAGCGACCTCACCTTTCCGGCCACGTAGATCGTCCCGTCGTACATCGAATCCCCGAGACCGTTGCCGACGTCGCCACACACGACGATCCGGCCTCGTTGCAGCATGAAGCCCGTCATCGAGCCCGCGTTCCCGAGGACGATCACCGAGCCGCCCTTGCCGTCGATCGCCGTCCGCGCTCCCACCTGGCCCTTGACGACGACGTCCCCGCCCCGGATGGCGGCCGCGGTCAGCGAGCCGGCGTTCCCGTCGACGACGACGACCCCGGACATCATGTTCTCGCAGGCCGACCAGCCGACGCGCCCCGTCACGTGGATCTCCGGCCCGTCGATCAGGCCGCAGCCGAAGTAGCCCAGGGAGCCCGCGAAGCGGATGCGGCAGCGCGTCAGGATTCCGACCCCGAGGGAGTGCTTCGCGCCGGGATTCTGAACGGTCACGTCGGTCACGCCTTCCTCGTAGAGCAGGCGGCGAAGCTCCAGGTTGATCTGCCGCGTCGTCAGGTCGCGCGCGTCGAAGGTTGCCCGGCCCTCGGAGACCTCGGCGATGCGGGGCGCGTCGGCATCGGGCTCGGCGAGGCCGCGCGCGTCGTACGTGATCCGGCGCTCGCCTACCGCTGCCAAACCAGGACCTCGGACTCGTACGGGTCGTAGGTGTCGATCTCGCGGTCGACGATCGCGCGGATGGCGATCTCCTCCGACGCGAGCGCGACCAGATCATCCGATTCGTAGAGGACGAGCGGCTTCGCAGCCATCTCGTCCTTCGCGACGCCGAGCGCATCGTCCGTGACCGCGATGTACGTGAAGACGCCGTCCAGCTCGTCGAGCGAGTCGCGCATTGCGTCCTCGAGCGAGGCCCCTCCCTCCATCTTCTCGGCCAGGTAGACGGCGATGATCTCCGAGTCGCACTCGGACTGGAACCGGTGGCCGGAGCGCTCGAGCCGGCGCTTCCACTGGAAGTAGTTCGTGAGCTGGCCGTTGTGGACGACGGCGACGTCCGTGAACGGGTAGGCCCAGTACGGGTGCGCGCCCGAGATGTCCACGTCCGACTCGGTCGCCATGCGCACGTGCCCGATCGCGTGCGTGCCCTGGAAGTCGTCGAGGCCGTACTGGTCGGCGACGCTCTCGGCGTCGCCGAGGTCTTTGACGATCTCTAGCGAGTGGCCGAGCGAGAGGACCTCCGCATCGGGGATGTCCTCGATCCGATCGGCCAGATCCTTCAGGGTGCCGTTCGGGAGGTCGAAGGTGACGCGGTAGGCGTACTCGGTCTCGGCCTCGACGTCGTGCAGCCGCGCGCCGAGCCCACGGAGGCGGTCGATCACCTGGCGCTGGTGGCGCTGGAGCCGCTCCTCGAAGTCGAAGTCGCGCGGCGTGTTGGCGTCGGCGAGCGTGTAGCGCATGACGATGCGCCCGTCGCCGTTGGAGGCACCGTACAGCGCGTAGCCCGTCGAGTCCGGGCCGCGGTGCTTCATGGACTGGAGCATGCGCGTCATGTCGCGCCCGATGTCGCGCGAGTCGTCGCGGTAGATGATTCCCGCGATCCCGCACATGTCAGACGGCGGCCCCGACGCTTCCCCTAGGGAAGGACGTCGAGGTACTCCTTCACGTCCCAGTCACTCACCTGCGCGCAGTGGCGCTCCCACTCGTCGCGCTTGTAGTGCATGAAGACACGGTACATATCGCCCGGCAGCGCCTCCTTGATCACCTCGTCCTCCTCGAGCGCGTCCAAAGCGGCGCCGAAGGTCATCGGCAGGCGCTTGACCTCCTTGCCGGCCTCCATCGCCTCGTAGATGTTCCGCTCCTCCGGCTCGCCCGGATCGATCTTGTTCTCGATCCCGTCCCATATGGCACGCAGGAGGCACGCGAGCGAGAGGTACGGGTTGACGGCGGAGTCGACGGTCCGGTACTCGAAGCGGCCGGGAGCCGACACGCGCAACGCGGTCGTGCGGTTCTGGTAGCCCCAGTCGGCGAAGACAGGAGCCCAGAACCCGGTGTCCCAGAGCCGACGGTAGGAGTTCACCGTCGAACAGGTGATGGCGGTCAGAGCGGGCTGGTGCGCCAGGATCCCGCCGATCGCCCAGAGGCCCACCTGACCCGGCTTCTGCTGGTCGTCGGTCTCGGGCATGAAGACGTTCTCGTCGTCGCGCCAGATCGAGATGTTGTGGTGGCAGCCGTTCGCCGAGACGTTCATGAACGGCTTCGGCATGAAGCAGGGGAAGGCGCCTAGCTCGCGGCCCACCTGCCGGCAGATCTGGCGGTAGGTGGAGAGGTTGTCCGCCGTCCTCTCCGCCCGGTCGAAGCCGAAGTTCAGCTCGATCTGGCCTGGCGCGTCCTCGTGGTCGCCCTGGATCATGTCGAGCCCGAGCTTCTGGCCGTAGTCGACGACCCGATTGATGATCGGCTGCAGCTCCGAGAACTGGTCGATGTGGTAGCAGTAGGGCTTCGTCACGCCTTCCACGGAAGGCGTGCCGTCCTCGTTCAGCTTGAGCCACATCATCTCGGGCTCAGCGCCCGCGCGAAGGTGGAGTCCGGTCTCCTCCTCGAACCGCCGTTGCAGCCGGATCAGGTTGCCGCGGCAGTCGGAGGTGAGGAACGCCCCGGGATCCTCCCGTTCCTCGCGGTTGCGAAAGCAGAGGCACCAGACGCGCGCGATCTTGGCGCCGTCCTGGCCCCAGGGAAGCACCGCGAACGTGTCCGGGTCGGGAATCCCCACGAGCTCCGCGGCCTCGGGCCCGTAGCCGATGTAGTTGCCGTGGCGGTCGACGAAGAGGTTGGCGGTCGCCCCGTAGACGAGTTGGAATCCCTTCCGGGCGATCGTCTCCCAGTGCTGGGCCGGAACGCCTTTCCCCATGATCCGTCCGGTGACCGAGGGGAACTGGTAGTAGACGTACGTAACGCCCTCGCGGTCGATTTGCTCGCGCACGCGCGCGACCGCCTCGTCGCGCCCCTCCTCGTCGACGAAGCGTTCGACGTCCGTCGCTGCGGAACGCTCGACCTGAGTCGCCACCTACCTGCCTCCTCTCGAGCCAACGGGTCGCGGCGCCCGGGCGCCGGTAGGCGGGATCGTATTTCGGGAGCGGTAAGGACGCGAGCAGAAGCGAACCAACCGGGGCCCGACCGCGCCCCCGAGGAACTGCGGTCAGTTAGTTACTCGCGCGCGGGTAGTTCGGGTCCCGACCCGCCCCCTGCTCGGGTCCAGCCTATCCCGGAAAACCGCGCGTATGGCGCACAGAACGTGCCGAAACTGGAACGCCTACCTCAGTTGTCCGGGCGGTCGATCAGCTGCTCGTAGATGTCGCGGAAGTTGTGGATCGCCTGGCCGATCTCGGCCGGATCCACGTTTTCGCCCCGCTCGACCTGGGTCGTGATTTCGCGCGCCGAGCGGTAGTTCGCCAGAACCTCGAGCTCGATGCCGTCGTCGGCGACCGCGTCGTCGAGCGGGAAGCGGCGCTCGCGGAGCATCCGCTCCACCAGGTCGCCGATCTCGGGGAGCGTCTCGGCCGGCGCGTCTTTCAGATCGTCCTCGAGCTGCTCCCATTCCGTCTGCCAGTTGTGGCGGTCGAGGCCGGGATCGCGCATGGGCGAATCCTTACCGCACGCGCCGGTTTCTCCAAACCACCGACCGCCCTTCTAGACTCGCGGGCGTGAACGTCCTCCTGGTCGGCTCGGGCGGACGCGAGCACGCGCTCGCGTGGAAGCTGGCCGGGAGCAAGCTGCTCGACGAGCTCCATGCGGCTCCGGGAAACCCCGGGATCGCCAAGCTCGCGACCTGCCACCCGGTGCGAATCGAGGACGCGGAAGCCCTCCTCGGGATCTGTCGCGAGAACGCGGTCGAGCTGGTCGTCGTCGGCCCGGAGGGACCCCTCGTCGCAGGCGTCGCGGACGTCCTCCGTGCGGCCGGCGTGGCGGTCTTCGGGCCGGGCGCCGCCGCCGCGAGGATCGAGGGGTCGAAGTCCTTCGCCAAGGACGTCATGCGCGCGGCGGGCGTGCCGACCGCGGCCACGCTCGACCTTCCCCACGCCCAGTGCGTCGTCAAGGCCGACGGGCTAGCCGCCGGGAAGGGGGTCTGGGTCTGCGAGACGCAGGACGACGCGCGCGCGGCCTGGGTCCGCGCCCGGGAGCTCGGCGGGCCGGTACTCGTGGAGGAGCTCCTGGAGGGCGAGGAGGTCTCCGTGTTCGCCCTCTGCGACGGCGTGAACGCGCTCGCGCTGCCCGCCGCGCGCGACGCGAAGCGCCTCCTTGACGGAGACGAAGGCCCGAACACCGGCGGCATGGGCGCGTACTCGCCCGTGCCCGACTTCTCGGACGAGGCGGCGGCCGAGCTCGTCGAGCAGATTCACCACCCGGTGCTCGCGGAGCTGGCGCGCCGCCGGACGCCGTTCATCGGCCTCCTCTACGCCGGCCTGATGCTCACGGACGACGGCCCGCACGTGCTCGAGTTCAACTGTCGCTTCGGCGACCCGGAGACCCAGGCGATCCTCCCGCGCCTCGACGGAGACCTGCTCGGGGCGCTCGCTGCGGCAGCGGCGGGGCGGCTAGACGAAGCCAACGCGCCGATCGCCGACCGCGCAGCCGTGACGGTCGTCCTCGCGGCTCCCGGCTATCCGGAGGCTCCCGTGAGCGGCCAGCCCATTGCCGGGCTCGAACGGGCCGAGGCCGCGGGCGCGCTCGTCTTTCAGGCAGGCACGGCGCTGCGCGACGGCGCGCTCGTGAGCGCGGGCGGCCGCGTCCTGAACCTCACTGGCGTCGCCCCCACCGTGGCGGAAGCGCGCAGCCAGGCCTACGAAGCGGCCGGCCTGATCGAGTTCCCCGGCGCCCAACTCCGCCGCGACATCGCGGGACTTGCGGTGCATGTCCCAGGCTGAGTCGAAGGAGGGGTTGCTGGCGGAGGTCGTCCCGGCCGTCCTGCCGGTCGAAGACTTCGAGCGGGGCCCGCTCGTCGGGATCTTGATCGGCTCGGAGTCGGATCGCGATCGCCTGCAGCCGGCCATCGACGAGCTGAACGAGCGCGGGATCTCCAACGAGCTGAACGTCCTCTCGGCCCACCGGAACCCGCAGGAGGTAGCCGAGTACTCGTCGAGGGCGGCAGTGCGCGGCGTTCGCGTGATCATCGCGGCGGCAGGGATGTCGGCGGCGCTTCCGGGTGCCGTCGCGGCCAACACCGACCTGCCGGTGATCGGCGTTCCGCTGACGAGCTCGAAGACGGTCGCCGGCGGCCTGGACGCCATCCTCTCGATCGTGCAGATGCCCCCTGGTGTCCCGGTCGCGTGCGTCTCGCTGGACGGCGCGCGGAACGCCGCGATCCTCGCTGCGAAGATCCTCGCGCAGGGCGGCGGCTACCCCGACGCCCCGCCTCGCCCGCAGGTCGTGAGCTAGCTCTCCCGAGACATGAATCGGCGGCGGGCCCACGGGGAGGGGTTGCCGCCCGCCGACCTCCTGCGCCGGGTCGCTAGCCGCGACCCGAGCTGCCACCCCCGCCGGAGCCGGAGCCGGAGCCGGAGCCCGAGCCGGAGTCGTCGTCGCGATCGTCTTCGCCCCCACGATCGTCGTCGTCGCGATCGTCGTCGCGATCGTCGTCGCCACGCCGGTCGTCCGATCCGTCGTCGGCGTTCCCCGGTCCGGCGTTCGCCGAGGGGCCGGAGTGGTCGTCGTCGCGTCCCGCTCCGCCTGCGCCGGTGCAGCGTGGGTCGTTCGCGTGCTCGGGCTCGTCGCACGGGCCGCTCACGTC
>JACCXC010000100.1 GCA_013697275.1 Actinomycetota bacterium | reverse complement strand
GTGCACGGCCGGACGGCTACCGGAACCGATCGGGCAGAGCCGCCCGCGCTCGAGCTGGCGCTCGTCGATCGTGACGATGCGGAAGCCCGTGCGCTTCGCGCCGCCGAGCGGGCCTACGAGGAGGGTGACGCGGCGGGGGCGGCGCGCCGCTTCGCGCTCGTCCTCGAGGAGAATCCCGCCTCGGTGGAGGCTGCCGTCGGTGCGGCGATAGCCGACGACCCGGGCGAGACTGTCGACCGTCTTGAAGAGCTCGTTCAGGGTCATCCCGCAAGCGGGGTGGCCCGTTTGAACCTTGGGCTCGCGCTCCTGGCCACGGGTGAGAACGACGCCGCCCTCACGCAGTGGCGCGAAGCCGAGCGCCGCGATCCGGACTCCCCGGCAGCCCTGCGCGCCGAGGACCTTCGTAACCCGGACTCGCCCCCGGGCCGCCCGGTGTTCATCCTGCGCGGCTTTCCGCGCGACCTCGCAGGCGTCCCGGCCGCGCGCCGCCTCGACACCCTCCGCGCTCGTGCCCGACGTGGCGGCGGCGCCGACTGGCTCCTGTACGGAAGCGGGCTCGAGGCGGTCGGACACAGGGTCTCGGCCCAGCGGGCCTACGACCGGGCCCTCGCCCTCGATCCCGGTTCGCTCGAGGCCTCGGTGGCGGCTGCCGTCAGCCGTTTCGACAAGGACGAGCCCGCCCGGGCGTTTTCGCGCCTCGGCCCCCTGGCGCCGCGCAACCCGCGGAGCGCCCTCGTCCGCTTCCATCTCGGGCTCTTGCTCCTCTGGCTACCGAACGTCGACGAAGCGCGCCGCCAGCTGAGTCGCGCCCGCACCGAAGGCGGGTTCTACGGCCGCCAGGCCGCTCGAATCCTGGAAAGGCTGGACGAAGCTCAATAGGACCAACCGCCGTCAAGATGGGCCGTTCGGCCCATGGCGGTGGGGGATGGCGCGTGGCTAAAGTCGCTGCACCGACGCATGACTTTTTGCACCTGGCCGCTGTTGACGGCGCGGAGAGGCGCATCTACGGTGGGCGACAGGGAGGTGGTTCTCAATGAGAGCCGTAGGGGAGGCGACATCTGACGTGGTCACCGGAGGCGGCTTCGACCACGAGGACGCCAAGGCGCTGATCCAGCACGCGCATGAGGCCGGCTCGCTCACCCAAGAAGAGGTCGCCACCTTCGTTGAGGAAATCGGGGCCGACCCGGCGCAGGCCGACGAGCTCTACCAGCTTCTCGACGAGCTGCAGATCGACGTGCTCGCCCCGCCCGAGGCGGTGGTCGACCTCGGCTGGTCGGAGCGCGAGGCCTCGACCGACGCGCTGCAGCTCTTCCTGAAGGACATCGGGCGCGTCCCATTGCTGACCGCCGCCCAGGAGGTCGAGCTCGCCAAGCGGATCGAGCGCGGCGACGACTCGGCCAAGCGCAAGATGGTCGAGTCCAACCTGCGGCTGGTCGTTTCGATCGCCAAGAACTACCGCAACCAGGGCCTGCCGTTCCTCGACCTGATTCAGGAGGGGACGCTCGGCCTCGTCCGCGCCGCCGAGAAGTTCGACTATCGGCGCGGCTTCAAGTTCTCCACGTACGCGACCTGGTGGATCCGTCAGGCGGTCGCCCGGGCGCTGGCCGACAAGGCGCGCACGATCCGCATGCCGGTCCACGTGGTCGAGAAGCTGAACAAGATCGGGCGCACGGAGCGGAAGCTCCTCACCGAGCTCGGCCGCGAGCCGGGTTCGGCCGAGATCGCCCGCGAGCTCGAGTTCACGTGCGAGGAGGTCGACCAGCTTCGCCGGAGCGCGCAGGTGCCTGTCTCGCTCGAGAAGCCAGTCGGAGACGAGGAGGACTCGGAGTTCGGCGCCTTCCTGGCCGACGAGTCGGCCGCCGCGCCTGACGAGGCCACCGAGACGGTGCTGCGCGAGGAGACGCTGCAGCACGTCCTCTCGATGCTCTCGTTCCGGGAGCGGCGCATCCTCGAGCTTCGTTACGGCCTGAACGGCGAGCAGCCTCGAACGCTCGATGAGGTCGGACGGACGTTCAGCGTGACCCGCGAGCGCGTTCGTCAGATCGAGAACCAGAGCCTGAAGAAGCTGCAGGCGATGGCCGAGTCGCAGAAGCTCCGCGAAGTCGCTGCCTGAGCTGAACCGGCTCCTGGCTGAGCCGCCGTGGTGGCTCCGCTGGGTCGCCGTGAACGTCTGGCTCCTGATCCTGCCGAGCGTCTTCCTGCCGATCGCTCGGGACGAGGCAAGCGCCGGCCTGCTCGCCCCCCGCGTCGCGACGCTCGTCGTTCTCGGCGCGTATCTCGCCTACCTGGCCCGACGGCCGGGCTGGCTGCCGCGCGCGTAGCGCTTCCCTAGACTCGCGCTCGTGGCACTGGACATGAGGACGTCGTGCGAGCGCTGCGGCCGCGCCCTCTCCGCGGGCTACGAGGCCTTCATCTGCACGTTCGAATGCACGTACTGTCCGGGGTGCGCGAGCGAGCTCGAGGCGACCTGCCCGAACTGCGGAGGCGAGCTCGTCCGTCGGCCTCGCCCAGCCGCGGCTCGACCCTAGACTCCGCCTGTGCTGTCTCCTGACGCGCATCCACCTCAGGACTGGCTCGATGAGCTCTTCGAATGGCTGCGGATCCCCAGCGTGAGCGCCGATCCGGGCCACGCCGGCGACGTCCGGCGGGCGGGCGAGTGGGTGTGCGACTTCGTTCGCAGGGCAGGCGGCGAGGCGGAGCTCGTCGACACCGCCACGCTGCCCCTCGCGATCGGTGAGATCCGTGCTTCAGGCGAGGAGTCGAGCGCACCGACCGTCCTGCTCTACGGTCATTTCGACGTCCAGCCGCCGGCCCCGCTCGAGGTGTGGGACTCGGCCCCCTTCGAGCCGGAGATCCGCGACGGCTACCTCTACGCCCGTGGCGCAGCCGACGACAAGGGCCAGGCCTATCTCTTGCTCAAGGCGGCAGCGGTCCTCGCCGCAGAAGGAGCGCTGCCCGTGAACGTGCGCGTGGCCTTCGATGGGGAGGAGGAGGTCGGAGGCCACTCGATCGTCGACTTCCTCGCCCGGGACGAGCGAGGCGCGGACGCGTGCCTCATCTTCGACAGCGGCATGCCACGCGAGGGCGTTCCTTCCTTCGACCTCGGTACGCGCGGGCTCCTCTACTTCCACGTGCGGGTTCGCAGCGGCTCTGCCGACCTGCACTCAGGGGTCTTTGGCGGGGCGGCACTGAACGGCGTCCACGCGCTCATGCGCGCCCTGGAGCCCGTCTTGGCGCTTCCGGCTGAGCTTCGTGCGGGGACGATCGAGCCGACCGCGGACGAGCTCGCCTCCTGGCAGGAGCTCGACTCGGGGTCGTCCGTGCTCGCCGACGCAGGCGCGACGCCGATGGACGCCGGCGCTGCAGACGAGTTCTACCGCCGCACTCTGGCCGGCCCGTCAGTCGACGTGAACGGGATCCTGGGAGGCGAGCCGCTCCTCCAGAAGACGGTGCTCCCCGTCGCGGCCGAGGCGAACGTGTCGATCCGGCTCGCGCCCGGCCAGGACACCGAGAAGATCTCCGCCGAGTTCGAGCGGCTCGTCCGCGGAGCGGCTCCCGACGGCGCGGAGGTCGAAATAGAGCGGTGGTCGTCGGCGCCGGCGGGCCTGATCCCTCCGGAGGCCCCGCCCGTCCGCCTCGCGCAGGACGCGTTCGAACGAGTCCTCGGCCGCCGTCCGCTTCTCCTGCGCTCGGGCGGGACGCTGCCGATCGTCCCGGCGCTCGCGGACAAGGGAGTGCCGACGATCCTGAGCGGCTTTGCGATCCCAGGCGCTGGCATCCACTCGCCGAACGAGCGCTTGCTCGTGCGCTACATCCCTCTCGGCGTGGCGGCCGCCCGAGAGACGCTCGTCGCTTTCGCGGACCTCCGCTAGGCGCCGACGGGCGCGCCGCCGGAGTGGTCGTGCTCCGGCACCAGCCAGCCGTGCCCGAAGCGGCGCATCGCCTCGATGATCGGTAGGAGGGCCTCGCCCTTCGAGGTGAGCTCGTACTCGACGCGCGGCGGCGACTCCGCATAGCTCTCGCGCGCAACGAAGCCTTCCTGCTCGAGAGCGCGGAGCCGCTCGGACAGCGTCCGCGGACTGATCCCCGGGAGTGCGCGCTCGAGGTCGGAGAAGCGCCGCGGGCCCTCCGAGAGGTCGTGCACCAGGACAGCGGTCCACTTCGAGCCAATGATGTCCGCAGTGCAGGCGACCGCGCATTCTTCGTCGTGCACGGGCCTCATCGTGCGCATGGCCGGAGTGTACGCCTACCGGGAAAAGGTTGAGCCGGGCGGATCCACAGGGGCTGCGGCTCACCCTACGGTCGCCCGGCTCGCGCTTACTATAGTAAACGATGCGGCCGGTTAGTGGAAGGGCGGGCCGCCGAAGACCCAGCGCCCCGCGAGCATGGTCGCCACGACTCGGATGTTCCGAAGCTCGGACGGTTCGCATGCGAGGGGGTCGCGGTCGAGCACGACGATGTCGGCCAGCTGCCCCGGCACGAGGCGGCCGCGCCGGCGCTCGTCGCCCGCGAGCCAGGCGGGGTTCACGGTCGTCGCGCGGAGCGCGTCCTCGACCGAGATCGCCTGCTCGGGATGCCAGCCGTCGCGCCCGTCGATCGTCCGGAGCACCCCCGCGTGGATCCCGAGCAGCGGGTCGAGCTCCTCGACGGGAGCGTCCGAGCCGTTCGCGAGGAGCGCGCCGCCGTCCTGGACCGAGCGGATCGCGTAGGCGCGATCGGTCATTCCGCCCCAGTACTCGTCCGCGAGGTCGCGGTCGGAGGGCCCGTGCGTGAACTGCACCGAAGCGGCGATCCCCAGTTTGCCGAAGCGCGGGATGTCCTCGCGCGCAAGGAGCTGCGCGTGCTCGATGCGTGGGCGAAGGCCGCGCGGCCGCCACTCCTCGCCGGCGGCCTCGAAGCCGTCGAGCGCGTCACGGTTGGCCTGGTCGCCGATCGCATGCACGCCGACCGGGAAGCCGGCCCGTGCAGAGCGGCGGACGATCTCCTCGAAGTCCGCGCGGCTCGTGATCTCGACGCCGGAGCCGTCCAGGAGTCGCGCCGTTCGCGACCCAAGCGTCCCGTCCATGAAGACCTTGATGTAGCCGACCCGCAGCAGGTCGTCTCCGAAGCCCGACGTGATGCCCACGGCCTCGAGCTCGGGGAGCCGTTCCCACGGGAGCGACTGCCAGACCCGCAGCGTGAGCCCCCCGTCCCCGTGGATCGCCTGCCACCAGGGGAGGATCCCGAGCCAGCCGTCCTTGTCGTGTACCGCCGTGACCCCGCGAGAATTGGCGAGTCGAATGCCCACCCGCATGGCGTCGATCCACTCCGCCTCGGGCGTGACGACGAAGGTCTCGCGGAAGTGCCAGGCGGACTCCTCGCGCAGGACGCCCGTCGGCTCCCCGCGCTCGTCGACCTCGACGACGCCGCCAGGGACCCGGAGGTCGCCGTTCGCGCGGGCGAGCGCAACCGAGTTCAGCCAGAGCGAATGACCGTCCTTCGCCATGAGCGCGACGGGCACGTCGCCCGTGACCGCGTCGAGCGCCTTCTTGGTCGGCTCGGTGTGAGGCTGCCACTCGCCGCTTCGCCATCCGGTTCCTCGGAGCCAGCGATCGGAGGGCGCACTCCGCGCGGCCTCGGCGACGCGGGCCACGGCCTCCTCGAGGGAGCGGACGCCCTCGAGCCGCACCTGCCGCTGGGCGAGCGACCACTGCGCGAAGTGAACGTGTGAGTCGTTGAAGCCGGGGAGGACGCAGAGCCCTCCGAGGTCGACCCGGTCGGGGCTCGCCAGGGACGTTTCGTGCGTCCCGACGCCGCCGGCGATCCGCTCCCCGGCGATCGCGAGCGCGGCGGCCGTCGGCAGCGCGGGGTCCATAGTCCGAATGACGCCGTTCTCGAGGATCACGTTGCGCGAGACTCTATGCGCGGTGATTCCACGGGAACAGATCGAGGAGCGGCTCGTCCGCTTCCAGGCTGCGCTTGGCGCCGCGGGCTTCGACGGCGCGCTGATCGTCCAGGAGACCGATCTCGTCTACCTCGCGGGCACGGGCCAGAGCGCGCACCTCCTCGTGCCTGCCGAGGGCCGGCCGGCGCTCCTCGTGCGAAAGACGTTCGAGCGGGCGCGCGCCGAGTCGCCCCTCGAGCGGGTGGAGCCGCTTTCTTCGCTTCGCGAGCTTCCAGCAGCGCTTGCCAGCGTGGGCCTCGAGGGCGGCCGCCTCGGTCTCGAGCTCGACGTCGTACCCGCCGCGTCCTACCTCGGGTACTCCCGTCGCCTTCCCGGGTTCGGCCTCGCGGACTGCTCCGCCCTCCTTCGTCGCGTGCGGGCGGTCAAGTCCGAGTGGGAGCTGCAGCGAATCCGCGGCGCCGCCGAGATGTTGAGCCACGTTCCGGAGTGGATGGCACGCCACGCACGGGCCGGGATGACCGAGCTCGAGCTGGCGGCTGAGCTCGAGCGCGAGCTTCGGCTTGCGGGCCACCAGGGCCCGATCCGCTTTCGCGCCTTCAACAACGAGCTCTTCTACGGCTCGGTGCTAGCGGGCCCGAGCGCGGCGGTGCCGGGCTCGACCGAGACCCCGATCGTCGGCCCGGGCGCGAACGTGGCCGTTTCGAAGGGCGCGTCCCACCGGCCGATCGAGCCCGGCGAGCCGATCGTGATCGACCTCGCGGGTGCATGGGAGGGGTACCTGGCCGACCAGACACGCACCTTCTCGCTCGGCCCGCTCGCCGGCCTATGGCGCGACCGCTACGAGGCGGCGCGCGTGGTCATGCGCGCGGTGGTCGAGGAGGCGCGGCCCGGCGTCGCGCCTTCGCGCCTTTGGGCGGTGGCCGCGGCCGCAGCGGGCGACCGCCCCGGCTTCATGGGCGGTGTGTCGTTCGTCGGCCACGGCTTCGGCCTCGAGATCGACGAGCTCCCCGTGCTCGCGCCGGGCTTCGACGAGCCGCTCGAGCCGGGGATGGTCTTCGCGCTCGAGCCGAAGTTCGTCCTCCCTGGCGAGGGCGCGGTGGGGATCGAGAACTCCTACCTCGTCCTCGAGGACGGCGTCGAGCGGCTGACGACAGCCAACGAGGAGCTGCTCGAGCTGTAGGCGGGGCTTGTCCCGCCCGCGAGGAGCTCTAGCCGTTCTTCCGCGCGAGCGCCCGGGCGAGCTCGGCCTTCGACATCTTCGAGCGGCCCTCGACGCCCGCCTTCTTCGCCGCTCGTAGAGCTCCTGCTTCGTGTTGCCGAAGACGTCGATCCCGCCGAACGCCTCGCCCTCGCTCTTCCGCGCCGCCTTGCCGCTTTTCTCGGACCTGGGGTCGGACGGGCCTTTCTCGTCCTTCTCCTCCCAGTGGTCGCCGACCTTCTCGAAGGAGTGCTTGAGCGCGGCGAAGGCCGTCCGGTGCGCGCGTTCCTCGTTCCCGTACTGCTCCTCGGCGGCGTCGTGCGTCTTGAGGAAGGTCCGCTGTGCCTTCTTGGGTGAGCGCTTCAGAGTGCCCGGAAGCTCGCTCGGCTTTTTCGGCATGACCGGCGAATTCCCGTCCACCACTGGTATCAACCATGCGGCGGATGCGACGCTCGGGCACCTGGCTCCTTGCGGTCGCCGTCGCGGTGCTCGTGGCCGCGGCGACGGTCGACGCCGTGCTGGGCGACGAGGCGGCCGCACCCGCGCGGAAGGTACCGGAGCGGCAACGGGTCGACGAGCGGGCCGAGCTCGTCCGCGCCGCGCGCGCGCGCGGCATCAGCGGCACGCTCCTCTACGCGGACGAGGGCTGCGCGATTCGCTCTATCCGGCTCCCGGGCCTGAACCCGGCGGAGGGGGCCCCGAGCGGGACGAGTTGCGCGTTCACGACCTCGCCAGGCGGCCTCTACGCTCCAGGGACGGCTGTGGCGTCGCCACGCGCCCAGCTGATCGCAGAGTGCATCGCCGGAGGCGTCGAGGTTCGACAGGAAGGAGAGCTGCTCGGGCGGGCTCCCGGGTGCGCCCCTGCCTGGACGCCCGACGGACGGTTGACCGCAGTCCGTGATGGCGAGCTCGTCGAGCTTCGGCGGCGCGGCTCGCGCGTCCTCCTCTCCCGCCGGGACGTCGCCCGCGCGCTCGCGCGCGATCCTTGGGCGTTCGCCGACCCTCGAGTGCGCGAGGCCGCCTGGCTCGACCACGACCTGGTCGCGGTGGTCGTCTCGGATCCGGGCCGGGAGAAAGACGACGTCATCGCGCTCTTCCGCGGCCGCCGGCTGGTCGGCGCGCCGCCCTTTCCCTACGAGCGGCTGTCGGGCCTCCGCGTCAGCCCGAGAGGCTCCTTCGTCGCCGCGCGGGTCGGCCTGCCCGCGGTCGGTCTCGTGGTGCTCGACCGGCGGGCCGAGCTCGTCGCGATCCCGTTTCGGATCGCCCGGGCGATCGCGTGGTCGTACGACGAGACGTGGACGGCGGTCGCCTCGCCGGACAGCATCTACGTGTGGGAGACGGGCGAGCGCGCGCTCCGCTTCATCCGCCTCCCTATTCGCGCCCGCGACCTGATCTGGCGCTGACTCTCGACCTAGAATCGCCGTAGTGGCCTACGACCTCCTGAACGGCGAACAGCGCGAGATCCGCGAGCTCGTCCGCTCGCTCGCGCGGGAGCGGATCGCGCCACGGGCGGCCGAGATCGACGAGTCGGCCGAGTTCCCCTGGGACCTGGTCGAGCTCTTCCGGGAGAACGACCTTCTCGGCCTTCCCTTCGAGGAGCGCTACGGAGGCACCGGGACGGGCACGCTCACCCTCCTCGTCGCCGTGGAGGAGATCTCGAAGGCCTGCGCGACGACCGGCCTCATCCTTGCCGTGCAGGAGCTCGGCTCGCTCGCGCTCAAGCTGGCGGGGACGAAGGAGCAGAAGGCGCGCTGGGTTCCTCGACTCGCCTCCGGCGAGTGGCTCGCCGCGTACGCGCTGACCGAGGCCGGCTCGGGCTCCGACTCGGCCGCGATGCGGACGACCGCCCGCCGTGATGGGGACGGATACGTTTTGAACGGCGGCAAGCGCTTCATCACGAACGCGGGCGTCGCGGGCCTCTACACCGTCTTCGCGAAGACTGATCCGGAGGGCGGCCACTCCGGGATCTCTTGCTTCGTCGTCGAGGCGGATGCAACTGGTCTCGAGGTCGGCCGGATCGAGCCGAAGATGGGGATCAGGGGCTCGACGACCGGCGAGATCTTCCTCAACGACTGCCGCGTCCAGGCTGGAAACCTGATCGGCGAGGAGGGAGAGGGGTTCAAGCTCGCAATGCGCATCCTCGACCGGTCCCGGCCGGGCATCGGCGCGCAGGCGCTCGGGATCGCCCAGGGCGCCACCGATTACGCGCTCGAGTACGCGAAGAGCCGCGAGACGATGGGGAAGCCGATCGCCGAGCACCAGCTCATCGCCGCGAAGCTCGCGGACATGGAGACGAAGTGCGAGGCCGCACGCGGCCTCCTCTACCGCTACGGGCTCCTCGCGGACGAGGGCGCGGACGGGCCCGAGCTGACGAAGGCCTCGGCGATGGCGAAGCTCCACTGCTCGGACGTTGCGATGGAGGTCACGACGGAGGCCGTGCAGGTTCTCGGCGGGTACGGCTACATCAAGGAGTACCCGGTCGAGCGCATGATGCGCGACGCCAAGATCACGCAGCTCTACGAGGGCACGAACGAGATCCAGCGCCTCGTGATCGCGCGCGAGATGGTGCGCGAGTTGCGCTCCTCGGCGCTCGCGGTTGTGTAGCTAGGGCCGCTTGCCGCGGCAGAGCATCACGCCGACCTTGGCGTCCTGCGCGAGCCACCTGCCCGAGCGCGCCGACTGCGAGATGACCTTTCCCGGGGTCGCGCTTACGTGCGCCCGGTTTCAATAGGCCGATCGGCCTATCCGAATCGGACTCCATGTGGAGCGGCGAAGATCGCGTTTCGCAATGCGCAACCGACTAGGCATTTCCGCGAATCCGCTCTAGGATGGCCCGGCGCGTCGCGAGGGCGGCGCTTCCGAGGACCGAACGGAGAGGGAGTACCCACATGCACGGATCGACCACCGCAGGCCCGGACATCCGGCGCCTTCTTGCGGCCACGCTGGGGATGTTCGTTCTTGCGCTCGTCGCCGCGACGCAGGCTTCTGCTGTGCCGCCCTACGACGGCACGCCGATCTCCGCGGGCCTCGGCCCGACGTACGGCGATCCTTGGTGCGCCAACGCGGCGCCCGGGTCGAGCATCGCGAACCAGCAAGGCGCCCCGCTCGCGCTGATCCCGTACGAGGCGATCCAGTGCACCCTCCAGAAGATCCAGAACGAGGCGGCGACGGCCGGCGTGCCGGCCCGCATGACCTACTCGACGATCGGCAACTCGGCCGGCGGACGTCCCCTCTACGTCGCGGTGGTGAACGCGCTCGAGACGACCAACCAGCAGCGCGACTACGCCCGCTGGCAGCAGATCAGGGCGCTCGAGCTCGAAAACCCGGCGGCCGCGCAGGTGCTCCTCGCGACGTTCGGCAGTGACGTGAAGATGCCGATCTTCATCGAGGCCAACATCCACGGGAACGAGGAGGAAGGCGCCGACGCGATGATGCAGGCGCTTCGCGACCTCGTGACCACTCCCCGCGGCACGAACGCGCTCGTCGACAAGTTCCTCGACAACACGATCCTCGTCGTCATCCCTTCGCAGAACCCGGACGGCCGGGCACTGGGGACGCGCGCGAATTCGAACGGCTTCGACATGAACCGCGACTTCCTCGTGCAGTCGCAGTCGGAGGTCAAGGCGAGCGTCCGCGTGCAGCACCAGTGGCTCGCGACAAACGGCCTCGCGCTGCACGGCTACGTCAACCCGACGCTCGTCGACGCGCTCACGAAGCCCCACAACCCGGGCCTCGACTACGACATCTTCCTCAAGTGGAACCAGCCCCGGATCGACGCGAACCAAGTAGTGCTTGACGCGTTGCCGGGTGCCCCGGGCTCATCGGGCTACGGGATCACTCGCCCGGTCAACGAGTGGTGTCCCGAAGGCGACGAGCCGAACACTTCGGGCGGCCTTTGCGACGACGGTGTGACTGCCCCCGGACCTCCCTCGGCTGAGGGCTGGGACGACTGGGGCCCCTTCTACACGCAGACCTACATCTCGCTGATCGGGCTCGACGGTTCGACGGTGGAGATGTGCAGCTCGTCCACCCCCACGGGTGGCTGCGGCGGTGAGGGACGGCTCGGGTCGAAGAAGACCCAGTACGTGACCTTCTACTCGTCGATGAACTACTGGATCGACAACAAGGCCTCGATGATGAACGACCAGATCGAGATCTACCGCCGCGGCGTCACCGACGCAGAGCGGCCGGCCTGTTGCACCAATCCGGCCATCGCGTCGCGCGGCTTCACCGAGGAGTTTCACAACTGGATGATCCCGTACCCGCGGGCCTACGTCATTCCGTTCGATGGCGCGGGCCAACGGTCGGACGCCGAGGCGAACCGCCTCGTCCAGTGGCTCCTCGACAACGGCATCAAGGTGAATCGCGCAACCGCGCCCTTCACCTACAACGGGACGACCTACCCGACCGGCTCGTACATCGTCTTCATGAATCAGGCGCTCCGCGGCCTGGCGCTGACGGCGCTGAACGCAGGGCAGGACATCTCGAGCCGGATCAGCCAGCTCTACGCGCCGCCCGGTGCCTGGAGCCACGGTTACCTGTGGGGCGCCGACATCGTGGAGGTGCCGCGCGGCGCGGCCTTCACCCCCGCCACTTCGTCCATCACTGCGCCGAGCGCACCGACGGGCGGCGTACGGGGCGGGACGGCCGCCGCGTCCGACTGGTACTCGGTCACGCTGCGAGGGCCTTCCGAGGTGCGCGCGATCCTCGGGCTCCTGCGAAGCGGTGTCTACGGCGAAATGGCAGAGGCGCCGTTCACGAGCACGACCGGCGGCGCGATGCCGGCCGGCACGCTCATCTTCCCGAACGACGCCGCGACGCGGTCGGCCCTCGACGCCGCCGGCCTCGCGGCCGGGATCTTCTTCGAACGGAACGTCGGCGTGACGAAGCCGGCCACGACGCTCGTGGAGAAGGCTCCCAAGGTCGCGATCCTCGTCAACCCGGGGAGCGGGATCTTTGCGAACTCCGACCAGTCTGAGTCGCTCGAGGCGATCTTTGGGTCGGACGCTGCGTTCGTCTCGACCGTCAACGGATCTGGGTCGCTCCAGAATGCGCCAACCGATCCGCTGGCCGGGTTCGATGTGATCTACAACACCGGCCAGACCTTCCCGTCCACGGCGAACGCGACGGCGCAGGCGCGCCTCCTCGCCTTCTTCGCCCGGGGCGGCGGCTACATCGGCACGAGCCAGTCCGGGAACAACTTCATGTTCCTGACAGGCGCTAGCCTCGTGGGCGGCACCTTCGCGCACACGAGTGACGGGGCCAGCGGCGGGATGGCCCTCTGGAACAACGTCGGCGGCTCGGCGAGCCCGATCACCGGCGGCTACCCGGCGCAGGACACGCTCTACCTGCCGTCCAACGTGACCTTCTTCTCGGCCATCCCGACGGGCGCGGTCGTAGACGGTCGCTACCTCGGCGACACGACGGCGACCTGGGTCGCAGGTCTCTGGCGTGACCGGGATCCCAACGTCGCGAACGCGCCGATGGTCGTCCACGGGACGACGAACAACGTCGGCCGCTACATGGGCCTCGCCACCAACCCGTTCTCCCGCCAGGATGCAGAGAGGGAGTGGACGATGATCGGCCAGGCCGCTCTTTGGGGCACGCTGACCGACGAGGCGAACTCGGATGTCGTCAGCCCGGCACCGGGCGCCGAGGTAGGGCACGCCCGCTTCTCGGATGCATGCTCGGGCGGCGCGGGGATCTGCGGCGTGGCGTCATCGGCGCCAGGCCCGGCGATCGCCTCGGTGGCGGTGGCCATCCAGCAGGTCAGCTCGGGTCTCTGGTGGAACGGCTCGGCCTTTGCCAGCCCGACCCCTGTCTATGCGAACGCGACCGGCGGGGCGAACTGGTTCTACTCCTTCCCGTCCTCGCGGCTCACGGAAGGCGACTACATCGTCCGCTCGCGAGCGACCGACGTCGGTGGCAACCAGGAGATCACGCCTGACTCGTCACGGTTCACGTTCGACGCGACCGCGCCGGCGATCACTCTGGCGAGCCCGACGGCCCGAAACTACGGCGCCGGGCAGCAGGTCAAAGCCGAGTACGCGTGCACCGACGCCCTCTCGGGGATCCAGTCGTGCACGGCACCGGTGGAGAGCGGCTCGCCGATCGACACGAGCCGGCCGGGCACGTATCTCTTCACGGTCACGGCCGTGGACGAAGCCGGCAATCGCCAGACCGAGACGGTCACGTACACGGTCGAATTCCTCAGCTGCTCGCTGACGCTCAGCGGGCGGCGGCCGATCGCCGGCCGCCCGAGCAACCTGCGGGCTGTCGTCCGTGCCTTCGGCCCCGGTCGCACGGCGGCCCAGGCGGCGCGCCCGGTGCGCATCGCCCTGCGTGGGGCGGGCGTGAGCAGGAACACCACGGCCGGGGCGAACGGTGCCGTCTCGATCCGGATCCGCCCGAGCAGGGCGGGGATCATCCACGTGCGCGCGACGGCCTCGAACATGCGGGACTGTCTCGCGAACGTGCGCGCGCGGCCCGCGCGTGCGGGGACGGCCGGCTCCGGTGCCGGCGGCTCGCTGACCGGCCGCCCGAACTAGGGCATCAGCGCTACGGCACCCGGGCCGCGCTCGTCGACGAGCGCGGCCCGGGTGCCGATCTGCCGCCGGTAGCCTGAAATCGTGGCCGCCCTCGCTCCGTTCAGTCCGGCGGTACGCGCCTGGTTCGAGGGGACGTTCGACGCCCCGACGCCTGCGCAGGAGCGCGGCTGGCCGGCGATCGCCTCCGGCGCGAACACGCTCATCCAGGCGCCCACCGGGTCGGGAAAGACGCTCGCCGCCTTCCTCTGGGCGCTCGACCAGGCTAGGCCCGGCGAGGGGACCCAGGTTCTCTACGTCAGCCCCCTCAAGGCGCTCAACTACGACGTGGAGCGGAACCTGCGCGGTCCGCTCGCGGGAATCGGGTCGAAGCTCTCCGTCGGCGTCCGGACGGGCGACACGCCGCCGAAGGAGCGCGCGCAGATGCTGCGCACGCCGCCCGACATCCTGATAACCACGCCCGAATCGCTCTTCCTCATGCTGACCTCGCAGGCGCAGGCGATCCTGACGACCGTCCGTTTCCTGATCCTCGACGAGGTGCACGCGGTCGCGGGTACGAAGCGGGGCGCCCATCTGGCTCTCTCCGTCGAGCGCCTCGAACGCCTGACCGCCGGGCCCGTGCAGCGGATCGGCCTGTCGGCGACGCAGCGGCCGATGGACGAGATCGGACGCTTCGTCTCTGGCGGTCGGCCGATCGAGCTCGTCGACGCGGGCCGCGCGAAGGAGCTCGACCTCGAGGTCGTCGTGCCGCTCGAGGACATGCGGGAGCCGGACGCGAGCTCGGACGGAACCCCCATCCCCGGCACCGGCGCCGAGGGGGGAGGCCGGTCGATCTGGCCGTCCATCTACCCGAAGCTTCTCGAGCTCGTCGAGGCGCACCGCTCGACGATCGTCTTCGTGAACAACCGACGCCTGGCCGAGCGCCTCGCGCTTCGGTTGAACGAGCTCGCCGAGATCGAGGTCGCGCGTGCGCACCATGGCTCGCTCGCGCGCGAGCAGCGACTCGAGGTGGAGGAGCTCCTGAAGCGGGGCGACATTCCGTGCCTCGTCGCCACCTCCTCGCTCGAGCTCGGGATCGACATGGGCGCAGTGGACCTCGTCGTGCAGGTCGAGTCGCCGAAGTCGGTAGCCTCAGGGCTCCAGCGCGTCGGGCGCGCGGGTCACCGGCTGAACGAGCCGTCGAAGGGCCGCATCTTCCCGAAGTTTCGCGCCGACCTTCTCGAGTGCGCCGTGGTCGTGAAGCGGATGCGCGAGGGCGCGATCGAGGAGACACGAATTCCGAAGAATCCGCTCGACGTTCTCGCTCAGCAGATCGTGGCGATCTCCGCGCAGGAGGAGATCTCGGTCGACGAGCTCAACGAACTCGTACGTCGCGCCTACCCCTTTCGCGACCTCTCGCGCCAGCAGCTCGAGAACGTCCTCGACATGCTGGCCGGCCGCTATCCGTCCGAGGAGTTCGCAGAGCTTCGTCCCCGGATCACGTGGGACCGGGTGCGCGGATTCGTGCGAGGGCGCGAGGGCGCCCGGCGACTCGCGGTCACCAACGCAGGAACGATCCCCGACCGCGGCCTGTTCGGCGTGTACCTGATCGGGGGCGGCGGGCGCGTCGGCGAGCTCGACGAGGAGATGGTCTACGAGGCTCGGTCGGGTCAGACGTTCATGCTCGGAGCCTCGACCTGGCGGATCGAGGAGATCACGCGCGACCGCGTGCTCGTCTCGCCCGCCCCGGGCGTTCCGGGCACCGTGCCCTTCTGGAAGGGCGAAGGCATCGGTCGCCCGTACGAGCTGGGCGCGGCACTCGGCCAGACGGCGCGCGAGATCGTCGCGCTCGATGACGCGCGCGCGGTGACTCGCCTCCGCGAGGAGCACTCGCTCGACGCGCTTGCCGCCCGGAACCTCGTCACCTTCTTGCGCGACCAGGAAGCGGCGACGGGGGCCGTCCCTTCCGACAGGACGGTCGTCGTCGAGCGTTTCCGCGACGAGATCGGCGACTGGCGCGTCTGCATCCTGACACCCTTCGGCGCCCGGGTTCACGCGCCGTGGTCGCTCGCGCTGACGGCCCGCCTACGAGATGCGCTCGGCCTCGAGGTGAGCTCGATCTGGTCGGACGACGGGATCGCGCTGCACCTACCCGACGCCGACGCCCCGCCCGCGACCGAAGACCTCCTCATTGCGCCGGCCGAGCTCGACGACCTGGTAGTGGCCGAGCTCGGGGGAACGGCGCTCTTCGGCGCGCGCTTCCGCGAGAACGCCGCCCGCGCGCTCCTCATCCCCCGGCGGCGTCCGGGGCAGCGAACTCCACTCTGGCAGCAGCGCCTGAAGGCGCAGTCGCTGCTCCAAGTGGCACGCCGCTACGCCGAGTTCCCCGTCGTCCTCGAGACCTACCGCGAATGCCTCCAGGATGTGTTCGATCTGCCGTCGCTTCGCCGCCTGCTCGGCGACCTGCAGGCGCGGCGCGTCGATCTCGTCGACGTGGAGACGCCGACCGCCTCTCCTTTCGCCTCCTCGCTCCTCTTCGACTACGTCGCGACCTACATGTACGAGGACGACACGCCGATGGCCGAGCGCCGGGCCCAGGCGCTCGCGCTCGACCGGGACCTCCTGAAGGAGCTCCTCGGCCAGGAAGAGCTCCGCGACCTCTTGGACGCCGAGGCCGTCCAGCACGTCGAGGAAGAGCTGCGCGGCGAGCCGCGTTCCGCCGATCAGCTGCACGACCTGCTGTTGCGGCGTGGCGACCTGCGGCCCGGTGAGTATGAGCCCGCCCTCGCGGAGCCCCTCGTCGAGGAGCGACGCGCCGTCCCCGTTCGCGTCGGGGGCGAGGAGCGCCTGATCGCCGCCGAGGATGCGGGCCGCTACCGCGACGCGCTCGGTGCGATGCCGCCCGCCGGCCTTCCGGATGCCTTCCTCGAGGCAGGCGAGGCTCCGCTCGCGTCACTCCTCGTTCGCTTCGCCCGTGGACGCGGGCCGTTCACGACGGCCGAAGCGGCGGATCGCTTCGCGCTCGCTCCCGAGCGGGCCGAGGCGGAGCTCTCGGCGCTCGAGCGCGACGGCAGGCTCGTCCGCGGCGAGCTTCGCCCCGGCGGCACGGAGCGTGAGTGGTGCGACCCCGAGGTCTTGCGCCGCCTTCGCCGCGCAAGTCTGGCCCGGCTGCGCAAGCAGGTCGAGCCGGTCGATCCGGCCGCGCTCGCGCGGTTCCTGCCCGCCTGGCAGGGGGTCGACCGCCGCGCCACCCTGCGCGAGGCACTCGTCCCTCTCCAGGGCCTCTCCTTGCCGGTTTCGCTCTGGGAGTCGGACCTGCTGCCGCGCCGCGTCCCGGGGTACCGCCCGGCCGAGCTCGATCAGCTCAGCGCTTCGGGCGAGATCGTCTGGGTGGGCGCGGGCCTCGAACGCGTTGCGCTCTTCTTCCGTGAGGACGCCCCTGCGCTCGGCCGGCCGGGTGCGCTCCCGCCGCCGGAGGAGGAGGCACATGCGGCGATCCGCGGGGCGCTCGAGCGTGGCGCGCTCTTTTGGTACGACCTCCTGAACGAGACCAAGCTCGAGTCGGCGGTCGCGCTTCCGGCGCTCTGGGACCTGGTCTGGGCCGGCGAGGTGACGAACGACGCCTGGCAGCCGCTCCGTGCGAGCCGGCGCTTCCAGACACCGCGGCCGGAGCGACGCCAGCGCCGCTTCTCGCGGCAGCGCTCGAACGCGATCACGGCCACTCAAGGCCGTTGGTCGACCACGGAACGGCTCTTTGCCGGCGAGATCGACCCTCGCGCGCTCGCCGAGCTCCTGCTCGAGCGCCAGGGCATCGTGACGCGCGACGGCGTGCGCGCCGAAGGCGTCCCCGGCGGCTACGGCCGCGTCTACCAGGAGCTTCGCAAGCTGGAGACCCTGGGTGTCTGCCGGCGTGGCTATTTCGTCCAGGGCCTCGGCGGAGCGCAGTTCGCGCTGCCGGGAGCGGTCGAACGACTGCGTGACAAGACGGGCGGCGAGGCGCCCCTCGTCCTTCCGGCGGCTGACCCGGCCCAGCCGTACGGGGCGGCGCTCCCCTGGCCGAAACGGGCGGGAGCCCGGGCCGCCCGCGTCGCGGGCGCGCACGTCATCCTCCTCGGCGGCGAGGCAACCCTCTTCGTCGAGCGCGGCGGCCGCTCGCTCGTCCCGTTGCGCGATCCCGAGGAGGGGTGGCTCCGCTCCGCCCTCGCCGCCCTTGTCGAGCACGTCCGAACGAGCGGGGCTAAGCGTCTCGCTGTCGAGCGCTTCGACGGAGAGCCGGTCGCCGAGTCGACCGTGCTGCCACTTCTCGTCGAGGCCGGCTTCCTCGCCGGCCCCCGGCGGGCCGTTCTGCGTGCCTGAGGGTGACTCGCTCCACCGGGCGGCCGCACGGCTCCAGCCCCTCGTGGGGGAGACCCTGGCCGTCGAGGCACATCACCCACGTGCCCAGGTGCTTCGGATCGCCGAGGAGATCGACGGCAAGCGGCTCGAGGGTGTCAAGGCGGTCGGGAAGAACCTCCTCCTCACGTTCGAGGGCGGCCTCGTCCTGCGCAGCCACCTGCGAATGACCGGCCGCTGGGGGATCCGTCCTTCCGGTGCGGACGTGCGCGGGAGACCCTGGCTCGTCCTGCGCGGGCGCGAGCACCAGGGAGTCCTTTGGAACGGGGCCGTCCTCCAGCTCGCCCGCCGCCACCCCCAAGTCGAGCGGCTCGGGCCGGACGTCATGCTCGACCCACCCGATCTCGACGGGATGGTCGCCCGCCTGCGCGCCACGGATAAGGAGCGGGAGGTCGGCGATGCGCTGCTCGACCAGCGCCTGGTCGCAGGGATCGGGAACATGTGGAAGGCGGAGGGGCTCTTCCTCGCAGGGCAATCGCCGTGGTCTCGTCTCCACGAAGTCTCCGACGAGGAGCTGCGGAGGGTCCTGGACGAGACCTCCCGCGCGATGCGTGCGACGCGGCGGCAGCGTCACCTAGTCTACGGGCGCGTGGGCCTCCCCTGCCGACGCTGCAACGCGCTGATCGACGCGTGGCGCCAGGGCGACGACGCGCGGACGGCCTTCTGGTGCCCGTCCTGCCAGGCGGGCCCTCGGGAGCCCCGGCGTCTCCGTATCCGCTCGAACAAACTCTGAACAGATATTTGACAAAAGCCGGACAGAAGGCGTATCGTTCGGCCGCATGGAAACCCGCCACCCCGTCCGGGCCGAGGAGGAGCTCCTAGCGTCGATCGCCTCCGGTGACCGCGCGGCTTTCGGCGAGCTGTACGACCGGCTCGCGGGCCCGGCCTACGGGCTCGCGCTTCGCGTCCTCCGAGACCCTGCCCTGGCCGAAGATGCCGTGCAGGACGCGTTCCTCTCGGTTTGGCGGGCGTCCCAACGTTACTCGGCGCGCCAAGGAAGCGCCCAAGCCTGGGTTCTGATGCTAGTGCACCGGCGCGCGGTCGACCTGGTGCGCAGAGAGAACCGCCGGTCAGCCGGGCCGCTCGATGAGTTGACGCTCGTCGGGGCGGAGGACGCGTCGCCGGACGGAGTCGAGCGCGCGCGTGTGCGAGCCGCCCTTGCTGCGCTCCCCGAGCGCGAGCGCCAAGCACTCGCGCTTGCTTACTTCGGAGGGCTGACGCAGCGCGAGGTTTCTGCGCGACTCGGCATCCCGCTCGGCACGGTGAAGACGCGAACGTTCGCCGGTCTCGCCCGCCTGCGCGACGCGCTTGCGGAGCCGTCCCGCTCGGCCGCTGCCGCTTAGGGCGCGCCCGAATCGGTCTCGCAGGTCGTGGCGTCGTCGGTGCCCAGCCCGCCGTCGCAGCAGTCGGCGTCGGGGCCGCCGTCGACGCGGTCTCGCCCGAGAGGTAGTCGCCGCCGTCGGCCCCGACGAGCACGTCGTCCCCGCCCTGGCCGAGCAGTTCGTCCCAGCCGGGCCCCGTAGACGCGATCTGCGCCCGTCCCTGCGCAGACGATGTCGTCGCCGCCATGGGCGTAGATCGTGTCCGCACCGCCGAGCGTGACGATCACGTCCAGCCCCCGTGCCGTGGATCGTGTCGTTTCCGGGAGTCCCGAGGATCGTGGCTCCACGCCCGCCGCACGTCGGCGTTCCGCCCGGCGTCGCCTGGGGTGCGAAGGCGAGCAGCGCAGCCGTAAGGGTTAGCATCAGGAGGGGGCGCATCACGGGAGCAAGCACCCGCGCGGCCCGGCGGTCAAGTACTCGAAAAGCAGGAACCCGGGCCGCCAGCGCGTATCCGGTCGGCCGTGGGTTCTGCGCCTCGCTCACCGGGTCTCCTCCGCGCCCTGCGCGCCTTCTGCCTGGGAGCTTTCTTCGATTGCGGCGCCGAGCTCGAGGGGGGCGCAGACATTCCCGTGGCGCTCGAGGAGCATGCGGCTCCCGGCCGCCCTACGCTCTATGAGTACCGGCAGCTCCTCGGAAGCTTCGTGGAGCAGCGTGCCGAACGGCTGGGCCTGCGAGAGGACGCTCTGACGGCGCTCCAGGCGCTCAAGGACGAGCCGGCCGCGGGCATCTTCGCCCGCGCTCACGCGGGCGACCGGGCGAGCGAGGACGAGGCTCTTCGACGAACCATCCTGATTCCGCTCCTCGTGCGCAGTGCCGAGAACTGCGGCGGCTTTGACTGGGACGACGAGGCTTTCGAGCGCGCTTACGCAGAGCTCGAGCGCTCCCTCTTCGGCGCGAACCGCGCGTACGCAGCGGTCGTTCCGCTCGTAGGCCTCACGGCCGGCGGGACGATCGAGCTCGGTCGCGGTCTGCGCGTACGCCCGGCCGCGAGCGGCGAGCTTGCCGCATCGTGGCCGGAGTCCGCGCGCCTCCTGCCTCGGGACTTCGGCCGGGAGGTCGACCGGACGCTCGTGCTGGAGCTCGAGACGCAGCTCGACGGCGCGGCCTGCCTCGTGCCGGATACGCCCCTCGAGGTGTCGCGGGCCGTCACGGCGCTTCGCCTGGCGACCCCGGGGGCGATCGCAGCTGGGCCCGTCCTCTTCGAGCGGCTTGATTGGCGGCCCTACGGCGTCCGGCCCGTGCCGCCCTTATCTGCGCAACTGCCCCCCGGCGAGCCAACGCGCCTCGATCCTTTCCGCGCGCGCCTCGTCGCGAAGCTGCAGGAGCGGCTCGCCGCCGGGGCGGACGCAGACGTTCTCGAGGCCCTCGACCGCTGGGAGCTCGCGCTCTTCCACGCAGGCCCCGTGCGGGCCGACGAGCTTCGCGAGGCGCTCGAATCGCTGCTCGGCTGCGAGGAGGGCGCGTGGGCCGCAGCAATGCGAGCGGCAGTCCTCCTCGGTGAGAGCGGGCGCGAGCGTGAGGAGCTCGTGACCGCCTTGCGGGCGCTCCTTGACGGCGACGGACCCGGCGCTCGCGCAGAGGACGCCGTTCGGAGGGCGCTCGTCGAGACGCTGCTCCACGACTCGCGCATGGGCCTCGTCGCCGACCTCGACGAGGTGCTGCTCGGCGTGCGGCCCCGGGGCTCGTCGATCGCGGAACGCGTCTTCGCGACGGCCTGACCCTCGCCATCGGCGCAAGTCGGCGCGAAGCCGCGCGGAACTCGGCACGAACGGCGTCCTCCCTGTGCGTTCTCGTTTCCTAGCCTCAGGCCATGGAGGAAGCGCGGCGCATCATCGACCGGCTCGAGCGCATCGAGCGGCTGCGGGAAGGCGGCGGCTCGCGGCTCGTGCTGCTCGGCGAAGTGCGGCAGCTCCTGGCCGAAGGCGAGAGGTGGATCGCAACGGAGCCCGCCGGCACCGAGCGCGCCTCGGCGCTCCTCGACGAATGCCGCGCCCGCATGGGCCGCTCCGGCGACGAGGCCGCGTTGCCTGCCTGAAGTCCTCCCACGTCCGCTCCGTTTGTTCCATCCGGGTCGGGGGAACCGTTCACGCGATCGAGACGAATACGTCCGAACGTCTGAACGGACAACGGGAGGGAATGCATGCGACGTGAAGGTGGAATGGCGGGGGAGAAGACCGACATCCAGCGGGCCGCGATGCTCTTCGGAGCTGTCTTCGCGCTCGTGACGATTCTCGGGTTCATCCCCGGCATCACGACGAACTACGACGGGCTGACGACGTTCGACGGCGTTGGGGCCGAGATCTTCGGGATCATCGGCGTCAACATCCTCGAGAACGCCGTGCACGGCCTCTACGCGATCGCCGGCTTCGCGGCCGCCGCGAGCTGGGCTGCCTCGAAGAGCTACTTCATCTGGGGCGGCGTCGTGTACCTCGTTCTCTGGCTCTACGGCCTCTTCGGCGGGAGCAACGACGACAGCTCGGCGAACTTCCTTGGCATGAATTCGGCGTCGGACTGGCTGCACTTCGTCCTCGGCGTCGCCATGGTCGGGATCGGCTTCCTGCTCAGCCGGCGGGTCACTCGCGACCGCACCGCCACGGCCTAGGCATTTCGCACCGAGCCGGAGCGCGCCGGATGTCGGCGCGCTCCGGCTCGTGCCGCGAATCCTTCGTCCTCTGGTTTTACGGGCTCCTCATCACGAGGACTCTCGGCGAACTTCGTCCCGTTCAACGTGCACGACAACTGGCTCCACTTCGTGCTCGGAGTCGCGGTGATCGCCACCGGCTACCTTCTCAGCCGCCGCGTCATCGCGAGTCGCGCGGCCACGACGTAAATCCGAGATCAGCCGAAAGGTAGAAGGACGGGATCCGGATCCTCCCGTCCTTTCTTTTTGCCGCACTTTGCGGCAATCGGGAATGCGGAAGGATTGTGCTAGCCTCGAACGAAAGGGAAGGCCTCAATGAGCCTTCTCAGCAATCTCTCGCGTTCGCTCGGTCGGACGCCCACCTCGAACGGAGTCGCCTTGGGTCAGGTCATCGCGCTCGCCAACCAGAAGGGCGGCGTGGCGAAAACCACGACGACCCTGAACCTCGCGGTCGCCTTCAAGGAGCTCGGGCACGAGGTCTTGGTCGTGGACCTCGATCCCCAGGGCAACCTCACGATGAGCCAGGGGATGAACCCCGACGACGTCGAGCGGTCGATGTTCGACGTCCTCGTGCATTCGCTTCCCATCGAGGAAGTGATCGTTCGCGCGGAGGTCGACGTCGCCGTCTCCTCCATCGATCTGGCTGGGGCCGAGCTTGCGCTCTCGAGCATGATCGGCCGTGAGCGCGCCCTTCAGAAGGCGCTGCTTCCGGTGAGGAGCCGCTACGACTACATCCTGATCGACACGCCGCCCTCCCTGGGCCTACTGACGATCAACGCGCTGACGGCGGCTGACAACGTGATCGTCCCGGTGCAGTGCGAGTACCTCTCGCTGCGCGGCCTCGTTCAGCTCGAAGGCACGCTCTCGATGATCCGCGAGAACCTGAACCCGACGGTCGAGATCCGCGGGATCCTGCCGACCATGTACGACTCGCGCACGCTGCACGCGCGCGAAGCCGTCGAGATGCTCAAGGAGAACTTCGGTGACCTCGTCTTCGACACGCGGATCCGCAAGACGATCCGGTATGCCGAGGCCCCCGTACAGGGCTCGTCCGTTCTCAAGTACGAACCGTCCGGCCCGGCCGCCGACGCGTACCGCCAGCTGGCGAAGGAGGTGCTCAATGGCGCGAAACCGCGCACGCGCGAGCATGCGTGAGGGCCCGCTCGCCGAGCTCTTCAAGGCGACCGAGGCAGCACAGAGGCAAGCCGACAAGGAGCGCGGTTCGAGCGGGTCGAACGATGCGCCAACCGTCGAGCACGCGGGGCCCGATCCGGCTCCCTCCGCTGAGACCGCTCCGGCGAAGGTGCCCGTACACGCTCAGCAGCATGCCGCCGTGCCCGAGCTGCGCCCTGCCGCTCACCTGACGGAGGCGCCGCCGCGCATTCGTTCGCCCCGTCCGGACTCGGTCGCCTACCTGGCCGTGATCCGCGTCGTCGGCGTAGGCGGCGGAGGCTTGAACGCCGTCAACCGAATGATCGAGGCCGGCATCTCCCAGGTCGAGTTCATCGGCGTGAACACCGACATCCAGCAGCTCCGGGGCTCCGAAGCCCCCATCAAGCTCCACATCGGCCGCGAGCTCACCCAGGGCCTTGGATCCGGCGCCGACCCCGACGTGGGGCGTCGCGCCGCCGAGGAGGCTTACGACCAGGTCAAGCATGTCCTCCGCGGTTCGGACATGGTCTTCGTCACGGCAGGGGAGGGCGGTGGCACCGGCTCCGGCGCTGCGCCGGTCGTCGCCCGCATCGCGCGAGAGCTGGGCGCGCTCACGGTCGGGATCGTCACGGTGCCCTTCCGGTTCGAAGGCAGCCGTCGGCGCAAACAGGCGGAGGACGGGATCGAGACGCTCAGGGGCGTCTGCGACACGGTCATTGTCATTCCGAACGACCGGCTGCTCGAGGTGCTCGACCGCTCGACGTCCATGCTCGAGGCCTTCCGCATCGCTGACGACGTCCTCCGGCAGGGCGTGCAGGGAATCTGCGATCTGATCACGACGCCCGGTCTCATCAACCTCGACTTCGCCGACGTGCGGACGATCATGAGCGACGCGGGCACTGCACTCATGGGCATCGGCTTCGCGACGGGCGAGAACCGCGGCCGCGAGGCGGCCGAGCGCGCGCTTCGCTCGCCACTGATCGACACGGAGCTCGTGGGTGCACGCGGCATCCTCCTCTCCGTCGCCGGCGGCCAGGACTTGACGCTCCTCGAGGTGAACGAGGCGGCCGAGACGATTCGCGCGGCCTCCACGGAGGAGACGAACATCATCTTCGGTGCGACGATCGACGAGCGCCTTGCGGGACAGGTCTGGGTGACCGTGGTCGCGACGGGTCTAGGGAAGTCGGGTCGTCGCCTGCAGCCGCTCGCCGCCTCCGAGCCGACGCGCCCGGTGGAGCCTCCGCGCGAAGAGACGCTCGAGCCGCCGAGCTTCCTGCGTACGTAGTCCGCTGTCGAGGCGGGTTCCGAGCCCGCGTTACGCTCAACCCGTGAACGGCGCGATCGCCGCAGGACACCGGCTGACCGCCGAGGCCGGGGCCAGCATCCTCGCCGGGGGCGGAAACGCGGTCGATGCCTGCGTGGCGGCGGCGTTCGTCTCCTGGGTGACAGAGAGCCCCCTCACGGGACCGGGGGCCGGCGGGTTCATGCTCGTCCACCGTGCGCGGGACCGAGCCGACCAGCTGCTGGACTTCTTCGTAGCCGTTCCGGGTCGGGGGCTGTCCGGGCCAGCGGCCGCAATCGAGCCAGTCGACGTGGCGTTCGACCGGACGACTCACCAGCGCTTCTACGTCGGGCCGGCTACGTGCGCCGTGCCGGGGGCGCTCGCCGGACTCTCCGAAGCGCACCGTCGTTACGGAAGCTATCCATGGAGGGAGCTAGTCGCCCCCGCTGCGGCGCTCGCCCGGAACGGCGTGAAGCTGAACTCGGCGCAGGCCCGCCTCCACGCGATCCTCGACCCGATCCTCCGCCGCGAGCCCGACGGCCGGCGAGTGTACGGGGCGAGGGCTGCCCGAGCCTCCGGGCAGGAGGTCGTCATGCACGACCTTGCCGAAACTCTCGAGGTGATCGCCGAGGACGGAGCCGCGGCGCTCTTCGGGGGCGAGCTCGGCCGCCGCGTCAGCGATCACGTTCGCGAGCGCGGCGGACGAATCACCGCCGACGACCTCGCTTCGTACCGCGTGATCAGGCGCGTGCCGGTCAGAACATCCTTCCGCGGCCACGAGCTCGTCTCAAACCCGCCGCCGTCCTCGGGCGGCGTCCTGGTTGCGTACGCGCTGCGCTTGCTCGACGAGCTGGGGCAGGTGCCTGAGCGAGGAACGACGGCGGCACTTGCGCGGATCGCGGCGGTCATGGGTGAAGCGGCCCGCGCGCGTGGTGGCCGGTTCGCCAGTGATCTGCATCGTGGAGGCCTTGCGAGCCGACTCCTCTCCGAGGTGGCGATCAGTGAGGCGTCAGCGCGGCTTCGAAATGGCCGAGCGCCCGGGATCGCCGAGTCACCGGGCCTCCCCTCGACAACCCACGTGAGCGTGGTCGACTCGGCAGGGAACGCCGCCTCGCTGTCGAGCTCCACCGGCGCCGGCTCCGGCGTACTCGTCCCCGGAACCGGAATTCATCTGAACAACATGCTCGGGGAGGAAGACCTCGCGGCGAGCGGCACTCGCTGTGGGCCGGGCCGGCGCCTGACGAGCATGATGTCGCCCTCGGTAGTCCTCCGGGACGGGCGCCCTCGACTAGTCGTCGGAAGTGCAGGGTCAGCGCGTCTTCGCGGCGCGATCGTTCAGATCATCGCCAACGTGGTCGATTACGACCTGCGCGTCGAGGAGGCGACCGCCGCGCCGCGCATTCACCTCGAGGGCGCGCGGCTCCACTTGGAGGGAGGGATTCCCGCCGCGGCAGCCGACGACCTCGAGCGGCTCGGCTATGAGACGGTGCGCTGGCGCAGCCGAAACCTCTTCTTCGGCGGTGCCTCGGCCGTCGCTCGGACGGAGCACGGCGAGCTCGAGGCTGCGGGGGATCCCAGGCGAAGCGGCGCTGGCATCGTGGTCTCGTGAACGAAAGCATTTTTCACATCCGGCACGCCGAGCCAGGGGACGCAGCGGCACTGGTCGAGCTGGCCAGGGCAATCGGTGCGGAGCCGGAGGGGTGGCTGATCACGAACGGTGAGTGGCGAAGCAGCTCGGAGGAACGGCGCTACCTGCGCGCGATCCGCCGGTCGCCGCACGCGGCCGTGCTCATCGTCGAGGCCGCGGAGGGCGTCGTCGGTCGGCTCTCGATCGCGCGCGATCCGCACCCGGCGAGCCGGCATGTCGCCGACCTCGGCCTGATGGTGGCGCAAGGCTTCCGCCGCCGCGGGGCGGGCCGTGCCCTGATGGCGGCCGCCGAGGATTGGGCGCGCGAGGCTGGCATCCAGAAGATCGAGCTCCACGTGTTCCCTTACAACACGGCCGCGATCTCGCTCTACGGGAGTCTGGGATACGAGCAAGAGGGCCTCCGGAAAGGGCATCTCCGCCGTGGGGAGGAACTCGTCGACGCGATCCTGATGGCGAAGCAGGTTGGGGCATGAGCGAACCGGGCGCGCCGGAGCGTGGCACGGTTCTGTTCGACGAGACGGAGCTCGTCCTCGAGGAGGAGCTCTGGGCGGACGAGGGCGGCGGCGATCACGCGGGCTGGTCTTGTGTTCGTACCGACCCGTTCCCGTGCCCGGCCGCCGGTTGCGCGTTCGTGGCGGAATTCATGACGGCCGCCCACCTGATCCTCGTCTGGGAGGAGCGGGACGACCCGAACCTCCTCCGCCACGCCCAGCGGGCGAAGGAGGTAGGCCGCAACCCCGCGATCATCGAGTACCGGCCAGAGTTTGGGCCGAGCGCCTCGTACTACGCCTGGGAGGCGGCAGGCCGCCCGGTGCACGGGGTGCGCGCCCGCTAGCCGTCTCTGTCGGCACACCTCGCAACATTCGGGGCACAAAGCGTGCGCCACGCGCGCGCTTTTCGGCGTCAGGCTGAACCCGAGCAGGGGGCGGGTCGGGACCCGTAATTAGACGGGAGGAGTTTTCGCGAGGAGCGAGGCTAGAGCGCTTCGACGCGTCCGTTCGAGGAGGCCCGCTCTCGAATCTCGCGCTCTCGCGAGACCGCCTTTGCCGCGCGGTCGAGGAGCCCGGCCAGGCGCACGACCCGCTCGCGCTCGGAGCGGGTCTCCAGCAGCTCCTGCTTGACGTCCGTGCCGAGGTCGATCCGGCCCGCGATCTCGAACGAGAGAAACTCGGACTCGCGGTCGAGCTCGTCGAGCTCGACATCCGCCGCCGCGACCACGCGGTCGAACGCGGCGAGGCAGCGGGCACGCTCCTCGTCGGTCGGCTCGTCGCCGGCGTCGTCGAGCTCGTCAACCTCGGCCGTTGCGAACGAGCGCGTTTCGGTCACCTCCACCACGCGGAACCGGGCGCGGCCTTCGACGACGACGTTCAGCCGCCCGTCGGGAAACCGCTCGAGCACCTCGACGACGGAGGCACGGGTGCCGACGACCCGCATCCCGGCGTCGTCCGCGAGGACCAGTCCAAAGTCGGCTTGACGATCGAGACACTCCGCGATCAGCTCGCGGTAGCGCGGCTCGAAGATGTGGAGAGGCGCCTGCTCGCCGGGCATGAGGACCGCAGGAAGTGGAAAGAGACCGAGCTCGTCCATCTCCGAAAGCGTAGAGGGATGAGGGCTCGGGCTGTCGGCTCCCCCGCTGTGCGGGCGATTAGGGTTGGCCGGTGGCCCCGCGCGACTTCTTCCGGCCAGCAATCGCAGACCTCGTCCCCTACGAGCCGGGCATGCCGGTCGAGGAGGTCCAGCGCGAGCTCGGCCTCGACCGCGTCGTCAAGCTCGCCTCGAACGAAGGACAGTTCGGGCCGTTTCCCGCCGCGCTCGCCGCCGTCGAGCGGGGGCTCGGTGACTCGAACCGCTACCCCGACGGAGGCGCGTACCGGCTGACCGTCGCGCTCGCCGAGAAGCACGGCGTCGCTCCGGAGAACGTCGCGCTCGCCGCCGGTGCCGACGGAGTGCTCATGTACCTCTCGCTCGCCGTTCTCGATCCGGGCGACGAGGTCGTCTGCGGCTGGCCGTCCTTCCCAAGCTACGTCCTCGATGCGGTCAAACTGGGTGCGAAGCCCGTCCGGATTCCCCTTCGCGAAGACCGCTACGACGCTCAGGCGCTCATCGGGGCGGTGACGGAGCGGACGAAGATCGTCTACGTCGCAAACCCGAACAACCCGACGGGCACGATGGTGGCCCGCGAGGGTCTCGACACGTATTTCAGCCTCGTCCCGGAGCATGTAGTGACCGTCCTCGACGAGGCCTACTTCGAGTACGTCGTCGAGAGCGACTACCCCGACGGGATCGAGGAATACTTCAAGCGGGACGCGCGGCAGGTGCTCGTGCTCCGGACCTTTTCCAAGATCTACGGCCTCGCGGCATTGCGGGTCGGCTACGGGATCGGCCCGTCCGACGTGGTGCAGGGCATCCGCAAGGTGCGAAACGCGTTCGACATCAGCCAGCCTGCACAGGACGCGGCTCGCGCGAGCCTGGGCGACCCCGCCGAGCTCGGGAGGCGACGAGACATGACCGCCGCCGGCCGTGCACAGCTCCTCGAGATCTGTTCCGGCCTTGGTCTGCGTGTGGCGACCCCGGCCGTCGCGAACTTCTTGTATGTGGATATCGGAGGCGACGCGCGCACGATCTTCGAAGCCCTCCTGCGCGAAGGCGTGATCGTCCGCCCGCTCGGGCCGTTCGGCGCGGCCGGGGCGATTCGTGTAACGGTCGGGAGCCCGGAGGAGAACGAGTTCTTCGGGGAAGCCCTTGCACGCTGCCTCGCCCTCGCGGCGCGGTGACTCGCAACCTCGCCTCCTCCCGACTCGCGCTCCTAACGCGGGCTCCGGGCTATCGCCTCCTCTTCTTTGCCGCGCTTGCCTCGGGGGTCGGCACGTGGCTCGCCTACGTCGCGCTCGTGATCGACATCATGGATCGCACCGGCGACGCGCGTTGGGTGAGTGCCCTCCTGATCGTTGAGTTCCTCCCGATCGTCGTCGTCGGCCTCCTCGCGGCGCCCCTCGTCGACCGGCTCCCCCGGCGCCAGATCTTGATCGCGGCCGACATCTTGCGCGCGGCGGTGTTCCTCGCGCTTCCCTTCGCGGACGGAGCGCTCGCGATAGTGCTCCTCGCGCTCGCAGCGGGTGTCGCAACGAGCCTCTTCCGCCCTGCCAGTTACGCAGGCTTGCCGAATCTGGTCGCCGACAAGGACTTGCCCGAGGCGAACGGGCTTCTTCAGACCGCCGAGAATCTCACTTGGGCGATCGGCGCGCTCGTCGGCGGCGTGCTCGTCGCCCTGTCCGGGCCCGACCTCGCCTACTGGGTGAACGCGGCGAGCTTCGCCGCCTCGGCCCTGCTGCTCTTGCGCATTCGGGAGACACTCGAGCAGGGCAAGATGGTGAGCGAAGGGCACGTGCGGGATCTGCTCGCGGGCCTCGCCCTCGTCGTCCGCTCCCGGCCCCTCCTCACGGTGCTCGTCGCCTGGAGCATCGTCATGCTCGCGAACGCAGGCACGAACGTCGCCGAGGTCTTTCTCGCCCGAGAGGTCTTCGACGCGGGCGACTTCGGTTACGGGTTCCTCGTCGCGATGGGCGCGGTCGGCCTCGTCGGAGGCAGCCTCGCCGGCGGAGAGCTGATCGACCGCTTCGGGATGCGCGGGCCCTATGGGCTCGCGATCGCGCTGATGGGAGCTGGGCTCCTCGCCGCTGCCGCCTCGCCGAACGTGTGGGTGGCCTCGGCCTGCGTGGTCGTGGCCGGCCTGGGGAATGGAGCGGCAGTGGTCTGCAACGCCGTTCTCGTGCAGCGCGGCGCCCCCGACCATCTCCGGGGACGTGCTTTCAGTGTCCTCATGAGCACGGGCTACGGGATTCTGGGAGCCGGAATGATCGCCGCAGGGCCGCTTACGAATGAGGTCGGGGCCCGCGCCGTCTGGGTGGCCGCCGCCGGCCTCTGCGCGGTGGGAGCGGGCGTCGGGTTTCTCCTCCTGACGGGAGCGCCGGCCCGGGCCGCGGTCGGAGACGGGGCGTAGTGGCGACCTGGGGCCGCGCGACCCTCGTCGAGGGCGTCCGCGCCGGCGATCGCCGCGCGCTCGCACGGGCGATCACGCTGGTCGAGAACGGCAACCCGCTCGCCTACGAGCTCGTGCGGGATGTCTATCCCGAGACCGGAAAGGCGTACGTGATCGGCATGACAGGTCCGCCGGGTGTCGGGAAGTCGAGCCTGGTGAGCGCGCTCATCCGCCGCGTGCGAAGCGCGGGGAAGACGGTCGGGGTGATCTCGGTCGACCCGTCCAGCCCATACACGTCCGGTGCGCTTCTCGGAGACCGCATCCGGCTCGCCGATCACTTCCTCGACCCCGACGTGTTCATCCGCTCCATGGGAACCCGCGGTCACCTCGGCGGGCTCGCCGAGACGACGCTACAGGCCGCTCTGATCCTGGACGCGGCCGGCAAGGACATCCTCTTCGTCGAAACGGTTGGTACAGGCCAGAGTGAGGTGGAGATCGTCGGCATCGCCGACACGGTCGTGCTCGCGCTCATGCCGGGCTCGGGGGATTCGATCCAGGCGCTGAAAGCGGGAATCATGGAGATCCCCGACGTGATCGTCGTGAACAAGCGGGATCATCCGGCCGCGAAGACGATGGTGAACGAAGTGCGCTCGATCCTCTCCCTCGACGCCGAGCGCGATTGGTCCCCGCCGATCGTGCTGACCGAGGCCGTGCAGGAGGAAGGCATCGACGAGCTCTGGGGCCGGATCGCGGAGCACCGCGCATACCTGGACGAAGACGGGCGCCTCGAGGCGCGCCGCGCAACGAACCTGGCAGGAGAGGTGTTCGCCGTCGCGAGCGCGCGGGCAAGATCTCACCTGGAGCACGCGGTTGCAGACGACGCGGAGCTCGGGCGCGTGCTCGACGAGGTGAAAGGGAGGCGCCTCGACCCGCTGAGCGCAGTGCGTGAGATCCTGGAGAAGGTGTTCCACGTTGGCGATTCCGACACGAACAGGCCCGACACTCGCTGAGATCCAGGCGGCGCGCGCCCGCATCGCCGGGGTTGCGCGCGTCACGCCCGTCTATTCGTCCGAGACGCTCGGGCGCCTGACGGGTCGTCCCGTCTTCCTCAAGGCCGAGAACCTACAACGCACCGGCTCGTTTAAGGTGCGTGGCGCCGTCAACAAGCTCGCGAGTCTGTCGCCCGACGAGCGGGAAGCCGGGGTCGTGGCGGCGAGCGCCGGAAACCATGGCCAGGCCGTTGCCTGGGCCGCACGCGAGGTCGGGGTCAGCTCCACGATCTTCATGCCGGAGGACGCCCCCATGGCAAAGGTGGACGCGACGCGGAGCTACGGGGCGGAGGTCGTGCTCGCGGGCTCGGGCTACGACGAGGCGCAGGAGGCCGCTCGGGAGCGAGTAGAGGCCGGTGCGACCCTCGTGCACGCATTCGAAGACGAGGTCGTCATCGCCGGCCAGGGCACGCTCGGACTCGAGCTCGCCGACCAGCTGCCGGACGTCGAGGCCGTGATCGTCCCGGTCGGCGGCGGAGGGCTGGCAGCGGGGATCGCGATCGCGCTCAAGGAAGTGCGGCCGGAGATTCAGGTGATAGGGGTTCAAGCCGCGAACTGCGCGCCGCTCGTCGTGGGCGGAGGAGCGGGCTACACGATCGCCGACGGGATCGCCGTCAAGCAGCCGGGCGAGCTGACGCAGGAGATCCTCCGCGAGCGACTCGACGACCTCGTCTCCGTGAGCGACGACGAGATCGCCGACGGGATCGTTCTCCTCCTCGAGCGCGTCAAACTCGTCGTCGAGGGCGCCGGAGCCGCCTCGGTGGCCGCCCTCCTCGCCGGGAAGGTGCAGGGCCGCGGTAGCGCGCTCGCACTTCTCTCGGGCGGGAACATCGACGCGAGCCTTCTGATCGAGGTCGCCCGCTACTCGCTGACACAGGCGGGAAGGTTCCTGGTGCTGCGGACGTACGTCCAGGATCGCCCCGGCGGCCTCGCCAAGCTCCTCGCGCTGATCGCGGAGGAGCGCGTGAACGTGATCGCGGTGCAGCACCAGCGGGAGGGGCTGCGCGTCAAGCCGGCTCAGACCGCGGTCGAGCTGACCCTTCAGACGCGCGACGAGCAGCAATGCCTCGAGATGCTCGAGCGCCTACGAGAGTGGGGTTACGAGGCCGAGCGGATGCGCTAGCCGAAGCCCGCCCCGCCGGGATCGGCGGGGCGGGCTCGGTCGCTAGACGTACTGTGCGAGGAACTGCTGAACCGACGGGATGTCGATGCGCTGGTCGACGTTCGTCGAGTGACAGAACATGTCGCCCGTCGTCGTGATCGCCACGACGATATTCGTGCTCCCGAGAAAGACCGGGCCGCCCGAGTCGCCGTAGCAGGTGCCGCCGCTCCCGGTGGCCGGGTTCTGCGAGACGCGCAGGTAGCCCGGGCCGAGCGCATTGAAGTACCCGACCGCGTACTCGCGACGGTCGAGATACGTGAGCTCGTTCTTGTGGCCGGGCTCCTGGGCGCCGTACCCGACCGAGGTGAAGGCGGTCGACTGGTTGAGCGTTCCGTCCGCCTTCATCCGGTCGAGCAGGCCAGGTTCGGCGATCCTCGCCGGCTGGATGCCCCGGATCGGCTTGGAGAAGACGATCACCGCAACGTCGTTCGGGTTCGACTGCGACTGGCGGTAGTCGGGATGGGCGATGAACTCGCCGCAGTAGAGCTTCGAGCGCGACGTGTACTGGGCATCGAAGGTGACGCAAGCCGTCCCGGTTCCGATGTCGCAGTGGGCGGCCGTCAGGAAGACGGTCGAGGAGATGAGCGTCCCCGAGCAGTACGCGTACGTCTGGCCGTCGAACGTCCCGACGAGCGCGCCGACGTAGGGGTAGCGGTTCTGCGTGTCGGGCTGGCCGTACGTGATCGCGCCGGCGGGAGAGGCCGCGAATGCCGCGATTGCCAACGTGAGCGCCGCAAGAGCGACGAGCTTCTGCAAAATGAATCCCTCCTCGGAGAATGGCGAGCTTGCTGCGCCCGGCAGCCTAGCGCCAGTGACTAGAGGCCGAGGTGGCGGGCGATCACCATCCGCTGCACCTCGTTCGTCCCCTCACCGATCTCGAGGACCTTCTGGTCTCGGTAGAAGCGGGCGATCGGGTACTCCTCCATGTAGCCGTACCCTCCGTGGATCTGCAGCGCTTCGTTGACGACGCGGTTCGAGAGGATCCCGGTGTAGAGCTTCGCCATCGCGGCCTCCTGGCCGAAGGGTCGGCCCTGATCTTTGAGCCACGCAGCCTTGTATACGAGCTGCCGGCCCGCCTCGATCTCCGTCGCCATGTCGGCGAGCTTGAAGGAGACGGCCTGGAGCTTGGCGATCGGCCGCCCGAACTGCTCTCGCTCCCGGGCGTAGCCGAGGGCCTGCTCGTACGCTCCCTGCGCAAGGCCGACGCCCATTGCGGCAACGGAGATCCGGCCACCGTCGAGAATCTCCAGGAACTGGCGGAAGCCCTGGCCGCGCGGCCCGAGCAGGTTTCCCTCGGGGACGGTGCAGTCGACGAACGAGAGCTCGCGCGTGTCGGAGGCGTTCCAGCCCATCTTCTCCAGCGGCGCGGAGATGTCGTATCCGGGCGTGCCGTTCGGGACGATCACGTTCGAGACCTCGTCCGCGCTGGTGCGCGCGGCGATCGTCACGCACCCCGAGATGTCCGTGCCTGCGTTCGTGATGAAGATCTTGGAGCCGTTCACGACCCAGTGCCCGTCGCGCAGGTCCGCGCGGGTCTGCGCCGCGCCCGCGTCGGAGCCGGCATCGGGCTCGGTCAGACCGAAGGCGCCGAGCTTTCTCCCAGAGGCGAGATCGGGGAGCCACTTGCGTTTCTGCTCCTCCGATCCGTAGAGGAGGATCGGCATCGTGCCGAGCGATGTGTGGGCGGCGACCGTGATCGCCACCGACGAGTCGATCCGGGTCAGCTCCTCGATCGAGAGCGCATAGCCGAGCGTGTCGCCTCCCGAGCCGCCGTACTCCTCGGGGATCGGGATGCCCATGAGCCCCAGCTCCGCGAGCTCGGCGACGATCTCGTACGGAAAGCGGTGCTCGCGGTCGAGCTCCTCCGCGACCGGGGCGATCCGCTGCTCCGCGAACTCGCGGACTGTCCGGCGCAGGAGCGCGTGCTCCTCCGAGAGGTCGTAGTTCACGCGGAGAGGCGGCGGGCGAGGGCGGCGAGGAGACGCACGCCGTAGCCGGTTGCGCCCATCCGCGGGAACGGGTCTCGAGCCCGGTCGATGTACGCCGTGCCGGCGATGTCGAGGTGCGCCCAGGGCCCCTCGCCCGCGAACTCCTGCAGGAAGAGGGCGGCGATGATCGAGGAGCCGCGCTTCTTGTCCGGGCAGTTCTTCACGTCGGCGAACTCCGAGTCGAGGAAGCGGCGGTAAGAACGATGGAGCGGCATCGTCCAGGCGTGATCGCCGCTCGCGTCCGCGGCCGCCTGTACCTCGCCGACCCAGTCAGGATCGCTTCCGAAGAGACCGGCGTAGAAGTCGCCCATCGCAACGACGATCGTCCCGGTCAGCGTGGCCAGGTCGAGTAGGTGGGTCGCGCCCTCCTCGCGCGCGTACCAGAGGGCGTCGGCCAGGATGAGGCGGCCCTCCGCGTCGGTGTTCGTCACCTCGATCGTCTTGCCGTTCGCCGCGGTCAGGATGTCGCCGGGGCGGTAGGCGTGCCCTCCGGGCATGTTCTCGCAGGCCGGTACGACGGCGAGGATGCGGACGGGGAGCCCAAGCTCCGCGATCGCGCCGACGGCGGCAAGGACGGCTGCGCCCCCGCCCATGTCCGACTTCATCTCGTCCATCCCGTCGGCCGGCTTCAGCGAGAGCCCGCCCGCGTCGAAAGTGAGCGCCTTCCCGACGAGGCCGAGCACGACGTCCGCGCGCACCGGCCGCTCAGGCTCGTACGCGAGCCGGATGAGCCGCGGCTCGTTCTCGCTTCCCTGTGCAACCGCTGCGAATGCGCCCATCCCGGCCGCCTCGATCTCCCCGGGGCCGAGCGTCTCCACGGTGAGCGCCCTCGAGCCACCTGCCACCTCCTCGGCGAACCCGGCCAGGCGCACCGGTGTGAGCTCGTTGGGCGGCGCGTTGACGATGTCGCGGCAGCGATTGGCCCAGCCGGCCACGACGGCGGCCTCGCGCGCCTCTTCCGCGACCGCCTTCGCGCCGCGTCCGCAGAGGACGATCCGTTCGACCGGCGTCGGCGGCATCCCGTTCGTCTTCCAGCGCCCGGCGTCGTAGCGGCCGAGCAGGATGCCTTCGACCGCGGCCCGCGCCTCCTCGGCGAGCGGCAGGCCGTCGTCGGCGAGAAGCCACGCCACGGTCCGCCCGCCTGTGAGACCTGTCTTGGCGGCGACGGAAGCCGCGGCCGCTCTCACCGCGTCGGCGTCGAGCTCGGCCGCCGGCCCGACTCCGGCCGCGGCGAGTCGATGAGCCGCGAGCTCGCCGATCGTGTGGACGAGCGTGACCGCGCCCCGCGAGCCCGTCAGCTCGCCGTCCTCGACGAGGTGCGTGAGCCTGCCGTTCACGAGTTCGTCGAGCTGCTGTACCGCCGCCGGGAGCTCGGTCGGCTCGGGGACGGCGAAGCCCAGGACGTCTGCCTCGACGTCGCGCGGTGCGGTCTCGACGACGTCGACCTGCATGGAGGAGGGGATGCTAGCCGAACGCCGAAATCACCCTTTGTGGGCACTCAAGCCCTGCGGCGGCTTCGCCGATGGACGGACTGCGCTATGAGCGCTGCTCTACCCTCTCCGCCCGCGTCCCCTCGCGGGCACCCTCTCCCGCTAGGAGCCCTCCAAGACGATCTTGGGGGGCTCCTACGCGAGCGCGAAGAGCTCCGGAAGAGTGGCCCGTCGATGGAACTCGAGCGAAACCGTCGCGCAATCGTCGACCTCCATCAGCAGATCGCGCGGGCGTTGATCGCCCACTACGCCACGGCGTAGGACCAGGACTCCGGCCGCACGGGCCCGGCTAGCATCGCCCCGTGAGGGGAGTCGACCGGAAGGCCATGGCTGCGCTGTCTTCGGGGCATCTTGCGGCCGATCTGGCCCAGGGCGCGCTCCCGGCGCTCCTGCCCTACCTGGTCGTGAAGTTCGACCTCTCGTACACGATGGCAGCCTCGCTCGTGCTCGCCGCGACGATCAGCTCCTCGATCGTCCAGCCGGCGTTCGGCCTCTGGTCGGACGCGCGCGGCGCGCTCTGGCTCCTCCCGCTGGGCGTAGTCCTCGCGGGCTTGGGGATGGCAGCGGCGACCGTGGCGCCGAGCTATCCGCTCCTGCTCGTGGCCGTGCTCGTCTCGGGCCTCGGCGTCGCCGCGTACCACCCTGAGGGCTCGAAGTTCGCGAGCTACGTCAGCGGAGCGCGGCGCGCGAGCGGCATGTCCCTCTTCTCGATCGGTGGGAACCTGGGGTTCGCGCTCGGCCCGCTCGTGGCCTCGTTCGCGATTGTCACCCTCGGCCTCGGGCTCGCGGGAGGTGCGCTCGTGGCGGTTCCCGGCCTGGCGATCGCGGTCTTCCTGCTCGTGACCCTGCGCTACCTGGGAGAGTTCGCGCCGGCCGTGACCGGGCGCGAGGCGCGGGCCGCGGCCGCCCCGAGCCAGCATCGTGGCCTTGCGCTCCTGATCGGCGTGATCGGCCTGCGGAGTCTCGCTCACATGGGCCTCTTCACCTTCGTGCCGCTCTGGGAGGTCGCGCAGGGCTCGAGCGAGGCCTACGGGACGCGGCTCCTGGCGGCGTTCCTCCTCGCGGGAGCCCTCGGGACGCTCGTGGGCGGCCCGCTCGCCGACCGCTGCGGGCGTCGCCGCGTCCTCACGTGGAGCTTTGCCGCCGCCGCGCCCCTCGTCCTCACCTATGTCGTCGTCGGGGGGTGGATCGGCGCCGCGGCGCTCGTGCTGAGCGGTGCGGCGATCATCGGCACCTTCGGCGTCAGCCTCGTCATGAGCCAGGAGTACATGCCGGGCCGGGTCGGGATGGCGTCGGGCCTTTCGATCGGCTTTGCGATCGGGCTCGGCGGCATCGCGGCGGTCAGCCTCGGGGCCGTTGCGGACGCGATCGATCTGCGGACGGCTTTGCTCCTCACGGCCGCGGGACCAGCCCTCGCCGTGGCCCTGACATTTCTCTTGCCGCCGTCGCGGCGATCGGCCCGGCTGGACACGGCCGCCGCTCCCGCATCGCTCTAGGGGGACTGTCCGGGTGGGCAACCCTGGGAAGATGCGCTCGTGGACCTGGGCCTCGCGGAGCGCGCGTTCGTCGTTGGCGGGGGGAGCCGGGGGCTCGGCCGCGCGGTCGCGGAGGAGCTCGTGCGGGAAGGAGCGCGCGTCGTCCTCGTCTCTCGCGGTGGCGAGGCGCTCGAGCGGGCGGCCGAGGAGCTCGGCGAAGGTGCGACGGCCGTGGCGGCCAATCTGGCCGACCCGGACGCGGCCGAGACGGTGGTGGCAGCGGTGGACGGGCCGCTCCACGGCGTCCTCCTGAATCACGGCGGCCCTCCTTTCGGCCGCGCGCTCGAGCTCG
Organism: Actinomycetota bacterium; assembly: GCA_013697275.1. Classification (GTDB taxonomy): domain Bacteria; phylum Actinomycetota; class Thermoleophilia; order Gaiellales; family Gaiellaceae; genus JACCXC01. The sequence continues at coordinate 7,962 of JACCXC010000100.1, read as the reverse complement.
CCGACGACGAATGGCAGGCTGCGTTCGACCTTGTCCTGCGGGGGCCGATCCGCCTGCTCCGCGCCCTGGTGCCGCGCTTCGCCGACGGCGCCGCGATCGTCTGGATCACGTCCTCGACGGTGCGCGAGCCGATGCCGGGGCTCGACACTTCGAACGTTCTGCGGCCGGGCGTCGCGTCGCTCGTGAAGACGCTCTCACGCGATCTTGCTCCCGGCGTGCGGGTGAACGGGCTCGCGCCCGGCCGGATCGCGACGGATCGCACCGTCGAGCTCGGCAAGGCGCGCTCAGAGTCCGAGGGGGTCTCGCTCGAGGACCTCCTCGCGCGCGAGAAGGCGCGGATCCCACTCGGCCGCCAGGGCGAGCCAGCCGAGCTGGCTCGCGTGGCGGCTTTCCTCCTCTCGCCGGCCGCCTCCTACGTGACGGGCCAGAACCTCGTGGTCGACGGCGGCCTCGTGACTGCCGTGCCTTAGCTAGTCCTCGAGCTCGATGAGGACGGCGCCCCCGGCGACCCGGTCGCCCTCCGCGACATTGATCTTCTTCACGGTCGCCTCGAAGGGCGAGGCGAGCGGCGTCTCCATCTTCATCGCCTCGAGGACGACGAGCGGCTGCCGCGGCTCGACCCGGGCACCCTCCTCGGCCAGAACCCGGATCACCACGCCGGGCATGGGGGCGACGATCCGGTCGGCGTGCCCGCCCGGGTCGGTCGGGTGCGCTGCGGTCTCGAGCACCGGCGGCGGCCGCGGCCGGACGACGTCAGCGTTCAGGCGCCAGCCGCCTTGCCACACCGCAGGGACGTGCGGGTAGCGAGAGAGCGGCGCATGCTCGGTCAGGAAGGCCGTCGTCGTGCGGCCGGCTCGAAGCTCGGGATGCCGTACGAGCCAGCGCAGGAAGGGGAGGTTGGTGGTGACGCCGGCGACGCGGGTCTCAGACAGCGCGGTCGCGAGCGCGTCGAGGGCCTCGTCCCGGGTCTCGCCCGCCGCGACGAGCTTGGCGATCATCGGGTCGTAGGAGACCGGGACGTCGTCGCCGGCCTCGACGCCTGCGTCCACGCGGATCCCCGCGGGCAGCGCCAGCGCGTTCACTCGGCCGGCCTGGGGCAGAAAGGTCAGCGGGTGCTCGGCGTAGAGGCGCGCCTCTACCGCGTGACCCTCGGGATCGCGGGACTCGAGGGCGAGCGGCTCGCCCACCGCCATGCGGAGCTGCTGCTCGACGAGGTCGATGCCCGTCACGAGCTCGGTCACGGGATGCTCGACCTGGATCCGCGCGTTCAGCTCGAGGAAGTAGAAGCGCTCGCCGTCCAGCATGAACTCGGCCGTTCCCGCGCCCTGATAGCCGAGCTCGCGCGCGAGCGCGACGGCGGCGCCCGTGAGCTCGGCCCGGCGGACCGCCTCGAGCGCGGGCGACGGGCTCTCCTCGAACACCTTCTGATGGCGCCGCTGGATCGAGCACTCCCGCTCCCCCAGGTGAATGACCGCCCCGTGAGCGTCCCCGAGGAGCTGCACCTCGACATGGCGGGGGCGCTCCACGTAGCGCTCGAAGAAGACCGTGTCATCGCCGAAACCACCCTTGGCCTCGCGCCGGGCAGCCGCGAGCGCCTCGTCGAGCTCCTCCGGCGAGCGAACGAGGCGCATCCCGCGTCCGCCGCCGCCGGCCGCTGCCTTGATCATCAGCGGAAAACCGACCTCGTCGGGAGAACCGGTCTCTACGACCGGGACGCCGGCAGCCTCCGCGAGGCGCTTGGCGGCGAGCTTGTCCCCCGAAGCCCGGAGGACATCCGGTGGAGGCCCGACCCAGACCAGTCCGGCCGCGGTGACAGCCTCGGCGAGGTCCGCGCTCTCGGCGAGGAACCCGTAGCCCGGGTGCACGGCGGCGGCGTTCGCGCGCTCTGCCGCGGCGACGATGTGCGCGGGCTCGAGATACGAGCCGATCTCGACGACCTGGTCGGCCTGGCGGGTGTGGAACGCGCCGGCGTCGTCGGGCGCGGCGACCGCGACGGTCTCGATCTCCAACCGCCGACAGGTGCGGAACACCCGAACGGCGATCTCGCCGCGGTTCGCGACGAGGAGCCGCTCGACGGGCTTCCGTTCGGACACGGCAAGAGCTTAGGGCCCAGGCGATTCGATCTCTGTGTTGTCCTCAGCCCCGCCAGAGAGGTCGACGCTTCTCGAGGAAGGCGCGAAGGCCCTCCTGGCCCTCCTCGCTCGTGCGCATCCGGGCCGCGAGCCGGGGAAGCTCGGCGATCGTCGGCGGTTCCCGAACGAGACGCTTGGCCGCGCGGGCCGCCTCAGGGCCTGAGGACAGGATCTCCCCCAGGACCCGCCCAACGGCGGCGTCCGCGTCGTCGGCGAGCTCGTCCACGAGCCCGATCCGAAGAGCCACGTCCGCTCCGAAGCGCTCGCCCGTGACGAACAGCCGCCTGGCCGACGCACCGATCTTCGCCAGCACGAAGGGCGAAATGACGGCCGGGATGATGCCGAGCTTCACCTCGGAGAAGCCGAAGATCGAATCGGGCGCCGCGACCGCCGCGTCCGCGCAGGCGACGAGCCCCGAGCCTCCCCCCAGCGCGTATCCGTGAACGCGCATCACGACCGGTGCCGGGCAGCCATCGACCGTCTGAAGCATCCGGAGGAGCCGGGTCGCGTCCTCGACGTTCTCCTCGTACGAGAGGTCGATGGACGAGCGCTGCCACTCGACGTCCGCGCCCGCGCAGAAGCTCGGCCCGTCTCCGGCGAGGACGACCGCCCTGGCGTCGCCGACGTCGGCGAAGGCCTGCGTGAGCTCGCGGATCAGCGCGGCGTCGAACGCGTTTCTCCGCTCGGGGCGCGCCAGCGTGACGTGCAAGACCCGATCTCGGCGTTCGACCTTCAGCGCGCTCATCTGGATGGATCGGGGTCGCCGAGCACGAGGGAGCGAGTCTAGAGTTCGCCTGTGCTTCGCGGAACCGTAGCGGCCGTCCTGACCCCGCTCCGCGAGGGCGGGGAGGCCCTCGACGAGGAGGCGTTTGCGCCCTATCTCGACTTCCTCGCCGGCGCCGGGCTCGACGGCGTCTTCGCGCTCGGAACGACCGGGGAGGGCATCCTCCTCACCCGTCAGGAGCGCCGGCGCGCCGCCAAGCTCGTGGTCGAGGTCGTCGCCGGCCGGCTCGCGGTCGTTCTTCACTGCGGCGCGCAGACGACGGGTGAGACGGTCGCCCTCTGCGCGCACGCGGCCGAGCTCGGCATCGAGGGAGTCGCGGTCGTCGCGCCTCCGTACTACGCGCCCGACGAGCCCGCTCTGGCGGCGCACTTCCTCGCGGCCGCAAGCGCCTGCGCCCCGGTCCCCTTCTATCTCTACGAGTTCGCCCCGCGGGCTGGCTACCCGATCCCGCTCTCGGTCGTCGAGCGTGTGCGCGAGGAGGCGCCGAACCTCACGGGGATGAAGGTCTCGGACACGCCCTGGGAGGCCGTGGAGCCGTATCTAGTCGATGGGCTCGACGTCTTCATCGGCGCCGAGGCGCTGATTCCGCAGGGGCTCGCGGCAGGAGCAGCGGGCGCCGTCTCGGGGCTCGCGTCGGTCTTTCCCGAGCCCGTCGCTGCGCTCGTCCGGGACCGTAGCGAGGAGGCGGCCGAAACGGTGCGGGGCCTGCGAACGGCGCTCGAGCGTTTCCCGTTCGTCCCCGCGGCGAAGCGCGCCCTCGGGCGGCGCGGCGTGCCCATCCGCGAGGACGTCCGAGGCCCGCTTCGCACACTGATGGACGAGGAGCGCGCGCAGGTCGACCGGACGGTGGCCGAATGGCTCGAATCGTCGTCGCCGGTTCCGGCTCAGTAGGCGCGTCCGTCGCGTACCACCTCGCGCTCGCCGGTGCGCGGGACGTCGTGCTCTGCGATCGAGGCGAGCTGGTCTCGGGGGCGACGAGCAAGGGGATGGGCGGTGTCCGGCAGCAGTTCTCGACTGCGGCGGAGGTGCGCCTCGCCCAGGCGTCGATCGCCTTCTTCGAGGAGCTCGGCCCGCCGTTCTTCGACCAGGTGGGTTACCTCTTCCTTGCTACGACCGGCGACGGGCTCGCCGCGCTCGAGGAGCGCCGCTTGGTTCAGGCCGAGCTGGGCGTCGCGGTGGAGCGCGTCGACCCGGGCTTCGTCCTGGGCCTGCGCACGGACGACGTCGTCGGAGCCGTCTTCTGCGCGACGGACGGCGTGGGCGACCCGCCGGGGGTCACTCGCGAGCTGATCCGCCGCGCAATCGAGCTGGGTGTCGAGGTGCGCGAGCGAACGGGGGTGGAGGACATCGAGGCCGACGTGGTCGTCCTCTCCTGCGGCGCCTGGTCGGCTGAGGTCGGTCGCCGCTTCGGCATCGAGCTGCCTGTCCGGCCGCTCGTCCGCCAGCTCCTCCTGACCTCGGAGATCCCGGATCTGCCCGTCCGGCTGCCGATGACGATCGAGGCCGAGACGGGCTTCCACTTCCGCGCCCGCGGCGACCGGCTCGTACTGGCGATGACCGACGCAGAGCCGCGCTGGGAGGCGGAGCCGTGGCTCGACGAGTCGGTCTTCGAAGATCGTCGCGCCCGCCTGGCCGCGCGGTTCGCGCCGGCCGCGAATGCTCTGGTGGAGAGCGGCTGGGCCGGCCTCTACGACATGACGCCGGACGCGCACCCGATCATCGGCCCGGTCGCCGAGGGCGTCTACGCCGCCTGCGGGTTCTCGGGCCACGGGTTCATGCAATCGCCCGCGGTGGGACGCGCGCTCGCCGAGGAGATCCTCGAGGGGGAGTCGAGCTTCGACCTGACCCCCTATCGGCTGGAGCGATTCGCCGCCGGAGCGGTGTTTCCGGAGACGGTCATCCTCTAAGAATCTACAACCGTGAAGAAAGACGCCGGATGATGAGCTTCGGCGCCCCGGGCTAGAGTGGAGTGGGCCCCGGAGCGACCCCGCGGTCGGTCGGCCGCAGCCGGTCAGCGGTCTCCATGCTTCGGGGCCCTCCCCTGTTGAGAAGATCCCCCCGCACGCGCCGTCTTGCGGCGTGCTCTCAGTCGACCTTGAAGGTGTCGGCGATCTGCTCGAACAGGTCGGTGTCGCCGTGGAGGCGGTCGGCCTCGGTCTGGAACGAGAGCACGTACTGCTTGCCGTCCACGAGCAGCGCGTATTGCCTTACGCCCGACCGGACGCCGCCCTCGGCAGCCCTCTCGTAGGTGTACTCGACGGCCTCCCCGGGTGGGAGCGCCACGACCTGACTCTCGAAGGTCTCCTCGTCGGCTGAAGCGCGGACGGCCTGCGTCGTCGCCCGCTCGAACTCTTCGAAGTCGAGCTCGCGGGCTGTCGGGTTGACCTGCACGACGAGGGCCGGCGCGAGCGCTGCGAGCTCCCCGGCCTCGACCGAGTCGGCGCGCTCGGGCGAGAGGGCTACAAGCCTCGCGTTCTCGGGCAGCGAGATCGCCTCGAGGCCCTCGGGAGGCTTCTCGCCGGGCTGGACGACGCCCCAGCTCTTCGGAACCTCGATCGAGAAGCCCTTGTCCTCGTCCCGGTACGTCATCAGGTCCGGTCCGGCGGCGGACGGCTTCTCTTCGGCCTCCTCGACCGTGCAGCCGGTCACGAGCAGCCCGAGCGCGAGGAAAACGATGAGGAGGCGGCGCGACAAGGACTCAGTTATGCCCGCGCGGGCGATTCCCTCACATCCGGAAGACGCCGAACGTGGTCTCGGGGATGGGAGCGTTCAGGCTCGCCGCAATCCCGAGCGCGAGGACGTGCCGGGTGTCGGCCGGGTCGATCACCCCGTCGTCCCAGAGTCGGGCCGTCGAGTAGTAAGGGTTCCCCTCACGCTCGTACTTCGCGCGGATCTCCTCCGGGTCCGAGCGCCCGACGGCCGAGAGCACCGTGGCCGCCTGCTCCCCGCCCATGACCGAGATTCGCGCGTTCGGCCACATCCAGAGCTGGCGCGGAGAGAATGCGCGCCCGCACATGCCGTAGTTCCCGGCACCGAACGACCCACCCACGATCACCGTGAACTTGGGCACCTCCGCGCAGGCGACTGCCGTGACCATCTTCGCCCCGTCCTTCGCGATCCCGCCGGCCTCGTACTCCTTCCCGACCATGAAGCCGGTGATGTTCTGGAGGAAGACGAGCGGGACGCGCCGCTTGCAGGCGAGCTCGATGAAGTGCGCGCCCTTGAGGGCCGACTCGGAGAAGAGGACGCCGTTGTTGGCGAGAATCCCGACCGGGAAGCCCTCGAGGTGCGCGAAGCCGCAGACGAGCGTCTCGCCGTAGAGCGGCTTGAACTCGTGGAAGCGGCTTCCGTCTACGAGGCGGGCGATCACCTCGCGGACGTCATACCCCGTGCGTTGATCCTCGGGGATGACTCCGTAGAGGTCTTCGGGGGCGTGAAGCGGCTCCTCCGAGTCGGCGGGCTCCCACGGAAGCGGCGGGCGCGAGCCGTTCAGGTTCGCGACGATCTCACGCGCGAGGGCGAGCGCGTGCTCGTCCGAGTGCGCGTAGTGATCTGTCACGCCCGACACGCGAGAGTGCACCTCGGCGCCGCCGAGCTCCTCCGCCGTCACCTCCTCGCCGGTCGCCGCCTTCACGAGGGGCGGGCCGCCCAGGAAGATCGTCCCGGTCCCCTTGACGATCACCGTCTCGTCGCTCATCGCTGGGACGTAGGCCCCGCCGGCGGTGCAAGAGCCCATGACGACAGCGACCTGCGGGATCCCCGCGGCCGACATGCGCGCCTGGTTGAAGAAGATCCGTCCGAAGTGCTCGCGGTCGGGGAAGACCTCGTCCTGCATGGGGAGGAAGGCGCCGCCGGAGTCGACCAGGTAGATGCAGGGGAGGCGGTTCTGCTCGGCGACCTCCTGCGCCCGCAAGTGCTTCTTCACCGTGAGCGGGTAGTACGTGCCGCCCTTGACCGTCGCGTCGTTCGCAACGATCACGCACTCCTGGCCCTCGACGACGCCGATCCCGGTCACGATTCCGGCGGCCGGCGCATCCCCGTCGTAGAGATCCGAGGCGGCGAGGGCGTTCAGCTCGAGGAAGGCCGACCCGGGATCGACGAGCCGGTCGATCCGCTCGCGGGCGAGGAGCTTTCCGCGCTCGTGGTGACGCTCGACCGACCCGGGGCCGCCGCCCTGGTTGACCTGGGCGCTTCGTGTCCGGAGCTCCGCGACGAGCTCCTCCATGCGGGCCCGGTTCTGCGCGAAGCCGGGCGCAGAGGGGTCGACGCGCGACTCGAGGATCACGGCCTAAGCCTATGCCGCTCTTCCCGGGAGACGCTTACGCCTTGCTTACGGACTGCTTAGGGAAGACCAATAGCCCCGGGTTACTGTCAGAAGGTTGCTGAACCCAAGGAGGGACATGCTGAAGCTTGGAATCGTCACGACGGCCGTCGCGCTAGCGCTCGCGCCGACCGCCGCAGCCGGCGGGCCGGACGAGCACGCGAACCAGAACGCGACGGTCAAGGTGTGCCAGAACGTCAAGGCGCAGATGGGCGCCCGTAACTTCAACGCGGCCTTCGCACCCTTGACCCGGAGCCCGCGCGCCGCCCTCCGGAACTGCTCGAGGCGGGAGGCCGCCGCGATGCAGCAGGCGCGGATGAATGCCGCGAAGACGTGCGCTGCCTGGAAGGCCGATTCGGCCTTGTTCGCCGCCGCAGTCGCCGGCACGCCGAACCAGGGGAAGACCTTCGAGCAGGTGTACGGCACCGGGGCGAACGCTTACGGCAAGTGCGTCTCCTCCGTGGCGCGGGCGCGAAACCAGGCCCGTCGCGCCGCGTTCGTGAACGCTGCGAAGACGTGCCGAAGCTGGAAGAACGACCCGGCGGCCTTCACGGCGGCCATGGCCGGGACGGCGAACGCCGGCAAGACGTTCGCCCAGGTCTTCGGCGAGGGCCGGAACGCGTACGGCAAGTGCGTGTCCTCGGTCGCGAGCTCGCGGAACGATTAGGAGGATCGTCGCGGGGTAGCTTCCGCGTCGGTACCGAAGCGCAGCCCGTCCCCCGGCG